>NZ_JAAAPJ010000011.1 GCF_009909145.1 Corallococcus silvisoli
TCCAACTCCGAGCGCGTCCGGCCCGCCATGGGCGAGCCCACGCTCACGTCATCCTGACCGGAGTAGCGCGCGAGCACTGTCTGCCAGCCCGCCAGCAGCACCATGAAGAGCGTCGCGCCTTCCTGCTGCGCCAGGACCTTCAACGCCTCCGTCAGCGGCCGGGGCCACTGGACAGGCTTGCGAGCCCCCCGGAAGGCACTCACCGCGGGCCGGGGCATGTCCGTCATCAACTCCAGCGCGGGCGGCGCGCCCCGCAACTGCTCGCGCCAGTACCCCAGCTGCTTGTCCAGCACCGCGCCGCGCAGTTGCTCGCGCTGCCAAACCGCGTAGTCCGCGTACTGGATGGGCAGCTCTGGCAGCGGCGACGGCTGTCCCTGCGCGAACACCCCGTAGAGCACCGCCACTTCCCGCACCAACACCCCCACCGACCACCCGTCCGACACGATGTGGTGCAGCACCACCATCAGGAGGTGGTCCATCTCCCCCAGCTTCACCAGCAGCGCGCGCATCAGCGGGCCCCGAGCCAGGTCGAACGGCTGCCGTGCACCGGCCTCCACCCGACGCCAGGCCTCCGCCTCGCGCGCGTCGGCGGGCTCCGCCGTCACATCGCCATGCTCCAGTTCCAGCACCCCGTCGTCGCTGAAGCGCTGCACCGGCCCCGCATCGTCCGCGTGGAACGTCGTGCGCAGCGATTCATGTCGGCGCACCACCTCGCGCAGCGCTCGCTCCAGCACGCCCACGTCCAGCACGCCCTCCAGCCGGACCGCGACCGGGACGTTGTAGAGCGCGGTGCCCGACTCGAGCTGATCCAGGATCCACAGCCGCTTCTGCGCGAACGAGAGCTCCGCCGGAAGTGCTCGATTCCTCCGGGGGAACGCCCCATGCCCCCCCGCGTCGCCGCCGGCCTGCTTCTGCGCCGCCAGCTTCTTCAGCAACTCCGAGCGCTTCTCTGGCGACAGATTCGCGATTCGCTTCGACAGATCGCTGCTGCTGCTCATCGAATTGACTCCGCACTCTGGACGGGAGCCGGCCCGTGACGGGCGCCCGGAACTCCGGACGCGGGCCCTCGAGGCAGTGCCACCCGTTATCGATCACGCACGGCCCACCGCTCCTGCGAGAGCGGTGTGGAGGGCCGGAATCCAGGTGCTCACATTATTCGCTCAGCAACCCGCCTGCCATGCGAACCACGTAACGTGGCTCGCCTGCTCTGCGGCGGGCCAGGCCCTCGTGAGACATGACGCGACAGGTACGTGAAACACGTGTTTCACGCAGCGTCGCAGAACGGATGAGGTCGGGCCCGCGCGAAGCGGATCAGTGCCCCGTGGAGCCGGGCGGCTCGATGCGCTCCACCTGCTGCTGGACGGTGGCGTCGGAGGCCACGTCCGGTCCCAGCTGCAGGTACGTCAGCAGGTAGGTGCGCCCGGTCGCCGGACCACTGGCCGCCGCGGTGCGGGCCAGGGCATCGCGCCGGGCCTCGAAGGAGGCCAGCGTCTCCTGGAGGGAGCGGCGCGCGTCCTCGTTCTTCTCCGTCTTGAGCCGCTCGTTCACCCGCGTGATGTTCGCCTCCACCATGCGCTGGCTCTCCCGGGCGCGGTTCGCTTCGCCCAGGTCGCTGAAGGGACCGGTGCCCTCCAGGGACACCTCCAGCTTCGCCAGCTGCCGGCCCCGCTCACCGGGCGGCACCAGCGTGGACACGCCCTGGCGCTGCGCCATGCCCACGCCCCGGCCGTCGTGCGACTGCACCACGAAGTCCACGCCCTCGGCCCCCTGGGCCAGCCGCACGGACTCCACGTAGGGCACCGCGGCCAGCACCACCACCAGGTCCACCGGGGCCGTCTGGCGCAGGCGCTTCACCTCCGCGGCCACCGCGGGCCCCACCGGCAGGCCCCGGACCCCTGGGGGCAGGAAGGCCGAGCCGTCCGAGCCTCCCGCCGGAGCCTGGGGGTCCGGCGACGCGGGCGACACGCCGATGATGCCCACCTTCAGCCCGCCCACGGACGTCACCACGGACGCGGGGAACAGGGGCTGGCCCTTCGCGTCCACGAGGTTCGCGGACAGCAGCTTGAGCTTCGCCCCCTTCGTCTTCTTCTTCAGGAAGTCCACGCCCAGCACGAGGTCGCGCTGGCCCACGGCCATCGCCGTGTAGCCCTGCGCGCCCATCTGCTCCAGCAGGAGCCCCGCGCGCAGCTTCGCCGTCGCATCCTGGCCATCCGCCAGGGTCTTGAAGAGCGCGTTGCCCGCGTCCAGTGCGAGCACCGGCACGCCCTTCGCGCGCTCCTGGTTCAGGACCGTCGTTCGTCTGGCCAGACCGCCAGACGGGTTGTAGCGTCAACCACAGGGGGCGATTTCGCCCCCATTGTCTCCGGTGAAGAGCAGCACGAGCTTCTTCGGCGCGGCCCCCGCGATGAGCGGCAGGAGCAGCAGCAGCGCCAGCGCGGCGAGCCGGGGCGCGCGCGGGCTCACTTCTTCGCCTTCTTCGGAGCGGGGGCGGCAGGGGCGGGGGCGGGCTTCTTGTCCAGCTCCGCCAGCTTCGTCTTCGCCGTCTTGGCCGCCTCCGACTTGGGGTAGCTCTTCACCAGCTCCTCCAGCGCGAGCTTCGACTCCTCCTTCATCTTCAGCTTCTGGAAGCACTCGGAGGAGCGCAGGTACGCGTCCGGCGCGGAGGCCGTCTTCGCGAAGTCCTGCACCACCTTGCCGTACTCGAAGAGGGCCTCGCGGCACTTGCCCTCGGTGAAGTACGTCTCCCCCAGGCCGAAGTGCGCCTCGCCGACGAGCGGGTCCTTGGGCCACTTCTTCACGAACTCGTTGTAGAGCTGGCGCGCCACCAGCGCGTCGCCCGCCTTCGCCTTGTCCTGCGCGAGCGCGAGGAAGTCCTTCTTGTCCGCGGGGCGCTGGAGCTCCTCGGCCTTCTTCTTCGCCTCGGCCTCCTTCACCGCCTCCGTGCCCTGGAGCGCCAGGAGCCGCTGGTTGGTCTCCTCCGTGCTCTTGCCGAGCGCCGCCTCCAACTCCCCGATCTTGTAGAGGTAAGTCTCCACCTGGCCGCGCAGCTGCGCCAGGTCCTCCACCGTCTTCTGGAACTGCACGCCGATGTCCGCGTCCTTGCGGCGCGCGGCGGTGTCCAGGCTCTGCAGGGCCTGGGTCACCTGGGCGACCTTCTCGTCGATCTTCGGCTGGGTGGCGGCGAGCTGCTCACGCGCCTCCTTCAGCTCCTCGGCGAGCCGGGCGTTGTCCGCTCCCAGGCGGTCCACCTTGGCTTCAAGGGCACGACCCCGGTCGGCGGGGTAGAAACATCCGGGGACGGCGGCGGTCAACAAGGCGAAGAGCACGAGCCTGCGCATGGGCCCGGCATCCTAGGTCCAAAGCGCTCCGCGCGCCGCTTCTGTTTCCAGGGGCGCCCGGCCGCACCGGCCAGGCAGGCAGGCCCCCCGGACCTCAGCGCGGGCCTTCGACCTCCAGCCGCTCCACCGCCCGCGCGCAGGCCACCCGGAGCCGGGACAGGTTGAGGAAGAAGGGCACGGGCCGGGCCCGCCCGGAGTCCACCGCGGCGAGCGCCCGGCGGTACGCGTCCACGGCCGCGCCGGGCTGGCCGCACTGCTCCAACAGGAGCCCCAGCAGGTAGCGGGCGGCGACGTGGTCTGGATCCAGCTCCAGGCACCGGCGCAGGTCGCGCTCCGACTCCGCGTCGGAGACGCCGGTGGAGGCGCCATCGAGCACGCAGGAGAAGAGCCAGTCCGCCTCCGCCATCCGGGACGCGAGCGCTTCGGGCGCCGCGACCTCCGAGGGCACCGGGCCGGGGTCCCGCTTCGGCGGCCCCTCCACGGGGAGCGCCGGGAAGCGACCGGAGCCCCGCTTCGGCGCGGGAGCGGACACGTCATCCAGGCGCACGTAGAAGAACGCGTGCTCGAACGGCAGCAGCCGCAGCATCCGGGGCACCTGGAGCAGGGGCTCCGCGGCGGACAGCACCAGCACGCCGCCGGGGACGAGCCGCTCCCCCAGGTTCCACACGGTGCGGTGGAAGGCCTCCGGGGTGAAGTAGATGAGGACGTTGCGGCAGAAGATGATGTCGAAGCCGCCGCCCCCCACCGGCTCCGGGTAGGGCGTCTCCATCAGGTTGTGGCGCCGGAAATCGGCCTGCGTGCGCAAAGCCTCCACCAGCGCGTGGCGCCGGCCCCGGGGCTCGAGGTAGCGCGCGCGAGGGCCGTCCGGAACCCGCCGCAGCGCCTCCGCCGGGAAGCTCAGCTCACGTGCCCGGGTCAGCACCTGTTCGGAGATGTCCGTGCCCAGCACGCGGCTGGCGGGATCCGCGCCCTCCTGCGCCATCAGCATGAGCAGCGTGGCCACCTCCTCGCCCGCGGCGCAGCCGGCGCTCCACACGCGCAGCGGCGCCTTCGAGCGCTGCACCCGGGGCGACAGCACGTGCTCGCGGAAGGCGGCCAGCTGCACCTCGTCCCGGAACACCTCCGACGTGTGCACGGCCGCCGCGTCCACCAGCCGCGTCAGGTCCGCCGCGCCCGCCGGCGAGCGCAGGTGTTTGAGCACCTGCGCGGCGGGGCCCTCCAGGCCCAGCGCCTCCAGGCGCGCGTCCAGCCTGCGCCGCTGGGCACCGCTCAGGGCCATGCCCGTGTGCGCCTGGAGCCACGCGTGGACGGGGGCCCAGCGCTCGGAAGGAGGCGTCATCGCGCGCGGTCAACGGCTCGCGGCCAGCGACTCTCCGCGCGCCAGCCGCGCCAGCGTGGCGGCGACGTCATCGCCGTGGATGAGGTGATCCACCGCCTTGCGCTCCACCGCCGCGCCCGGCATGCCGAACACCACGCAGGACTCCTCGTTCTGGGCCAGGGCCAGGCCTCCGGCCTGCTTGATGGCCAGGAGCCCATCCGCCCCGTCCGCGCCCATGCCCGTGAGCACCACGCCCACCGCGCGCCGGCCGTAGGCCTTCGCCACGCTCTCCAGCAGCACGGTGCCGCTGGGCATGTGCCCGTCGCGCTCCACCCCCGGCTTGAGCGCCACCCGCCCGCGCAGGGGCACCACCAGGTGCTGATCCGGCGGCGCCACCAGCACCTGACCGGCCACCAGGGTGTCTCCGTCCTGCGCCAGCCGCACCTTGAGCTTGCTCGCGTTGGCGAGCCAGCTGGCCAGCGACTCGGAGAAGGCCGCGTTGATGTGCTGGACGATGACGATGGGCGCCGGGAAGTCCGCGGGCAGCTCCGACAGCATCCGGTAGAGCACCTGCGGGCCCCCGGTGCTGGCGGCCACCGCCACGATGCCCATGGAGGCCGCGGGCAGGACCGCCGCGGGGTGCGGCGTCCCGGCGTGCCCGCGCTTCTGGCCGCGGACGTGGCGGATGACGCGCACGGAGGAGATGAGCTTCACCTCCTTGGTGAGGTTCCACGCCTCCGGGCCCGCGTCGATGGAGGGCTTGATCTGCAGCGCCAGCGCGCCCAGCTCCAGCGCGCGGTAGGTCAGCGCGGGGGCCTGGGAGCGAGGGTCACCCGTCAGCACCAGGATGGGCGTGGGGACCTCCGCCATGATGTGCTCCACGGCGGTGAGCCCGTCCATGACGGGCATGTCCACGTCCATGGTGATGACGTGGGGGCGCAGCTCCTTGGTGAGGGCAACGGCCTCCTGGCCGTTCGAAGCGGTGCCAACGACCTCGACATCCGGGTCGTCGCTCAACGCCGCGCTGATGAGCTGTCGGCAGATGACCGAGTCATCGACCACCAGCACCGACACTTTCTTGCCCATGGACGTTCCATACCCCGTACGCGCTCCGGGAGTATAGCAATGCGCGTGGCCCGGCCTTCAGGGACTTGTGCCCAGGAGCCGCCCCACGACATCCACCAGGTCCTGCCGGACGAGATCGCCCTTCGTGATGTAGCCGTCCGCCCCGGCCGCCAACCCACGCGCCCGGTCCTCCTCCCCTCCCCGGGTGGTCAGGATGACGACGGGCAGCTGGCCATGGGCGGGGGCCGCCTTGAGGCGCCGGGTGAGCTCCACGCCGTCCATCTCCGGCATCTCCAGGTCGGTGACGACCAGCTCCACCGGGGGCCCCTCCTCCAGCCGCTCCAGCGCCGAGGGCCCATCCGGCGCGCGGAGGGTGTCGTACCCCACCGCCTCCAGCAGGTTCGCCACCAGCTCGCGGGTGAGGGGCGAGTCGTCCACCACGAGGATGCGGCGGCGGCGCGGCGCGGGCGTGCGGAGGGAGGGACGGGCGAGCTTCAGGGGCGCGGTGCCATGCACCCCCGCGGCCAGCGCGGCCGCCGACAGCACCATGGCCAGACGCCCGTCCGCGAGCGACGTGGCCCCGGTGAGGTGGGTGAAGCGCGCGAGGATGCCCTTCAGCGGGAGGATGGCCTGGACCCGCTCCTCCAGCACGCGATCCACCGCCAGTGCGGCCTCCATGCCCTGGCCCTTCACCACCAGCACCAGCTCACCCTCACGGGCAGGGCGCTCGGGGCCCATCCCGAGCAGCGACGCCAGCGAGGCGAAGGGCAGCACGCGGCCCTCCATCCGGAGGGTGGGCCTGCCAGCGACCTCGCCCACGTCGGAGGCGTCCACCTTGAGGGCGCGGGAGACGTGGACGGCGCTGAGGGCGAGGGTTTCGTCGCCCACCTGGACGAAGAGCAGGGGCGCCACGGTGAGGGACACCGGCACGCGCAGGGTGAAGATGGTGCCCCAGCCGGGCGCGGACTCCACGCCCACGTCGCCGCCCAGGGCCTGGAGGGAGGTGCGCACCGCATCCAGGCCCACGCCCCGACCTGACAGGTCGGTCACCACTTCGCGGGAGGTGAAGCCGGGCAGGAAGACCAGGTCGCGCGCGGCGGCGTCGGACAGCGCGTGGGCGGCGGCCTCGTCGAGCATGCCCCTGCGCACGGCCACGCGCCGGAGGAGGACGGGGTCCATGCCCGCGCCGTCGTCCTCCACGCGGAGGATGATCCGGCTGCCCTCGCGCGCGGCGCGCAAGGTGAGGCAGCCCCGGGGGTGCTTGCCGGAGGCGACCCGGTCCACGCGCGTCTCCAGGCCGTGGTCCAGGGCGTTGCGAACCAGGTGCATGAGCGGTTCGCGCAGGGCCTCCACGACGGCGCGGTCCGCGCGGGTGTCCTCACCGTCCACGACCAGCTCCACCTCCCGGCCCAGCTCCCGGGCCAGGTCCCGCACCATGCGGGGGTAGGGTTCGAAGAGGACGGACAGGGGCAGCATGCGCAGGCCCTGGATCTCCTCCGACACCTGCCCCAGGTCGCGGAGCTCCGCGTTGGCGAGCAGCTTGGCCTCGCGGTGCAGGGTGGCGGCCAGCTCCTTGGCGCGCCCCAGCCGCTCCGCGAGCGGCATGCCGGCGGGGCCCAGGTCCTCCGCGGCGCGGGCCAGGTCGCTCAGCTCGCGCACGAGCTCCAGGCGACGGGCGGTGGCCAGCTCTCGGCGGCGCGCGACCTGTCCCAGGTTGGTCACCGCGCTGGTGAGCATGTCCAGGCTGGCCACGCCGATGCGCACGGCGGTGTCCATGCGGACGTCCCCGGTCCGCACCGGGCTGGCGCCATGCTTCGACGAGGCCCCGGAGCGAGCGCGCGCGGAGGGCTCGCCCATCCGCGGGCCCGGCAGCGCGCCAGTCGTCGAGAGGTGCCCGCTCACAACGCTTCCAGTGGCGGGGCCCACGAGGAACGCGCCCCCCGAGCCACCAGCGCCGAGGCCTCCCAGGTGCGAGCCCGGCACGACACCGGGGCTGGCAACCGGCGCGTGCGCACCCGGCGAAACTCCCGCACCGACAGCCGGCGCGTGCGCACCCGGCGCGGCTCCGGAACCCGCGGTCGGAGCGTGAGCCCCCGGCACGGCACCGGGGCCAGCAGACGACGCCGGCGCCCCCTGCGGAACAGCAGCACCCGAAGGCAGCGCGTACGTCCCCGGCACGGCACCAGCGACAAGCCCATCAGGGCTCGCCCCAACGGACTCCGACCGGAGGGCCGCCGTCAGGAACTGCGACGCTCCACCGGTCGCCGACGTTCCTCCGGGCGGGGAGACCTCCGGGCGCGGCGCCCCCGCGCCCCAATGCGCGCGCCCCCCCGAGCCCCCCGGCGGCTCCGGACGGGCCGCCACGAGCAGGTGAGACACGACAGGCGACGCGCCTTCTCCCCTGGCCACGGGCCCCGTGGCACGCCCGAGGCCCTGCCCCATCCAGCCGCTCTCCTCCGGACGGGGAGCCGCCGGAGGGCGCGCGGCCTCCACGATGGCCCGCTGCTGGAGCGTCGCCACCAGTGTCTCCACCGCGAGCAGGGGCTCCCCAGCCTGCATCGCGCCCGACAGCGCGAGCACCGTGTCCGCCGTGGCCAGCAGCGCGTCCGTGGACTCCGGCGACAGCCGGTAGCGGTGGGGCTCCGCGCAGCGGACCAGCTCCTCCATCTGGTGCACGAGCGTGTTGATCTCATCGAAGCCCATCATCCGGGCCTCGCCCTTGAGCCCATGCAGCTCGCGCAGCACCCGCTGCCCGGCCTCCAGGCTGCCCCCGGTCTCCAGCTCCATCAGGGAGCGGTTGATGCGCTCCAGGCGCACCGTGACCAGGTCTCGGAACTGCTTGAGGAGCCGTTCGCTGGGGTTCACCCGCCGTCCCCCTTGCGCAGCGTCTCATGGTGGATCTGGAAGCGCTCCACCACCCCTCGCAGATCCTGCGCCAACCCCAGCAGGTCCCCGTTCGCGGCGCCCACCTGCTTCGTCGCGTTGAGGCTCTGCTGCGTGATGCGCAGGATGTCCGCCATCGTGTCCGCGAGCTGATCCGTTCCCGCCTGCTGCTGCTGCGTGGACCGGGAGATGATCCGCACCGCGTCCGACGTCTGCCCCGCCAGGCTCACGATCTGCCGGAGCGACTCCGACACCTGCTCCGCGAGCCCCGTCCCCGTCTCCACCGCGCGCACGCCGCCCCCCGTCACCATCACCGCCGCGGCGGACGCCTCGCGCACCTCCTCGATGAGCCCTTCAATCTCCTTCGTGGACTCCAGCACGTTCTCCGCCAGCCGGCGCATCTCCGCCGCCACCAGCGAGAAGCCCCGCCCCACCTCGCCCGCCTTCGTCCCCTCCAGCTCCGCGTTGAGCGCCAGCAGGTCCGACTTGTCCGCGACGCCGTTGATGAACTCGACGATCTTCCCGATCTGCTGCACGCGCTTGTTGAGCCGCGCCACCGCCGAACCAATGGCCCGGTTGTCCTGGCGCATGCGCGACATGGCGCCCAGGAATGACTCCGCGCTGCGCTGTCCCCCCTGGGCCGCCGCCAGCGTGCGCTGGGCGATCTCCGCCACCGACCCCGCGTTCTCCGCGATCTGCTTCGCCGAGCGCGCCAGCTCCTCCGTGGTCGCGCTCGTCTCATCCAGGCTGCTGGCCTGCTCCGCGGCGCCCGCCTCGTAGCGCCCGGAGGTGCTGAGGATCTCCTCGGTGGTGGCCGAAATCTGGGCGCCCGCGCGCTTCAGCTGCGCGAGCACGTCCGCCAGGTGCGCGCGCATCGTGGTGAAGGCCGCGGACACCGCCCACACCTCGTCCTCCGCGGGCACGAGCCGGGGACTGGCCAGGTCGCCCCCGGCGATGCGGCGCGCCTCGCCGGACAGCTCCCGCATGGGCCGGCCCAACAACGTGCCCCCCAGGTACGCCGTGGCGAGCGCCAGCCCGAACACCACCGCGCCCAGCAACACGCTGGACGTGAACGCCTCCACGCGCAGCGCCTCCACCAGCACGCCCTGCACGTCCGGGCTGCCCGCGTCCAGCAGGCGCATGAAGACGCGGTCCGACAGCGCCGTGACGACCTGGGAGCACAGGACGGCGGGCGTCACCACGCAGATGGCGGTGAAGGCCACGAGCCGCGCGCGGATCCGCGCCCGCCGAGGCAACGCGGCGATGACCTGCGCGTGCGTCAGCCCCTGCTCCACCACCCACAGCACGCCCCGCCGGGCCCGCAGCGTGACGAGCCCGTACACGAGCAGCGACGTGAGCGGACCGAACAGCGCCCCCAGCCCCGCGACCCGCAGGGTGACGTCCCCCGGCAGCTCCATCACCGTCCAGAGCGCCAGCGCCACCACGCCCGTGGTCAGCCCCCACAGCCCCAGCGAGCGGAAGAACGCCTCGCCCGGAGCCCGCGCCACCTCGCCCACCGCCACCGACAGGTGCTCGGGCGTGGGCAGCAGGTCGCCCCGCTCCAGGGCCCGCAGCGTGGGGAAGCGGCGCAGCGACACGCCCACGCCCAGGAGCATGTGCAGCGCGCTCACCCCCACCACCAGGATGACGAGCGTGCCCAGGCGCTCCACCACTGGCCGGCCCATCACGAGCGACGCGAAGTGCAGCCCCAGCGTGGAGCCCACCAGGTTCGCCAACGGGATGGGGAACATCAGGTGCCGGCTGAAGGAAGCCCGCCGGGGACCCGCGCGCGAGGCCATGGCCATCTCACCCTTCTCCAGAGCCACCGGGCGACTCGATGTGGAAGCGCCGCACCACGTGTTGCAGGTCGTGCGCCAGGGTGGACAGGTCCGCGTTGGCCGCCACCATCTGCTTGGTGGCCGCGGCGTTCTGTTCGGTGACGCGCAGGATGTCGCCCATGGCCGCCGCGAGCTGATCCGTGCCCGTCTGCTGCTGGAGCGTGGCCAGCGAGATGCTGCGCACCGCGTGCGACGTCTGCCGCGCCAGCTCCAGGATGAGCCCCAGGCTGTCGTCCACCTGCGCCGCCAGGAGCGTGCCCAGCTCCGTCGTCTTCAGGCCCGCCTCGGTGGCCATCACCGCCGCGTTCGTCGCGTCGCGGATCTCCCCGATGAGCCCTTCGATCTCCTTCGTGGAGCGGATGACGTTCTCCGCCAGCCGGCGCATCTCCGCCGCCACCAGCGAGAAGCCCCGCCCCACCTCGCCCGCCTTCGTCCCCTCCAGCTCCGCGTTGAGCGCCAGCAGGTCCGACTTGTCGGCGATCTCGTTGATGAACTCCACCACCTTGCCAATCTGCTGCACGCGCTTGTTGAGGCGCACCACCGCGTCCGCGATGGCCTCGTTGTCCTCCTTCATCCGCTGCATGGAGCCCAGGAAGGCGGTGGCGCCGCGCTGGCCGGACTGCGCCGCGCCAAAGGTCGTCTCCGCGATGGCGGACACCGACTCCGCGTTGTCCGCGATCTGCTGCGCCGACCGCGCCAGCTCCTCCGTGGTGGCGCTGGTGGCGTTGAGCGCCCCGGCCTGCTCGTCCGCGCCGACCTCCTGGCCCGTGCTGGTGGCCACCAGCTGCTCGGTGGTGGTGGAGATCTGGATGCCCGCGCGCCGCAGCTGCGACAGCGCCTGCACCAGCTGCACCTGCATCTGGGTGAAGGCCGCGGACGTGGCCCACACCTCGTCCTCCGCGTGGATGACGCGCGGGGGACGCACCTCGCCGCTCGCGATGCGCGTCGCGTCCTCCGTGATGGCGCGCAGGGGCTCCGACAGCGCCGTGCCCGCGAGCGCCGCGGTGCCCAGGATGAACAGCGTGACGAGCCCCGGGACGAGCCCCAGGGGAGGCCCCCCGCCCTCGCGCGCCCGCGCCACCACCTCCGCCCGCGCCTCGGGCGTGGAGGCCCGCGCCCACGCGTCCACCACCGTCACCGTCCGCGTGAAGGCCACGTCCAGGATGAAGAGCGACGGACTCACGACGGCGATGGCGGTGAACAGCACCAGCCGCCGGCGGATGTGCATGCGCCGGGGCGGCAGCGCCGCCAGCACCTCCAGCGGCGACGGCCCCAGCGCCACCAGCCGCTCCAGCGTGACCCGCGCCCGGCGCACCATCATCAGGTAGACGAACATCCCGCTCAGGGGGCCGATGGACATCCCCAGCACCATCACCCGCAGGCCCTCCGTCCACGACACGTGCGCCAGCAGGGGCAGGGCGAGCGACACCATCAACGTCCCGCCCAGCCACCCCTGCATCACGAAGCCGAAGCTGCGGCCGGGGATGGCCGCCACCTCCTGGAGCGCCACGCGCAGGTGCTCGGACTGGACAGGCAGCCGCCCGTCGCTCAGCGCGAACAGCGTGCGCAGGGCCCGGTTGTCGCGCGCGAACCCCACGCTGACGAACAGCACGAGCGCGCACAGCATCAGCCCCGACAAGGGCGTGCGCGCCGCCTCCGGCAGCGTGCGCGGCACGTGGATGTGCAGCAGCGCCAGCACCACGCCAACGCAGCTGCCCGTGATGCGCGGCCGCGTCGTCCACCGGCCCAGCGAGCGCAGCTCCGGAAGCGGACTCATGCGCCCTCCCGCGCCAGGCCGCGCAGGTAGCGCTGGAAGGTGTCCAGGTGCAAGAGCGGCCAGAGCACCCCGCGCGTGAGCACGAAGCCGCGCAGGCTGCCCCCGGAGGCGCCGGCCACGAGCGGGGATGGCGGCAGCACCGACAGGACCTCCGCGTCGATCTCCAGACCGTCCACGCCCACGGCCTCGCCCAGGGCCGTCAGGAGCACGCGCTGGGCACAGCCCTCCTCCCGGAAGGCCCGATGGGCGGACAGCGACGCGCTGTCGGGCGCCGCGATGGAGGCCACCTCGCCCGCCTCGAAGGCGATGCGGTGGGGCCCTACGTGGCACAGGAGCGTCCCCTCGACCCGGCCCGCGGGAGCCATGGGGCTAGCCGCCCTGGCTGAGGTGGTCGAAGAGACCTTCCGGGTCGATGACCGCCACGTCGCGCGCGCCGCTCTTGACGGGGCCGCGCAGGTGGACGTGGACGCCCGAGGGGCCCAGGGGCTCCAGCGCGCCCATCAGGGCGGACACGCCCGCGACGGTGCTGGCGGTGAGGGCCAGGGTGCCTCGGGTCAGCCGCACCAGCACGGCGCGGCGGGACCCGGCGGTGGCCCCGCCCACCAGGAGGCTCATGTCCACGACGGGGATGACTTCACCCCGGTGCGCGAACACGCCCAGCAGGTGGGGCGGGGAACCCGGTACCCGCGTCAGCTCGGGGAAGGTGACAACCTCCGCCGCGGCTTCCGCGGGCACCGCGTACCAACTGCTTCCACACGCGAAGACGAGGTAGGACTGACGCGTTTCCGACTCAAGAGCGGCCATTCGCGCCAGAGCCTACCTCAGAACTAGCGCTGGAACTCCACGCGGCGGTTCTCCGCCCAGCCTTCCTCGGTGGACGCGTTGGACACCGGGCGGGTCTCGCCGTAGCCCACCGTGGACAGCCGGTTGGACGGCACGCCCAGGTCCACCAGGTAACGCTTGACCGCGGCGGCGCGGCGGTTGGACAGCTGGAGGTTGTACTCTTCCGTGCCGCGCTCGTCGGCGTGGCCGCCCAGGGTGATCTTCCCCTGGCTCGCCTTGATGCAGGCCGCCAGGTCGCTCAGGCGCGACTGCGCGCTGGAGTCCAGGGTGGACTCATTGAAGCCGAAGCGCACCGGCGAGTAGTCGCAGCGCGAGCTGGTGTTCGCCGCCACGCAGCGGCCGGACTCGCACTCCTGGCCCTCGGCGCAGTCGGTGCTGGCGGAGCAGGTGTCCTTGGGGGCCTGGCAGCGGCCGGCCTGGCACTTGCCGCCGTTGCAGGAAGAGTCGTCCTTGCACTGGGCCTCGGCGCACTTGCCGGCCTCGCAGATGCGGCCGGAGCCACAGGCCGCGTCCGTGGTGCACTCAGGGGGCTTGGGGGCGCACTTGTTGGCCTGGCAGGTGAAACCCTCACGGCAGTTGGCGTCCGTGGCGCACTCCTGGCACTGGCCCTGGACGCAGACTTCGCCCTTCTCCTTGCAGTTATCGTCGTTGTTGCACTTGGGGTAGGTGGGCGGGCACCCGGTCATCACGGCCACGGCGAGGGCCAACCCGGCCCAAAGCGAAATCCGACGCATCATTCCTCCGACAGCAACCACGGGAAAAAGGGGACCCACGCGCGCGCGGGCCAAGGCTGTCGCGTGTAGTCGGACCCGCCGGGGAGAGTCAAAAGATTTGTCTTTTCCCTGCCCTTGGGGATGGCACGAGACCCTTGATGCCCCGATTATTTCCGTGAGAGTGTGAGCGGTTTGCCCATGCCCGCCGCCGTCCTCATCGTCGATGACGAAAAGAACATCCTCCTGACCCTCAGCCAGTCGTTGCAGCTGGCGGGCTACCGCACGGAGCTGGCCAGCAGCGGCCAGGTGGCCCTGGACGTGGTGAGCGCACGCCCGGTGGATGCGGTCTTGATGGACGTGAAGATGCCGGACATGGACGGACTGACGGTGCTGGCCCGGCTCACGGAGCTCAAGCCGGACCTGCCGGTCATCATGATGTCGGGCCACGGCACCATCGACACGGCGGTGAAGGCGACGCAGCTGGGCGCGCGCGACTTCCTGGAGAAGCCCCTGGCGCGCGACCGGCTGCTGGTGGCGCTGCGCAACGCGCTCAAGCACCAGGCGGCGATGGAGGAGTTGCAGGAGTTGCGCGCGCAGCTGGGCCGCTTCGACATGGTGGGCGGAGGGCCCGCCATGCAGCGCATCTTCTCCCTCATCCAGCGCGCGGCGCCCAGCGAGGGCCGCGTGCTCATCACCGGGGAGAACGGCACCGGCAAGGAGCTCATCGCCCGCGCGCTGCACCAGCACTCCCGGCGCAAGGGCGGGCCGTTCGTGAAGCTCAACTGCGCCGCGGTGCCGCACGACCTCATCGAGAGCGAGCTGTTCGGCCATGAGAAGGGCGCGTTCACCGGCGCGGTGAGCGTGCGGCGCGGCAAGTTCGAGCTGGCGCACGAGGGCACGCTCTTCCTGGATGAGATCGGCGACATGCCGGCCGCGATGCAGTCGAAGCTCCTGCGCGTGCTCCAGGAGGGAGAGCTGGAGCGCGTGGGCGGCGCGGAGACGCTCAAGGTGGACGTGCGCGTCATCGCGGCGACGAACAAGAACCTGGAGAAGGAGATCGCCGCCGGGCGCTTCCGCGAGGACCTCTACTACCGCATCAACGTGGTGCAGATTCACTCCCCGCCGCTGCGCGAGCGCCGGGAGGACCTGCCGGACCTCATCGACACGTTCCTGCGCGAGGCGTGCGCGAAGAACGGGCGGCGGCCGCTGGCGCTGTCCCCGGACGCGCTCGCGGTGATGAGCGCGTATGACTACCCGGGCAACGTGCGCGAGCTGCGCAACCTGGTGGAGCGGCTGGCCATCCTCTGCGAAGGCCCGGTCGTGTCGCGCACGGACGCGCTGGAGCTGCTGCCCAGGGGCCGGCCGCTGCCCCCCATGCCCGAGCCCACCGTCGGCGGGGACGCGGCGTCGCTCCAAGCGCCGGCGGCGGCCCTGCCCGCGGCGTCCGAGCCCGCCGCCCCATCAGGCCCGGGCGGCTGGCGGCCCCGCGTGGACCAGACCTTCCGCGAGCAGGTGGAGGACGCGGAGCGGGAGATCATCCAGCGGGTGCTCGCCCACACGCATGACAACGTGACGGAGGCGGCGCGGATCCTCGATCTGGAGCGGGGGCACTTCTACAAGAAGATGAAGGCCCTGGGCCTGCGCCGGGGACAATCCGAGGCGTGAGGCGCCCGCCCGGCCGCGTGCTTCCAGGCGCGTTGACGGCCCCGGAAGGGGTCTGGTCTATTGCCGCCACGGGTGCCGAGGGGCGCCCGCCACCCGGAAAGACGACGTCACCCTCGCTTCACCCGCTGTCGACAGACTCCCGATGAAGTCCTTCCACGGTCCCCCAACGGGTGAGGGCCAGCACCGGAGGATTCGTCATGGGAACCGGCAGCACCCGCCCCACCTCGCTGCATGATTACAAGGTCCGAGCGTCGCTCCTGCTCAAGGACCTGGGCTCGCCCGAAACCGCCCGCGCCACGCGCGCCGCGGAGCGGATGCGCGCCCTGCCCTTCTTCGCCAGCCTGTCCCTGGGCGAGGTGCTCGCGCGCCGGGACACCGTGAAGCACAAACATGGGCTCACCGTCATCGCCCGGGAGGCGGGCCACCCCACCTGGACGGAGCTGAAACACGCGCTGGAGGACAGCGACGCACCCCTGCCCGGCCTGGACACCCGCGCCTTCTTCCAGCAGAGCCGGGGCGTCTTCCTCAACCGGTGGTTCTCCACCTACGCGGAGGCCGCGCTGTCCTTGAAGGCACACGGGGGCTTCCTCTTCCCCTTCCGCCACCAGTGCTTCATCTGCGAGGCCGACTTCCTCCAGGCGCTGGGCATCGACGCGCAGGACGCGGACTGGGACCGGCTGGGGCGCGACTGGGTGCGCCCCCTCGACCGCGCCGCGAAGGAGCGGCTGGAGACGAAGCTCGTCTCGCTCGGCTACGGAGGCGCCCATGTCCAGCGGTGACGACTCGCGGGCGTCTCGCGCCGAACGCAAGCGCGCCTACAAGGAGGCGGAGGTGCCCATGGGCATCTACGCCATCCGCAACCGCGCCAACGGCAAGGTGTTCGTGGGCCACAGCCTCAACCTGCCCGCTGTGTTCAACCGCGCTCGCTTCGAGTTCGCCCAGCGCATGCACCGCATCCCGGAACTCCAGGCGGACTGGGAGCACTTCGGCGAGGCGGCCTTCTCCTTCGAGGTGCTGGACACGCTCCCGCCCCGCGAGGAGTCCGGGGGGCCCCCACCCCTGGAGGAGCTGAAGGTGCTGGAGGAGATGTGGCTGGAGCGCCTGAAGCCCTACGGTGACGCCGGCTACAACCCACCTCCCAGGTCGTGAGCCCCGGGCCCGTGACGGGAGGACTCCCGTCACACCGCCGGGCCGGGTGCCCTGACTCGCCGGGACGTGCGAGGATGGGCGCCTCTCATGAGCACGAGCGCGGCCCCCATCCTCGGCATCGACTTCGGGACCACCAACACCGCGGCGGCGTACTTCGACAAGGCGGGCAAGCTGCGCGTGGTGCCCATCGCGGAGAAGAGCCTCACCCTGCCCTCCATCGCGTGGTTCCACGCGGGGGACAAGGCCATCGTCGGCCCCGCGGCGCGGCGGCAGATCATCGACGACCCGCGACACACCGTCTTCGGCGCCAAGCGCTTCCTGGGCCGCCGCTTCCAGTCCGAGTACGTGGCCCGCCACCGGGGCCGCTTCGCCTTCGAGCTGGTGGAGGGCCCGGACGGCTACACCGCCGTGGAGGTGTACGGCAAGGTGACGCCGCTCATCGACGTGGCCCACTTCATCCTCAAGCACCTGAACACGCTGGCCACGCACGCGGCGGGGATGAAGTTCGAGGAGTGCGTCCTCACCGTGCCCGCGCACGCCAACATCCGCCAGCGCGAGGCCATCCGCCGCGCGGCGGAGAAGGCCGGCCTGCGCGTGCGCGCCATCGTCAACGAGCCCACCGCCGCGGCGCTCTACTACGCCAACCTGCGCAACCCCGAGCAGACGGTGATGGTGTTCGACCTGGGCGGCGGCACCTTCGACGTCACCCTCATGTCGGTGCGCAACCGCGTGGTGAAGGTGCTGGCCACCGGCGGCGACGCGTTCCTCGGCGGCGCGAACTTCGACGAGGCCATCGTCGAAGCGCTGGTGGACGACTTCCAGAAGCAACACGGCGTCGACCTGCGGGACAACAAGGTCGTGATGCAGCGGCTCGTCTTCGCCGCCGAGTCCGCGAAGATGGCGCTGAGCAGCCACCCGTCCGTCCCCCTGCGCATCCCGTGCATCACGCAGAAGAACGGCGCCTTCGTGGACTTCAACGTCACGCTCACCCGCGAGCGGATGGAGGCCATGGTGTTCCAGCTCATCGAACGCACCGCCGCCGCGTGCGACGACGTGCTGGAGAAGGCGGGCCTGAAGCCGGACGCCATCGACGAGCTGGTGCTGGTGGGCGGCCAGACGCGCATGCCCGCCATCCGCAAGCGCCTGTCCCACTTCAAGAAGCTGTCGTCCGACAAGGAGGTGCACCCGGAGCTGGGCGTGGCCGTGGGCGCGGCCATCCTGGGGCGCAACCTGGCGCGCGGCATCAGCGGCCTGTCGGACGTGGTGCCCATGCCCATTGGCGCCATGGTGCCCGGCGGAGGCCAGCACGAGGTGCTCCCCGCCAACACCCCCGTGCCCGGGGTGCGCAGCGTGGACCTGGAGCTGCCGCCCTGGCCCGGCCCCGTGCCCATCGCCCTCTTCGAGGCCCTGGACCGCACCACCGTGGAGCGCGAGCTGCTGGGCACGGTGCGCATCGAGCCGGACTGGCGCGTGGCCCACCCGGGCCCCACCACGCTGGAGCTGCGCATGGGGCCGGACTTCGCCCTCACCGCCAGCCTCGTCGCCCCGGGCGGACAGCGCCAGCCCCTCACCATCAGCGACCCGAACGCGCCCCAACCCGCCTGAGGCCTCAGCCCCGAGCGTGGGCCGTCACGGTGCCCTTCAGCTCCTCCAGCAGCCGCCGGCTCTCCTCCAGCGCCTGCTGGCAGTGGGCGACCAGCGGCTCCAGCCCTTCCAACACCCGGGCATCCGCGCGCTGCTCGATGTCCCAGCAGAGCGACTCCAGGGTGGCCGCCCCGAAGTAGGCCGCGTTGGACTTGAGGGTGTGGGCCGCGCGGGCCAGGTTCTCCAGCTCCCCGCGCGCGAGCGCCCCCCGCGCGTCGTCCATCAGCCGGGGCATGCTGTCCAGCGCGGTGTCGATGAGCTCCGGGAGCATCCGCTCCACCTGCCCGTCCAGCGACTGCCACAGCCGCTCCAGCGCGCCGGAGTCCAGCCCCCGGATGCGCGGGGCGCCCACGCGGGGAGCCTCCAGGGCGCGTGCGACGGGGGCGGCACCGGGCTCGCGCGGCAGACGCTCCCAGGCGCGGCGCAACGCGGAGATGAGCTCCTCCACGCGGATGGGCTTGCTGAGGAAGTCGTCCATGCCCGCGTCCAGGCACTCGCGCCGGTCCGCCGTCATCGCGTTGGCCGTCATCGCGATGACCCACGGCTGCTCGCGGACGGGCACGTCCTTGCGCAGCTGGCGCGTCGTCTCCAGGCCGTCCATCTCCGGCATCTGGACGTCCATCAGCACGACGTCGTAGCGCGTGCGCGCCATGAGGTGCAGGCCCTCGCGGCCGTTGCTCGCGGTCTCCGCCGGGTAGCCCAGCCGGTCCAGCACCAGCAGCGCCAGCTTCTGGTTGGTGGGGTTGTCCTCCACCAGCAGGATGCGCAGCGGCATCTGTTCGCCGGGGCGCGAGTTGAACACGGAGCGCTCGCGCGTGGCGGGCGCGGGCACCGTTGGCAGGGGCCGGGCGGAGATGAGGTCCTGCGCCAGGCACGTCATCAACGCGTCGTGGAGCTGCGACGCCTTCACCGGCCGAGGCAGCACCGACGTGAACAGGCCGGGCGGCTGCGCGTCGCGCTGATCATACGAAGTGAGCAGCAAGAGGGGCAGCTCGCGCGCGTCGCGCTGCTGACGGATGTGCGCCGCCAGCGACGGGCCGTCCATCAGCGGCATGCGGTGGTCCAGGATGGCCAG
The DNA here is from genome assembly GCF_009909145.1 of Corallococcus silvisoli. Taxonomy (NCBI): domain Bacteria; kingdom Pseudomonadati; phylum Myxococcota; class Myxococcia; order Myxococcales; family Myxococcaceae; genus Corallococcus; species Corallococcus silvisoli. The sequence goes on from NZ_JAAAPJ010000011.1 coordinate 19,309, forward strand.
GTCGAACCGGGCCCCCGACTCCAGGCGGGACAGCGCCTCCGCGCCGGACCCCACCTCCACGATGGCCATGCCCCACGCGGCCAGCTGCCGGCCCAGCAGCTTGCGGTTGATGGCGTTGTCGTCCACCACCAGCACGCGCCGGCCCTGGAGCTTCAGCGCGTCCGGGCGGAGGGCGTCCGCGCTGCGCGGGGCCTCGCGCGCCTGGAAGGTGAAGTGGAACGTGGCGCCCCGGCCCGGCACGCCCTCGCTCTCCATCCACAACCGCCCGCCCATCGCCTCCACCAGCCGCTTGCTGATGGCGAGCCCCAGGCCGGTGCCCCCGTAGCGGCGCGACACGGACTCATCCAACTGGTTGAAGGGCTGGAACAGGCCGCCGCGCGCGGCCTCGGTGATGCCCAGGCCGGTGTCCTGGACCGCGAAGTGCAGCTCGAACAAGCCGCCCGGCGCGAGCGGCTGACGGGGCGTGTCCACGGAGATGGACACCCCGCCGCGCTCCGTGAACTTCACCGCGTTGCCCACCAGGTTGAGCAGCACCTGCCGCAGGCGCGCGCCGTCGCCCACCACGCTGACGGGCGTCTCGTCGGTGACGTGGTAGCCCAGGTCCAGGGACTTCTCGCTCGCGCGCATCGCGAGCAGGTCCAACACGGACTCCACGCACTGGCGCAGGTTGAAGGGCTGCTGCTCCAGTTCGACCCGGCCGGCTTCGATCTTGGAGAAGTCCAGCATGTCGTTGAGCAGCCCCAGCAGCGCGTCCCCGCTCTGGCGGATGGTGGACGCGAAGTCGCGCTGCTCGGGCGTCAGCGCCGTGTCCATCAACAGCCCCGCCATGCCGATGATGGCGTTCATCGGCGTGCGGATCTCATGGCTCACGGTGGCCAGGAACAGGCTCTTGGCCTGGTTGGCGTCCTCGGCGGACTGGCGCGCGCGCTGGAGGTCGGTGACGTCGTGGTAGATGGCGATGAAGCCCAGCGACTGGCCCGCCACCGTCACCGGCAGGGCGCGCAGCTCCACGTCCACCACCGTGCCGTCCTTGCGCACGCGCTTGGTGACGACGTGCACGCGGTCCTTGCGCAGCACCTCGCGCGACGTCTCCTCGGCCTCTGGACGGATGTCGTCCACGTTGGCCACCAGCTTGAGGATGTTCTTCCCCAGGGACTCCTGCGGCGTGTAGCCGAAGAGCCGCTCCGCCGCGGGATTCCAGGTGAGGACCTCGAAGTCGCGGCTGATGGTGACGATGGCCACCGGGCTGTGGCGCACCACCGCCTCGAAGAACTCCTTCTGCTGCCGGAGGCTGGACTCGGCCTCCAGCGCGGCGTCCAGGCCCCGGAGCAGCAACATCCAGCCGCCGTCCTGCGGCAGCGCCAGCACCCGCACCGGGTACCCCAGGCCGGCGCGCCACTCCGTCTCCGGCGGAGCGCCTCCCTCGGAGGAGACCTGGGGGGGCGTCCAGCCTGGCAGCACACCCGCCGCGGACTGCCCGACCAGCGCGTCACGGGGACCCAGCAGCGCCTCCGCGGCGCGGTTCACGGCCACGACCCGCAGGGTCGCGTCGAGCACGAGCACACCGTCTCGCGTGTGCTCGAACAAGGCCGGATACGCGCTGGGTGGCAGTTCGGGCAACCTTCCCCCTCCGTTCAAGAACTGTAGGTCAGTCGAGGCGCCAGTTCCATGTCATCCATGGAAAACCATGGAGGTGGGTAGGCGCCAGTCCCTTCCCGTCCTTCCAGTGGCCCGCGGGAGTCTAGGGCGCTTCCGAAGACGCTCCCAGGAAGTGTTTGGGGGCGCCAGTCGCAGTTTCGTGGCGGGCGTCCGGGAGGGCCGCTCCAGACCCGGCCGGCGCCAGTGCCGCCGAGCGGGCCCCCTGCGCCCTCCGCGTGACGCGGTGGGGCTCCTCGGGAGCCCCCTGCTGGAGGCTGTAGCACCGTATTTCAAGTCTTCAGATGAAAACAAGGACTCGCCTCGGAGCTGACTTGGAGGGGTGCCGGGCATGTTTCATGGCCCGGGAGGAGGATGAAACACCGGAGGCCCCTGGTGCGATGGGGCAGGGATTGGCGGAACACGCATCCCGCGACGGTGAATCCACCGTGTCCGGGCCCCGCGTGATGTTTCAGCGCGACCAGGACGGCGGCGCGCCGCTCCCGAGCCCCCCACCCCCTCGGCCCAGCGACACGGCGGGCCGCGGGTGTCCCGTTCCACGCGGGCGCGCCATGACAGGATGCGCCGCGACGCGGGTCTTCACGAAGGACATGGATCATGGCGGAACGAAGCGCGGTGGGCTGGACGCTGGTGAGGGTGGTCTTCGGGATGACGCTGGCCCTGGGCCATGGCCTGGGCAAGGTGACGGGAGACCTGTCCGGCTTCGCGGAAGGCGTGGCGAAGCTGGGCTTTCCCGCGCCCCTCTTCTTCGCGTGGTGCGCGGCGCTCGCGGAGTTCCTGGGCGGGCTGCTGGTGGCGCTGGGCCTCTTCACCCGCCCCGCGGCGATGTTCGCCGGGTTCACCATGCTGGTGGCGCTCTTCCGCCACCGCGTGGATCCGTTCGCCAAGGCGGAGATGGCCCTGCTCTACCTGACGGTGATGATCGCGGCGCTCATCATCGGAGGGGGCCGCTTCAGCCTGGACGCGCGCCTGTTCCGCAAGAAGGCCTGAGTCAGGCCGCCACGCGGGCCACGCACTCGGGCCCGTCGTTGGCGGGCGAGTTCACGACCCGCGCGACCTCATAGGCCTCCAACGGAGCCTCCGGCGCGGGGACGAGCAGCGGCAGGAGCACGGAGGCCTCCTGCGGCTCCGGGCGCAGCCACACGGCCTGGGCTTCCGGCGACAGGATGACGGGCATCCGGTCGTGGATGGGCGCCATCAACGCGTTCGGCCCGGTGGTGATGAGGGTGCAGGTGCGCAGCACCTCGCCGGTGTCCGGCGCCGTCCACTCCTCCCAGAGGCCCGCCAGCGCCAGCGGCTTCCCGTCGCGGCGGTGGAAGAGGTACGGCGTCTTGGGCTTCGTGGACTGCTTCCATTCATACCAGCCGTCCACCACCACCAGGCACCGCCTGCGCTTCAGCGCCGAGCGGAAGCTGGGCTTCTCCGCCACCGTCTCCGCGCGCGCGTTGATCAGCTTGTTGCCAATGGACGCGTCCTTCGCCCACGAGGGGATGAGCCCCCAGCGGAACACGTCCAGCAGTCGCGCGCCGTCGTTGGGCACCACGGGCAGCAGCTGCGTGGGACAGAGGTTGAAGCGCTCGCGCTCCAGCGTCGCGCGCGCGCCCGCGAGCTCCAGCTCGGCGACGAGCTGCGCGGGGGAGGTCCGGACGGTGACTCGGCCACACATGGGAAGGGAGCGTAGCGCCCGGCGCCCGGTCTCGCACGCGCCCCGTGCCCGTCCGGTGGGGAACCGGACGACGCGTTACGTGGGCAGCTGGATGCCCGACAGGCGCTGGAACAGCTCCACCGCGCGGCTGTCGGACAGCCCGGAGATGTAGTCCGTCACGCACAGGAGGCGTTGATAGGGCGTGAGCCGGAGGATGGCCTCGTCCCGCCGAGGGGGCTTGCGCGCCGCCGCGTCCGCCGCCGCGAACTCCGGACGCTGGAAACACTCCAGGGGCAGCAGCTGCCGCAGCTTCTTCTCCTCGCGGTTGGGCGCCTCCGCCACGACCGCGAAGGCGAACATGTCCAGCAGGCCCCCCAGCGTCTTGAAGCCCGCGCTCTCAATCTGGAGCACGCGCTCGCTCTCGTAGCCGTGCTCGCGGGTGAAGTCGGTGATCTCCTCCAAGGGCGTGCGCACGTCGGCCCGCAGGGCGGTGAGCGGCGTCTCCGTCCGCCCCGCCTCCAGGTCGCGCGCGTGCTCCAGGAAGGCCTCCACGCACTTCGGGATGAGCTTCCCGATGGCCCGCGCCCGCGCCTGCGCCATGCGCGTCTCCAGGTGCCGGGGCGGCGCACGGCCTCCGGACTCCGGCAGCACGGACTCCAGCAGCTCACAGGCCCGCGCCATGGGCACGAGCCCCAGCTTCGCGGAGTCCTCCAGGTCGATGACCGCGTAGCAGATGTCATCCGCCGCCTCGACGAGGAAGGCCAGCGGGTGGCGGCTGAACACCCCGGGCTCGCGCTCCCGCAGGCCCGTGGCGCGGTAGGCCTCCAGCGCCAGGTCCAGGTCGTCCTGGAAGTAACCGAACTTCTTCTCCGACACGACGCCCTTCGCCTTCGGGCGCGAGCCGGGGAGCACCGACGGGCGCGGGTACTTGCTCATCGCGCCCAGCGTCGCGGCGGTGTAGCGCAGGCCGCCCCGGCGCTCGCGCGACTGGAGGCGGTTCAGGATGCGGAAGCCCTGCGCGTTGCCCTCGAAGTCGCGCAGGTCGCACCACTCGGCCTCCGTCGCGAAGGGGCTCTTGCGCCCCTCCCCCGGCGGCGACAGCCGCTGCGCCACCCAGTGCTGGATGGCCGCCTCCCCCGAGTGACCGAAGGGCGGATTGCCGATGTCGTGCGCCAGGCACGCCGCCGCCACGACGGTCCCCAGGTCCGCGGGGTCCAGCGCCACGCCCTGCGCCTTCAAGCCCAGGCCGGCCTGATGTCCCAGGGAGCGGCCCACGCAGGACGCCTCGATGCTGTGCGTGAGCCGCGTGCGCGTGTAGTCGCTCGTCGACAGCGGAAACACCTGCGTCTTGTCGTGCAGGCAGCGGAACTCGCTGGAGAAGACGATGCGATCATAGTCCCGGTAGTAGTCGCTGCGCTCATCCAGCTGCCGGTGCGCGGCCTCCTGCTCCTCGTGCGGCGCGGCGCGCGGCTCGGAGCCGATGCGGGCGTCCGACAGGAGCCGCCGCCAGCGGTCCGTCCGTTCCAGGCTTTCACTGCGGCTCACGCGGGGGACCTCACTGTGCGAGGGGAGCCCCGGCATCGTGCCCCCCCGCACCGCCTGCGCAAGTTCCCTCGCCATCCGGAACCCGACGCGCTCCAGCCCCCCGGTCCGTTCAGGGTTGGCGGGGCCCGGGGCGCTTCCCAACATCCCCCCTCAAGCCACGGTGCCGTCCGCAGGAGCTCACGGGCACGGCCCACACGAAGGGGACAGCGACATGGGGTGGAGGGGACGGATGGGGCTGGGGGGACTGGTCGCGCTGATGGCGGCAATCTCCCCCCAGGTGGCGAACGCGGACTCGGACTCGGACGCGCAGGTGGATCCGGAGGAGCGGCCCGGAGTCCATCTGCTCGACAGCTCCCAGGGCCGGCACCACGGCCGCCATCACGCGGAGGCGGGCACGGGCGGCTCCGGCGCGGAGGAAGCCTGGCCCAAGCTGGGCGGCCACTGGGGAATCGTGGTGCCCATCGTGAGCTTCACCGACGAGGACACCACGGTCATCTTCGCGGACTTCATCCAGGTGGGCATCGCGCCCGGCGTGACGGTGAAGCTCAACAAGAAGTGGTCCATCGACTTCGAGTTCATCGGGTTCACGCGCTGGCGGTTCTCGGATGACGGGACGCCCGCGAGCGCCAGCACCAGCATCGTGGTGGATCCGGGCGTCGTGTATGACTTTGGCGAGTTCTCCGGCGGCCTGCGCACCGCCGTGCAGGTGGGCTCCGGCGTGCCGTTCAACCTGGGCCTGGTGCCCATCATCAACAAGGGCTTCCCCATCCAGGACGGCCTGAAGTGGTTCGTGGAGTTGGACCTGCCCTTCTTCATCACCGGCAGGCCGGGCCACGGCGGCGTCAGCTTCTCGCCGCAGGTGCAGACGGGCATCGCGTTCTGACGCGGCGGCGCCGGGGACCGGGACCGCGCCCCCGGCCCCCGCCAGAAGCCCTACTGGAACATCCGCCAGCCCGTCTCCTTCACGATGCCCGTCGGCACCACGACGGGCGAGTCCCACGAGATGAGGTATTCGGTATCCAGCAGGCCGAGCTTCCGGCCGTGGACCGTCGGGTTGCGCGCGCCCACCATCGTGAGCACCTCGCGCAGCACGCCTTCATGGTAGGGCGCCGGCATGAAGTCGCGCCGCATGACGAACAGCGCGTCCACCTCCCCCTTCCACTCCACGGACCGGTCCCCGTAGCTCACCGCCATCTGGTAGCCGGACGGCAGGTTGGTCACGAGCTTGCGCGGGTCGCCCGCCGCCAGCAGCAGGAAGGTGCGCCCCACCGCGGACTCCAGGAAGCTGCGCGTGGCCTGCATCCCCATCTGCCGCAGCGCTTCGTCGTCTCCCCCCCACCGTGGCGCGAGCACGCGCGACGCCGCCTGGGCCAGCTTGAGGAAGCTGGCCACCGGGTAGTTGAAGAAGCCCACGAAGCGGCGCTCCTCCGTGGCGGCGCGGCACGCCGCCACCGCGTCCTCGCCCACCCCGGTGCGCACCGACTCCAGCACCCCGAGGAAGAACATGCCTCGGGCGGTGTCCAGCTCCGTCGCAGCCATGCGCCGCACCGCCCAGTCCGCTTCCACCGAGCCCGCCTCCTTCGACGGCTTCCCCTGTGCCTGCATGCCTACCTCCGTGACCGCATGGGCCCACACGCCCGGTTTGCATGAAGCCAACCCACCGCGACCTCTTCAGGGATGCACGGGCACCGCCCCCGCTGGCCCGCGCACGTCGGGGAAGAGGACGGTGAAGCGCGAGCCATGGCCGAAGTCGCTCTCCGCCTGGATGCGGGCACCATGCCCCTGCACCAGGCTCTTCACGATGGCGAGCCCCAGGCCGGTCCCGCGCAGCTTGGTGGTGAACATGGGCTCGAAGATGCGCTCCAGCAGCGGCGCGGGGATGCCCGGCCCGTCGTCCGTCACCCGCAGGCTCCAGCCGCCGTCCCGCCCGGCGTCCGCGTGCACGCGGACCTCGCCGGTGCGCTCCGGGGGAATGGCCTCCACCGCGTTCTGGATGAGGTTGACGAGCACCTGCCGGAACTGTTCGCGATCCAGGTGCGGCACCGGCAGCGCCTCCGGCACCTCGATGCTCACGTGCACCCCCTCGCGCACGGGCACCACGCTGAGGGCCTCCTCCACCAGCGGCTTGAGCGGACACGGCATGCGGCGCGGCGGCCGGCCCTTCGCGTAGTCCAGCAGGTCGGAGATGATGACCGAGCACGCCTGCAGCTCCCGGTCGATGATGTCCAGGAAGCGAGGGATGCGCGGGTCGGTGGAGGCATCCTGGAGCTTGCGCATGCGGCGCAGGACGAACGCGTGCGCGGTGCGCGCGGCCGCCAGCGGGTTGCGCAGCTCGTGGCTCACGCTGGCCGTCAGCTGCCCCAGCGACGCCAGGCGCTCCAGCCGCTCCACGTGGTCGCGGAAGGCGTGCACCTCGCGCACGGCGGCGTCCAGCTGCCCCGCCCGCAGCGCCAGCTCCTGTTCGCTCGCCTCCTCCGCCAGGGCCTGCCGGCAGGCCCGCTCCCCCACCTCGCGCAGCGCGTCCCGGCACGCGACCAGGAGCACCGCGTCGATGACCGCCACCCAGAAGGCGTGCTCCAGGAAGCGCCACCACTCCGGGTGGAGCTGGCCGTAGATGGACTCCGGCCACAGCGCGCCCCGCAGGCAGTGGTCCACGACGATGGCCAGCGTCGCGGTGAGCAGCACCTTCGGGTCCCGGTAGAACGACAGCACCGCCAGCGAACCGAAGATGTGGAAGTGCGTCTCGATGCGCCCCCCCGTCAGGTGGATGAGCAGCGCGGACCAGAGCATCTGACTCACCGCCACCACGTGGCGCGTGCTCTCCTCCCCGGGGCGCATGCGCGTGAGCATCACCGGGAACACGCTCAGCGCCGCCCCCAGCAACACCGCGCTCTGCACGTGCAGGTGCAGCGCGCGCACCTTGCCCTCCCACCCATAGGGAGAGATGAACACCGCCACCAGCACCGCGGCCCCCCACTGCCCCAACATCAGCCAGGTGAACAGCGCGTCCACGCGCCGGCGGGAGTCTCGCATCTGCAATGACAGCAACGCCGCGGCCCGCCCCTCCAGACGCTGACAGACACTCACCGGAGCACGAATGGAAAAGGCTGACATGGACGAAGCCATCTCTTCACCCGACCGGAAAGGTGGCGGAAGCGATTAACCCTGTAAATTATGAACTACATGGAATTCACGGAGCCAACCATGCTGCCTGGGGGCACGGGGAGTGCCTGAGCATGAACACTGCCGGCCCCCACCCCGCCGGCGGTGTGAGACCGATCCGACACGGACCGGGCCCTTTCATTCATAGCCAACATTGACATCCTCGCCATCCCCGCGTCCATGCGACAAGCCGCATCCGGGACCGGAGTACGAGGCCGTCGATCACGGCTGGCCACTGAGGCTCGTCCCAGGGTCGCAAGGGGGCACAAGCGAGGGCGGCGCACACGCCCCGTGGGGCAAGTGCGTGCGCGAGGGCGGCCCCACTCAGGAGGCGGCGGCGTGGGACGGGGACGCGAGGGAATCGAGCGCGGCGTCGGTGTCGCCGCGGGGCCGTTCGCGGGCGGCCGGGATGAACGTCATCGCGCGCTCGGCGAGGGCGGTGATGGTGAGAGAGGGATTGACGCCCGGGTTGGCGGAGATGGCCGCGCCATCCACCACGTACAGCCCTTCATAGCCATACAAGCGATGGCGGGCATCGATGGCGCCGGTCCTGGGGGAGTCCCCCATGCACGCGCCGCCCAGGATGTGCGCGGTGGTGGGGATGCCCATGAGCGTCTCGCTGACCATGGTCATGGGGTAGCCGTCCAGCTTGCCGGCCACGCGCTCCGCCAGGTCGAAGGCCTCCGGCATGTTGGCGGTGGGCGCGGGGCCCTCCTGCAGGCCGGTGGTGAGGCCCGAGCGGAAGCCCGTGGTGAGCGCGCGGCCCCGGCGCATGCGCAGGTGGCCCTCCATGGTGCGCATGTAGAGGAGGATCATCGTGCGGCGCGCGAAGTCCGGGACGAACCACGCCTGGAGGAAGCGCAGGGGGCGCCGGGCGAGCAGGCCCACCAGCCGGGCCACGCGCGTCCACGCGGTGGCGCCGGGGACGTGGGGGGCCATCAGCAGGCGGAAGAAGCCGGAGCCCGCCGGGTAGCGCACCGGCTCCAGGTGCGAGTGCGAGTCGGTGTGGAGGATGGACCCGATGGCGATGCCCCGGGACAGGTCCCGGTCCTTCTGCTGCTTGCCGCTGACGATGCCGATCAGGGCCTCGGAGTTGGTGCGCACGCCGTCGCCCACGCGCTCGGAGAGGTTCGGCAGGCCGTCCGGCGCGTCCTTGAGCTTGAGCAGGAGGTCCATCGTGCCCAGCACGCCGCCCGCGAAGATGACGTGCTTCGCGGTGAAGCGGCGCGTCCTCTTGAAGAAGCCCGTGCCCTCCTTCGCGGTGACTTCGTAGCCCTCGCCACCGGGCAGGGGGCGCACCCACGTCACCTCCGTGTCCGCGTGGAGGGTGAGGCCGCGCTTCTCCGCGAAGTGGAGGTAGTTCTTGTCGAGCGTGTTCTTGGCGTTGTTGCGGCAGCCCAGCATGCAGCCGCCGCACGCGATGCAGCCGGTGCGGTCCGGGCCCTCGCCGTTGAAGTAGGGGTCCTTCACCGTGACGCCGGGCTCGCCGAAGTAGACGGCCACCGTGGCGGGCTGGAAGTCGGGGCGGCCCAGCTCCTGGCCCACCTCCTGGAGCACCTGATCCGGGAAGGTCTGGAGCGGATTGACGGTGGCGCCCAGCATGTGTCGCGCCGTCGCGTAGTGCGGCGCGAGCTCCTCCTTCCACGCGGCCAGGTGACCCCACGAGGCCGCGTCGAAGAAGTCGTCCTTCGGGATGGGCAGCGTGTTGGCGTAGACGAGCGAGCCGCCCCCCACGCCCACGCCGGACAGCACGGTGACGTGGCGGAAGAAGGTCATCTTGAACAGGCCGCGCCACCCGAGCTGGGGCATCCACAGCCAGCGCTTCAGGTTCCAGTTCGTCTTGGGAAAGTCCTTCCCCTGGAGGCGCCGGCCCTTCTCCAGCATCACCACGCGATAGCCCTTCTCGACGAGCCGCAACGCGCTGACGCTGCCGCCAAACCCCGAGCCGATGATGAGCCAGTCGCAATCCATGACGTCCTCCCATCCAGGGCGCGCGCCACCCAGGAGGCCCGCACTGTATGCCACCCGCGCGGGCCGTCCCGGGTGGCGTGACACCGGTGCGTGGAGGGCAACACGGGCCGGCGCCTCAGGGCCCGCTTCCTCGCCCGCCGCGCGGCGACGGCGCCACCCCTGCTTCAGGCAAGGATAGGGATGCCCCGAGCGGGATGGGCCAGGGCCCGGGCTTCCGCCGTGCCGTCCGCCGCCCGGGCGGCGCTCAGGTCGCTTCGGTGCCGGGGGGCTGGGGACGGAAGAGCGAGCACGCGCGCACCGGCTGGGGCGCGTACTTCTGGGGCAGGAGCGGACAGAGGATGAACGTGGAGGTCCGCGACTGGACGTAGCGAGGAGGCGCGGCGCAGCGGTGGCAGAGGCTGTCCGGAAACGGCAGTGGGTCGGGGGGCGGCGTCATGGCAGTGGCCAGCATCGCACGGAGGGGCGGGGAAGGACGGGTGCGAGCGCGGTGTGACTCCTGGGCTGCACGGAATGCACGCCACGGACGGCCTCGTCGAACCCTCGCGGCTGAGCCTGTCCGGCCGGCACGCCGTCCTGGAGGTGTCGGGTCCACTGCCGGCGGATTGGACGCGGCTGGACGTGGAGCCGTAGCTCCATTCAGGCGTCAACGACAGGGACTTCCATGAACACAACGCCTTCCAACCCAAGGCGAGCAACAGCCTCCACGAACCGGTCGGTCGCGATGATGACGGTCGTGTAGTCCCGGAGCCGGAACAGGTCCAAGTCGGTCGTCAGGGTGCGCCCATCCAGCATGGGCGCATCCGGGAGGCGGCCTCCCTGGCGGCCACACCGTTCACAGGGCGGCTCGCGCCCACCTGGGAAGCAGCTGTCGTGCAGGCGCCCCTGGCAGTGGAGCTCGAGCTCCAGCAAGTCCACCTCCTCCCGGCCCAGGAAGCGCAGGTCCATGTTGCTCGCATGGAGCGAAATGCCCTGGTCATCACGCATCCGCTTCAGGGCATCACGTCGCATCACCAGCATCCATGGGTCTGGCAGATGGAGGTCCCCCCATTTGCCGGAAGCCTTTCCGCTCAGAGTCCCGAACTCAGCTCCGGGGAGCAACGGCGCTTCGAACGGCACCTGGGACCGAAGCAGGTCACGCAACCGCTCGTATTCTTCAAGCGGCACCTGCCTTGCCTCGGCGAGTTCCTGCCGGTGAGCCCACCCCGACAAGTCCACGGAAGGATATGCCTCCCCCAGGCCACCAGGGCTTGCATGACAAACCGGGCAGAGGCCTCCCGGCAGCCCCCACTTGTGCACCCCGTTGATGTAGCCAGTGAAACGAGGGCCGTCCGCGGGATGCAGCTCAAAGAACTTCACGAATCCTCCCGGGCCTAGCGCAGGTGGTAGTAGGGGACGATGGGGCCCATGATGTCGAATTGAACAATCATCCGGGCCAACTCATCTTGGATTTCCTTCGGAGTCGCACTCGGGTGGTTGCGAGCGAAGTCGCGCCACGCCTGATTCCAAGGACCGCCCCTTCCGCCCGCGCCATGCAGCCTCACATGTTCAGCGCGAGGGATGACCATCGTGAAATCATGCACGTTGATATTCCCCTGCCGCAGGAAGAACTTCGCGAGGTTTGGATCCTGTGGATAGAGATGGTGACGAACCCAGCCGGAACCTGAAGGCTTCCGACCATCCGTCGGCGTGGGGGCCGGGTGGTCGTACCAACGGATGACGAAGATGGCTTCCCGATCTCCAGGGAGAAGCTGAGCGCTGCCCCAGTTGCGCCGAGGCCCCGAGCCGGGCGCGGCCGCCGATACGGGGGGCCGGATACCTCCCCGTGCCAGCAGCGCGCCGGTGTCCTCGCAAAAGTAGAGCCCGCACAGGTCGTCAGCGCAAACGAGCGCCACACACCTGTCGGCGCCTTCGCAGGAGGCCCCGTCCTCATGCTCCGCACGGCTCCAGTCCTCGATGGCGGGCACCGGCGCCACCGCGCACCCCGCGATGGCTCCGGCCAACAGCACCGTGAAGGCCGCCCTCACCACAGCGGCGCCATGTTCTCCACGTACTTGAAGCCCGTGCCCGTGTTGAACACGACCACGGTCTCCTCGGGCGTCACGTCCCCGGCGGCGTGCAGCTTCTTGAGCGCCGCCACGCACGCGCCGCCCTCGGGCGCCACGAACAGCCCCTCCGCGGCGGCGATGTCCTTCGTGCCCTGGACGATCTCCTCCTCCGTCACCGACACCGCCGTGCCGTGGCTGTCCTTCACCGCGCGCAGGATGAGGAAGTCCCCCAACGCCCTGGGCACCCGCAGGCCATGCGCGTGCGTCGTCGCGCCCTGCCACATCGGCGCGTCCGGCTTGCCTTCCGCGTGTGCCTTCACGATGGGCGCGCAGCCCTCCGCCTGCACCGCCACCATCCGCGGCCGCTTCGCGCCGATGAGCCCCATCGCCTCCAGCTCCTCGAAGGCCTTCCACATCCCGATGAGCCCCGTGCCGCCGCCCGTCGGGTACAGGATGACGTCCGGCACCGTCCACCCGAGCTGCTCCGCCAGCTCGTAGCCCATCGTCTTCTTGCCCTCCACGCGGTAGGGCTCCTTCAGCGTCGCGCACTCGTACCAGCCGTGCTCCTTCGCGAGCCCCGCGCACACGCGCCCCGCGTCGGAGATCAACCCCTCCACCGTCTCCACGTGCGCGCCGTACGCCCGCGTCTCCATCAGGAACAAGGACGCGATGTCCTTCGGCACGAAGACGTGCGCCTCCAACCCGCCCCGCGCCGCGTACGCCGCCAGCGCGCTGCCCGCGTTGCCCGCCGACGGCAGGCACACCGCCTTCGCGCCCAGCGCCTTCGCCATGGAGACCGCCGCGGAGAGGCCTCGGGCCTTGAACGAGCCCGTCGGGTTGCCGCTCTCATCCTTCACGAGCACCCGCTTCAATCCCAGCCAGTCCCCCAGCCGGGGCGCGGGGAGCAGCGGCGTGAAGCCCTCGCCCAGCGACAGCCGGTGCGCCGGGTCGTCCACCGGCAGCACCTCGTGGTAGCGCCACATCGAACGCTCGCGCCCGGGCAGCGCTTCCTTGCGCAGGGTGCGCGCCGCGCGCTCCAGGTCGTAGCGCACGAAGAGCGGCGCCTGACAGGCCGTGCACAGGTTCCACACCGCGCCCGGCGCGTACGTCCGGTCGCACTTCGTGCATTCGAGTCGGAGGACGGGCATGCCTCCGACTCTACTCAGTCCTTCAACTCCAGCCACACCGGGGCATGGTCCGACGGCTGCTGGCCCTTGCGCTCCTCGCGGTCCACGTCACACGCCGTCAGCCTGGGCACCAGCGGCGCCGTGAGGAACAGGTGGTCGATGCGCACCCCCTTGTTCTTCGGGAACATCAGCATCCGGTAGTCCCACCAGGAGAACTTCTGCACGTCCGGGTGCAGCTTCCGGAACGCATCCGTCAGCCCGAAGGTGCACACCTGCTGGAGCACGTCCCGCTCGCGCGGCGTGAACAGCGTCTGGCCCTCCCACTGCGCCGGGTCGTACACGTCGATGGGCTCCGGCGCGATGTTCCAGTCTCCGCCCATCACCACCAGGTCGTCCGGCTTGTGCCGCGCGTCCAGGTAGCGGCGCAGGCGCCGGAACCACTCCAGCTTGTAGACATACGCGGGCGAGTCCACCTGCTGCCCGTTGGGCGCGTAGGCACTCACCACACGGATGCCGTTCACCGTCGCGGAGATGAAACGCGCGTGCGTGTCATCCACGCCGTCCGACAGGCCCCGCACCACCTCCAGCGGCTCCGTCTTCGCCAGGATGGCCACGCCGTTGTACGTCTTCTGCCCGTGCACCGCGGCGAAGTAGCCCGCCTCCTTCACCGCCTCGAAGGGGAAGTCCGCATCGGTGCACTTGAGTTCCTGCAGGCACAGCACGTCTGGCTGGGCGCTCTTCAGCCAGTTGACCAACCGCTGCTGCCGGGCCCTCACCGAGTTCACGTTCCAGGTCGCGATTCGCATGCGCCGCCGACCGTCGCACGCGGCCCACGCCCCTGCCATGCTTTTCCCCCTGCGTGTGGCCCCAGGGACACACCCCGTCCCCCATCCCCGGGGGGAGGCCGGTTGGCACACCGGTCGCATTAGGAGGGCCTGGGCCGCCACCACCGCGGCCCCGGGACGCCACTCCAGGCGACCCGACGCGACAGCACGAGCAGCCCCGAGGGGATTGCCATGAACCCGAAGACGCGCACCCGGTCCCGCCACCCCGCCTCCTCCCGGCGCTTCACCGTGCCGCCCGCGCTTCGCAAGGCCCTCGTCCCCGCCGCGCTCGCCGCCCTGGGCCTCGCCGCCTGGGAGGACGTCCCCCTGCCCCGCCTGCTCAAGCCCTGGCTCGCCCACGCCGTCGAAGCCCGCTCGGCCCCCGCCGCCGCCCCCCTCCCGCGGGACCTCCCCGCCGGGGAGCCGTCGCTGATGGCCGCGCCGCGCCTCCTGGACGAGGCCGCCCCGGTGGAGGTCCCGGCCTTGGGCGACGCCCTGGCGCTGCCGCATGTGCACGCCCGCCGCGTGGACCACGTGGCCCGCGCGCAGGGGCTGCGCGACCTGGGCGACCTGTCCGGCGCGGTGACCGAGCTGCGCCGCGCGCTCCACGACGCCCCGGGCGACACGGACACCCTGGCCCAGCTGGCGCGCACCGCGCGGCTCGCCGGAGACACGGCGCTCGCCCTCGACGCGTACGCCCGGCTGGGGCAGGCGGAGCCCACCGAAACGGGGGCGCTCGTGCAGCAGGCGCGGCTCCTGGTGTCGCAGGGCCGCCATGCGGAGGCCATCCGCATGGGCGAGGAGGCGCTCCTGCGCGACCCGGAGGACGCGGAGGTGTACCAGGTGCTCGGCCGCGCGCACCTGGGCGCCAACGAGCTGGGCTCCGCCATCCTGCGCTTCCAGCAGGCCGTGCACCTGGCGCCCGAGCACGGCCACGCGCTCAACAACCTGGGGTTCGCCTACCTGCGCGCCAACGACAATGCCCGCGCCGTGGAGGTCCTCACCCAGGCCGCCGCCCTGCTTCCCCACGTGGCCTACGTGCAGAACAACCTGGGCGTCGCCAACGAGCGCCTGGGGCGGCTGGAGGAGGCCCGCGCCGCGTACGCCGCCGCCACCCGGCTGTCGCCCCGCTACGTGCAGGCCCGCGTCAACGCGGAGCGGGTGGGCCGCGTGGCCCGCGCCGACCCGACCTCCCAGGGCGCCCCGTCCGAGCCATCCGAGCCCGTCGTGCCGTAGGGCGGGCAACCAGGAGATACCTCGCCAGACCGGGGGGAGGTCCCACGCGGGTTCACCCCGCCCCTCCCCCGGTCTAACCTTGCAGCCTTCTTCTGCCTTCAAGAGCCTCATGACTCCGGCCCGACCGATGCCCCTCTCTCCCGAGCCCCTTCCCCCGGCCCCGACCGGGGCCCCGCCGCCATCCCGGAAGGGCGGCTTCGGCGCCGCGCTCTGGCGCTGGACGAAGCGGCTCATGGTGCTGGGCGTCGTCGGGCTCGGGCTCGTCATCGCCGTGTGCGTGGGCGCCTACGCCTACTTCAGCCGCGACCTGCCGTCCGTGGAGTCGCTGCGCAACTACCGGCCGCCGCAGGTGACGAAGGTGACGTGCGCGGACGGCACGCTCTGCGCCGAGTTCGCGCTGGAGCGCCGCACGCTCATCCGCATCGAGGACCTGCCACCCCACGTGCGCAACGCGTTCCTCGCCGCCGAGGACGCGGACTTCTACAAGCACGAAGGCCTGGACCCCTTCGGCATCCTGCGCGCGGGCGTGAAGAACCTCATCCCGGGCAGCCGCAAGTCCGGCGCGTCCACGCTCACGCAGCAGGTGGTGAAGAACATGCTGCTCACGCCGGAGCGCAGCCTGGGCCGGAAGATCCGCGAGTGGATCCTCACCCCTCGGCTGGAGCAGGCCCTCACGAAGGATCAGATCCTCAGCCTCTACATCAACGGCGTGTACTTCGGGCAGCGCCGCTACGGGCTGGAGGAGGCGGCGCTCTTCTACTTCGGCAAGCACGCGAAGGACCTGTCCGTGGGCGAGGCCGCCGTGCTCGCGGGCACCGTGCAGCAGCCCCATCGCATCAACCCGGTGACGAACATCACCCGCGCCAAGTCGCGCCAGCGCTACGTGCTGGAGCAGATGGCCAAGCAGGGCTTCGTGCCGCGCGCGGTGGTGGACGTGGAGAAGGAGAAGCCCATCGTGCTCGCGCCGCGCAAGGCGGTGAGCGCGGGCGCCTACTACGCGGAGGAGATCCGCCGCGCGCTCATCGAACGCTACGGCGAGAAGATGGTCATGGAGGGCGGCCTGCGCGTGGACATCGCGCTGCTGCCCAAGCTCCAGGCCACCGCCGAGCAGGCCGTGCGCGACGGCCTGGAGGCGCTCGACCGGCGCCAGGGCTACCGGGGCGCGCTGGGCAAGCTGGACGAGTCCCAGTGGAAGCGCTACCGCGCGCTCATCGTCCAGCGCATCGAGGAGGCGGGCCGCCGGCAGAAGGACCAGGGCTATGTCGCGGACCTGGCGCCGCTCGCCCTGGCCCCCGCGCCCGCCGCCCCGTCCAAGGCGCTCGCGCCGGAGACGGAGGGCGCCGAGGAGCAGCGCCCCGCGGCCCTGGCGGCCGACGAGGAAGAGGAGGAGGCCCCCCAGTCTCCGGAGCGCGAGCGCGCGGGGCAGGTCATCCTCCGTCCGATGGAGGAGGGCCTGCGCCTCGCCGGCTACGTCACGGAGGTGGACGTGAAGCGCGACGTGGCCCGCGTGGACCTGGTGGGCCGCACCGCGGAGGTGCCCTTCGCGTCCGTCAACTGGGCGCGGCAGAAGGGCAAGAAGGCACCGAAGGACATCTCGGAGGTGTTCACGCCCGGGGAGCTGGTGTTCGTGCGCGTGCTCAAGGCTCCTCCGGCGCCGGCCTTCGTGGAGGCCACGTTGGACCAGGTGCCCGTGGTGCAGGGCGGCCTGGTCGTCATCAACCCGGCCAACCGCAACGTGGTGGCGATGGTGGGCGGCTACGACGCGGAGCGCTCGTCGTTCAACCGCGCCACGCAGGCGAAGCGCCAGCCGGGCTCGTCCTTCAAGCCCTTCATCTACGCGGCGGCGCTGGCCAGCGGCCGCTTCACGCCCCTGTCCATGGTGAACGACGCGCCGGAGTCCATCCGCGACCCGTACACGGGCAAGATGTGGAAGCCGAAGAACTTCGACGCCCGGTTCGAGGGCCCCATGACGCTGCGCACGGCGCTCAGCAAGTCGAAGAACACGGTGTCCGTGCGGCTCATCGAGGCCATCACCCCGGCGACCGCCATCGACTTCGCGCGCCGGGCGGGCATCCGCTCCGCGATGCCGGAGAACCTCACGCTGGCGCTGGGCACCGGCGAGGTGACGATGCTGGAGGCCGTCAACGCGTACGCCACGCTCCAGTCCAACGGCCGCTACGCGGAGCCCCTGACGCTGCTGCGCGTGACCGACGCGAAGGGCACCGTGCTGGAGGAGCACCAGCCCGCCTTCGAGGAGACGCTGCCCCCGGCGGTGGCGTACCTGGCGACCTCGCTGATGCGCAGCGTGGTGGAGGACGGCTCGGCGCGCGCGGTGCGGGAGCTGAACCGCCCCGCCGCGGGCAAGACGGGCACCACCAACGAGTCCAAGGACACGTGGTTCACGGGCTACACGATGGACTGGGTGGCCAGCGCCTGGGTGGGCTTCGACGACAACTCGCCCCTGGGCAGCAGCGAGACGGGGGGCCGGGCCGCGCTGCCCATCTGGCTCAACTTCATGCGCGTGGCGGAGGACGGCCTGCCCGCGCGCGACTTCGAGGTGCCCCCGGGCATCACGCAGGTGCGAATCGACCCGGCGACCGGGCTGCTGGCGGGCAACGCCGTCCCGGGCCGCCTGGAGCCCTTCCTCGAAGGAACGCAGCCCACCGCCGAGGCGCCTCCCCCCGGACAGGTGACGCCGGACAACTACTTCCTCGAGGAAGGTGGCAAAAGGGGTCTGTGAGTCGCTCGCTCCTTTCGCTGCTCCTGGCGCTTGCCTTCGCCGTGCCCGCCCGGGCGGACATGGACGAAGCCGCGCCGCCTGCCTCCGCCCGGCTGGCCCTGGCCGTGGCGGACGCCATTCGCAACGCGCCCGCGGAGGCGCCCGTGGCCCTCTGCCTGACGGGAAGCTCCGCCGAGCTGCGCCAGGCGTTCGGGACGCTGCTGGCCGCGCGGCTGTCCGCCCTGCAACTGGGGCCGGTGGTGCTGGAGGTCCCGCCCGAGCGCGCCGAGGCCGCCGCCCGTGAACAGGGGGCCCGCTCGCTGGCGCGGCTCCGGCTGGACGTGGAGGGCGGTGAGCTGGTGGCGCGCGGCGACGTGCTGGGCACGTGGGTCAACTTCTGGTCCGGCCGTACGCCCACGCGCCCGCCGAAGCCCGCGGCGGCCGTGGCCGAGGGCGTGGAGGCGGACGCCGCGGTGCTGGCGCTGGCCTCGGTGGCTCCGCAGGGCACGGGCGTGACGGGGACGGGACCGCAGCCTCGGCGGCCGGTGCGCCTGTTGGGCGCGGTGTTCGCGAGGCTGGAGGCGCCGCTCGGCGCGCTGGCCTCGGGGGACCTGGATGGGGACGGCCGCGACGAGGTGGCCGTGCTCACCGAGCACGAGGTGGTGGTGTTCGCGGCGGATGGACGGGTGCTCGCGCGCCGGGAGCTGGAGGGCGCGCCCTCGGCGGCGGTGACGCGCGAGCCCTTCGGGGCGCTGGCGGTGCTCGCGGGGCCGCCGAGGCTGGCGGCCTGGAGCACGCGACTGGCCCGGGGCGAGGTGCTCGTGCTGGACAGGGCGAAGGGCGTGCTGAGGCCGTCGGGGACGCTGGACGCCGCGCCGCTGGGGTCGGCGGAGCGTGGGGCGTTCGTGCCGGGTCAGACGGTGTTCGCCCCGGAGCTCCGGCTGGCGGATGGACGGGCGCTCACCGTGCCCGCGTCCTTCGGCACGGCGAGCTTCGCGCCGCCGCACATGCTGTTCGTCCATGCGGATGGCACGGCGTCCCTCTATGCGCGTCCCACGTCCGCGCCGGCGAGGCTGTCCGGGTTGGGGGCGGGCAGCGCGCTGGCGGACCTGGATGGGGACGGCGTGCCGGAGCTGCTCACGACGTCGCCGCAGCTCCAGCCGGCCCCGGACACGCTGCGGGTGCTGTCGCTGACGCCCGACGCGCCGATGGCGCATGAGCCCCTGTGGCAGGGCGCGCTTCCTTCGGGCCGCGCGCTGTTCGTGGTGACGGCGGACCTGGATGGCGACAAGCGCCGGGAGGTCATCGTCGGTTCGTGGAGGCCGGATGGCACGAGCGAGCTGTTCCTCCTGCGCCAGGGTGCACCGTGATGATCCGCTCCGCCCTCGTGGGCCTCGTCCTCGTCGCTTCCTCGCCAGCGCTGGCGGCCAGCCGTCCCCGCTACGGCGGCGAGCTGCGCGCGGCCCACGCCGGCCCGCCCGAGATTGGGGAGCCCGCGCTCGCCGACACCCCGATGGAGGCCGCGCTGTTGGGGCTGTTGACGCGGCCCGTGTGTCGCCTGGACGCCGATGGCCGGCTGCACCCGACGCTCGCGCGTGAGCTGTCGCGGCCGGTGCCCCAGGCCCTGCGCGTGACGCTGGCCTCCGCCGCCAGCGCCACCGCCCTGGCGCGGGCGTGGACGCGGCTGTCCTCCCCGGAGGCGCAGTCGCCGTACCGCGCCTTGCTGTATCCGTTGCGAGGCGAAGGCAGGCAGGTGACGTCCACGGGCGCCACGCTGGAGCTGCCCCTGGCGTTCCCGTGGCCCGACCTGGAGCGCTCGCTCTGTCACCCGGCGCTCGCGACGCCGCCGGCGCCAGGCTCCGGGCCCTTCAAGGCCGCGGGGCGGGGTGTGCTGGAGGCACAGACGGCGTGGCCCGAAGGGCGGCCGTACCTGGACCGCCTGGCGCTCACGGCCACGGATGAACGAGGCCTCACGCGGCTGTGGACCGCGAGGCAGGTGCAGGTGGAGCTGGGCACGCCCCCGGACACGGACACGCTCACGGGGGCGGCGCTCTACGCGACCTATCTGGCGTATTCGCCACGGAAGGTGCCCACGGACTTCCGGCAGGCCGTCGAGAGCGCCATCGACCGCGAGGACCTGACGCGGCTGTTCGTGAAGGGGCCCGCCGTGCCCATGGCGAACCTGTTGCCGCCCGCGCTGATGCCGCCAGGGGCAAGGCCCCGGCCCGGAGCCCCACCGGTGGGGGCGGCGCGCAAGGTGACGCTCGTCTACGACGGTGCGCTGGCGGATCAACGCGCGGTGGCGGAGCGCATCCAGGTGAAGCTGCACGACCAGGGCTACACGGTCGCGCTGGAGCCGCAGTCGCGTGCCGCCCTGCGAAGCCGTCAGGCGAAAGGCGACTTCGAGCTGATGCTGAGCGCCGTGCTGCTGCCGCCTGTTCCCGGGCCGGCGCTGGCGGTGGTGTTGGAGGCAGGAGGGCGGCGCGACCTGCTGGGCGTGGAGCTGCCGCCCATCGGGGCGCTGACGGACGCCGGAGCCCGGGATGCGCGCAGCCGCGAGCGGGCCCTGGCGCTCGCCCCCTCCGTGCCCCTCATCCCGCTGTACGCCCAAGGGCTCGGCCTGCGTGCGGCGCCGGAGGTGACGGACCTGGAGCTGGATGCCCAGGGCCTGCCCGTGCTGGAGGGCGCGTGGCTCGCCCCCGCCGAAGCCTCGGGTGGTGGAGGCCGGCCATGAATCAAGCCGACGTGGAGCCCCACACAGGAGCGGCAAGCGACGGCCCACAAGCGATGGAGCCCAGTGAACTCCGAGCCGCCACGTCCAGATGTAGCGTGGCGACAATTGACGGCGGACGAGCGCTGGAGCTGTACGAGCCCCGCGCCGAGTTCAATCGCCGCAAGACAGCTGCACACGACATGGGCCGAGTGTCGGAGCTTCACGAGCGCCGCGCCGGCAGCAGCCTCCGCACGACGGCGGCACACGGTATCAGCCGAGCGCCGGAGCGGCATGAGCGCCGAGCCGAGTTCAACCGCCACACGACGGCGGCACCCGGTAATCGCCGAGCGCCGGAGCGGCATGAGCGCCGAGCCGAGTTCAACCGCCACACGACGGCGGCACCCGGTAATCGCCGAGCGCCGGAGCGGCATGAGCGCCGAGCCGAGTTCAACCGCCACACGACGGCGGCACCCGGTAATCGCCGAGCGCCGGAGCGGCATGAGCGCCGAGCCGAGTTCAACCGCCACACGACGGCGGCACCCGGTAATCGCCGAGCGCTGGAACGACACGAGCACCGTGCTTACGTCAACCGCCGCACGACGGCTGCACACGGTAATCGCCAAGCGCCGGACCGACACAATCACCGTGCCGGCATCAACCGCCGCACGGCGGCGGCACGCGACAGCGGACACGCGCCAACGCGACCCGTGCGCCCTGCCATCCTGAAGGAACACCCCGCATGCGCCTGAGAACCCGGCTCGCGCTCGCCTTCGCCCTGCTCGCGCTGGTGCCGCTGGCGGTCGTCGTCCCGCTCACCGTGACGCGCCTGCGCGACACGCTGTCGCGCGAACTGGACGCGCGCATGACGGCCGCCACCGCCTCCGCGCAGGAGTCCCTGGAACGCTCAGCCGCCACCGCTCGCCGCGCCGTGGAAGAGCTGGTGGAGAGCCCCGCCATGGAGGACCTCGTGCGCGAGGCGCGCACCGCCCCCTTGCGCGTCATCCAGGCCAACACCGCCGAAGGCCTGATGAAGAGCCGGGGCCTCACCGTCCTCACGATCTTCGACCGCAACGGCACCGTGCTCTCCTCTGGCCACCTGCCCGCCCGCCGCGGAGACCCCGACCCCGTGCTCTTCGCCGTGACGAAGGAGCCGTCTCCCAAACCCGTCCCCGTGCGAGTGGACGTCCGGGGCGACGCGGGCCTCCGTCAGGTCCCCGCGCTCGTCACCGCGCGGCCCGTCGACTACGGAGACGTGCGCCTGTGGGCCGTGGGCGGCGTGGTGCTGGATGACGGCCTCGCCCAACACCTGGCCCGCCTCACCCAGTCGGACGTGACGCTCCTGTCCGGCGATACCCAGGTCGCGCACGCGGGCAGCGCGGCCCCGCCCACCGTCGCGCGCGTGCTGCCCCTGGGCGACGTGGCCTCCGTGCGCCTCACCTTCAGCCGCGCCGCCGCGCGCGAAGCGGAAGAGGGCGTCATGCGCGCGTTCCTCCTCCTCGCCGGCCTGGGCCTGGGCTTCGCCGCGCTCCTGGGCCTGCTGGTGTCGCGGTGGATGACGCGGCCGGTGGAGGCCCTCACCTCCGGCGCGCGCCGCGTGGCGGAAGGCGCGCTGGACGTGCAGGTGACGTCGAGGGCCTCCGGCGAAGTGGGCGAGCTGGTCCGGACGTTCAACCACATGACGTCCGAACTGAAGAACACCACCGAACGGCTGATGGCCACCGAGCGCATCGCCGCGTGGCAGGAGGTCGCCCGGCGGCTGGCGCACGAAATCAAGAACCCCCTCACCCCCATCCGCATGTCGCTGGAGACGCTGATGGCCGCGCACGAGGCGCGCCACCCCAGCTTCCCCGTCCTCTTCAAGGAGAGCGCGCGCGTGGTGCTGGAGGAGGTGGAGCGGCTGCGGCGCATCGTGGACGAGTTCAGCCGGTTCGCCCGCCTGCCCAAGCCCCAGCTCGCCCCCGTGGACCTGGGGGAGCTGGCCCAGGGCGTCCTCTCGCTGTACGCCGCGCCCCCCGAGGGCATCCAGCTGGTGCCCGCACTCCAGACCGGCGTGGTGGCCCAGGCGGACCGCGACCAGCTCACCCAGGTGCTCGTCAACCTGGTGAAGAACGCCGAGGAGGCGATGACGGGCAGGGGCGGCGCGCTCCGCGTGCGAGTGAAGGGCACCGACGCGGACGCCATCGTCGAGGTGGAGGACGACGGGCCCGGCATCCCCCCGGAGAACCGCGCCCGCATCTTCGAGCCCTACTTCACCACCAAGGACGGCGGCACCGGCCTGGGGCTCGCCATCGCCTCGCGCATCCTCCAGGAGCACGGCGGCCGGCTGGAGGTCGGCGGAGAACCGGGCCAGGGCGCCCGCTTCAGCGTCGTGCTCCCCCGCGCGAGCTGAACACCGCCCACGCCCCATGAACAGGAAGGCCCGGCACCTCGCGAGGAGGTCCCGGGCCTTCGGGCACGACGCGGCGGAGGAACCCGCCGGACCTCAGTCCTTGACGGGCGTCGCCTTGAGAGCGGCCTTGCCTTCCTTCACGTAGACCTGGAAGCGCACCGTCTTGCACGCGTACTTCGTGACGAGCTGCTCCTTGTTCTTGCGCAGCTTCTGCACGAACTTGTCGTACGTCAGGCCGTCCGCCAGCTCGCCGCAGCGCTCGCGCGTGGTGACGAACTCGCGGAAGACGTCCTGGAAGTGCTGCTCCTCCGATAGCGCCACCGCCGCCGCGCTGTTCGCGCCGGGCAGCGGCACCGCCTGGCCGCCGCTGGAGCGCGGAGGCGGCATCGGGATGGCCTCCGACGTGGGCCGGGTGCTCGCCTGGAGCAGCTCCCGGGGAATCGCCGCCACGCGCGTCGTCTCCGGCGAGTCCGGATCCGACGCCTGCGCCGCCGCCAGCGCGAACGGGTTGGCCGCCTGCTGGAGCGAGTACGCCGCCGTGGGCTGATCCTCGAAGGCGAACGCGCCATGGCGCGGCGCGGCCGGGGCGAGGGGCTCACTCATCGGGGGCGAGTGGTCGAAGGGCATCGCCCCGCCCTGCCCGTACGCGGGGGGCGGCGCGAACGGCTCCGCCGCGGGAGGCGGGTAGGATGCGGGCGGTGACGGGAACGGGAACGACTCCACGCCCGCGAACGGATCCGCCATCGGCGCGGCCACCGGAGGCGGCCCCCCGAACGGCATCGGCGCGGCGGCGGACGGCGCCGGCATCGCGAACGGATCCGCCAGCGGCGCACCCGCCTGGGGAGCCGGCATCGCGAACGGATCCGCCGCCGGGCTGCCCGGGAACGGGAACGCATCCGCGCCCGCGAACGGATCCACCGCCGGGTTGACGGGCGGCGGCGCGACCGCGGCGAACGGGTTGGACACCGGCTCCGAGGAAACGCTCGACGCGAACGGGTTGGAGGCAGGCTCCGAGGGGAGGCTCGACGCGAACGGATCCGCCAGCGGCGCGGCCACGGCGGCAGGCGCCACGGCGGCCGGAGCCGGCGGCGAGGAGGCCACGGGCTGCGCGGCGGGAGGAGTGGACTGCGCGGCGAGCGCCGCCGACCACCCCAGCGTGTCCGAGTTGCCCGACGCCGTCTCCTCGCCAGAGGACTTCTGGCCACCGCCCATCAGCGCCGTCCAGACGAGGCTCAGCACGAACAGGCCCGCGAGCCCCAGGAGCGCGGTGTGCTGGTACGCGGCCAGCGGAGCCAGCGTCGCCGCGGTGCCGGCGAGGACCACGACCTCGTAGGGCGTGCCCTCCAGCGCCCGGCGCGCGCCGATGAACAGCGGGGCCTGGCCCCCCATCGCGTCGCCGTTGGTGAACGCGGGCAACTGCACGGGGCCCAGCGCTTCGAGCGAACCCGACTCCAGCACCGTGTCCTTCGCGCCCACGCTCAGCCGGGGCAGCGCGCCATCCAGCCGCGCCTTCTCCGGACCGACGCCTCCCACCACCTTGTCGCCCTGCACCAGCCCGACCGCGGCCGCGGCCGACAGGTCCAGCGCGCCCTGCAGCGCGGTGTCCGCGCCCAGCGGCGCCCCCACCACCAGCGTCACGGCGGGAGCGGGGGTCGCGTCGCCCTTCCACGCCAGCGGCACGGACGCGAACACGTGAGGCGCCCCGAAGGCGTCCACCAGCGCCGTGCCCGCCTTGGCGAGCGCCGCCACATCCAGCGCGGCCGCGTCGGAGGACGGCTCGGCACCGGCGCGCGCATGGAAGCTCGCGTCACCGGCCACCACCGCCACCACCGCGCCCTGGAGCTCCTTGGGCAGGCCGGCCTCCGCGGCGGTGCGCAGGGCCCCGAAGCGCTCGGCGGTCAGCGGCAGGAGCGCGCCCGCGTCCTCCGCGTCCTTCGCGGCGTTGCGGTCGCGCGAATACGAATACGAAGACTTCGCCACCACCGGAGCGGGGCGCAGCGCGTGCACGGCGGCCGCCACTTCGGGGCTGCCGGCCAGCTTCAGCGCCAGGGACTGCACTTCCGCGCGGCGAGCATCCACGCGACGTGCCACCTCGCCGATGCCCGAAGCGGCCTGGAGCGCGGCACCGTCCACCGCGCGCGCGCGCTGAGGCGCCGACAGCGTCGGAAGGTGAGCCAGACCCAGTCCGAGGACCAGGAGTGCGAACAGCAGGAACTTGAGGCGGACCATCGCCGTCCTTTAGCCCAGGGGTGAGGGGTCCGCTTATAGCGTCCACCGTTCGACCCCAGCAAGGAACTGGCCCGAAGGAGCCCGGGGGCCGGACGCCCGGCTGGCATCCGGAATTCCCGGGCCCTTCGTCCCGCCGCGCCGCGAAGGGGGGCGCCTAGTAGTTCGAGGCGTCCGCGTTGAGGTCGTACGGCAGCCCGTTCGTCGCGATGCCGCGACGGCGCTCCACCGCGCGCTTGATGGCCTTCTCCAGGCGGTCACGCGTTGCGTCGATGGCCTGGAACAACGTCTCCGACGTCTCCGTCACGTGCACCGACTCCATGCCAGGCAGGCGCACCGTCACCCGGCACTCCTTGTCCACGCCTCCCTTGGGCCCGTTGATGTCCACGAGCGCGATGTCGATCTCCGACGCCTCGTCCTCGGCGAACCGCTCGATGTGGGCCACCAGGTGCGTGTCCACATACGCCTTGAGGTTGTCCGTCAGCCCCAGATGCACTCCACGCAACAACACCTTCATGGATTCACCTCCGGGCACAAACATGGGCAGTCCCCCGCCCGCCCGTGAGGGGCTGACGCAAGCCCTCCCGCCTGCCCTCCCCCAAGGCAGCCGTCCGGACGGCATGGCGCCCGGGACACCGTGGACGAATCCCGCCCAGCACCGGGTTGCTCTAGTCGCATGGATGGCGAGCGAATCAGGGTCCTTCTGGTGGAAGACGACGGGGACAGCCGCGAGCTGCTGGCGGAGCTGTTGGAGGACGCCTTCGACGTGACCACCGCCGTGGACGGCGTGGCGGGGCTGAAGGCGTTCGAGGACACGCGCCCGGACGTCGTGGTGACGGACGAGTCCCTGCCCGGAATGAACGGCACGGAGCTGGCCCAACAGGTGAAGGAGCGCGAGCCCAGGGCCCGCGTCGTCCTGGTCTCCGGCTACGCGCAGGTGGAGGGCGCGGACTACTGCGACGCCGTGCTGCGCAAGCCCATCGACGTGGAGCGCCTGAGCCGGATGGTGGGCGAGCTGGGAGACGCCGCGCGGCACTGAGGGACATTCGCGCGGGGCACCGCCTGCCATCCGCGCGATCCGTTCCTAACATTCCAGCCATCGCCCAGGAGGGCCCCATGAGGTACTGCGCACGGTGTGGCTCGGAGTATCAGGACAGTGTCGTGGACTGCACGGATTGCCCCAACCACCCGCCGCTCGTGTCGGCGGAGGAGATGCGCGACCGGGGGCTTCCCCTCCCGCATGAGCTGGACAAGCACCGCTTCGTGAGGGCGGGCACCGCGGACGACCCGGTGACGGCCCAGGTCTACGCGGAGGTGCTGGACGAGCACCGCATCCCGCGCATCGTGAGGCCCGGCCGCTCGGGCGTCGTGGACGAGATCACCACGGGCAACCTGATGCCCTGGTGGGAGCTGCTGGTGCCGGACACGCTCCAGGCGCGCGCCGCCACGCTGCTGGAGGAGACGAAGCTGCAGGGGCTCGCCACCGCGGCCGAGGCCGGCCGCGCCGCAGAGGAAGAGGAGCGCGAGGGAGAGCAGGCGCGTCAGCCGGTGGACACCGCGCCCCCAGCCCTCTGACAGCGACAGGGCCTCAGGGCGCGCCGACGTCCGCGCGGCCCCGGGCGGGCGCGGGCTGTGACGCGAGCGTGGCGGGCGGACGCCGGGCCTCGAAGAGGCTCACGCCCGTCACCCGCCACTTGTCGTACCGCGCGTTGCGGGCGAGGAACGTCTCCAGGTCCTCGTCCACCACGCGGTTGTAGCCGCCCTTGGACGCGTGGCGCAGGTACGTGCGCTTCTTCTTCTGCACCACGAAGCCCAGGTGCGTGATGCGCGTCGCCTTCTGGGGCAGGTCCTCGCGCATCACCACGAGGATGGTGCCGGAGGGCACCTCGCGCGCGTGGGTGAGCACCTTCTCCAGCGGAATCATGTTGAGGGTGAAGGTGCCCACGGGCTGGCGCTCGCGCGGCAGCTGCAAGGCCATGGACGACTTCGACTGCCAGGTGCGCGCGGTGAGCGTCTTGGTGACGGCGACGCTGTCGTCCTTCGCGTACTGGCGCGTCACGTCCACCAGCAGGCCCTTCTTGATGTTGTTGGGCAGCCACTGCGCTTCCATCAAGTGGTTGCGGTCCTCGTAGGAGGGCGTGCTCGCGTAGCGGATCCGCTCCAGCAGCGCCGGCACCTCGGGCTCGGCGTGGGCCATGCTCAGGGCCAGCGTCTCCTCCACGAAGGTGAGGCAGTCCACCGCGTCCAGGCGGAAGGGGGGGTCGGGGTCCACGCCCTGGCCCTCGCCCAGGGGCGAGAGGACGTAGGGCGTGTTGAGGAAGCGCTCGCTCATCCCCAGCAGGCGCTCGGCAAGCGGCGCCTCGGCCGGGTCCGCGATGAGGGCCGCGCGCTGTTCGGGCGTGAGCGGGGTCCAACCGTTCTCCCGCACGGGGGACATCGGCGCGGGCGCGGTGGGCACCGCCTTCGTGGGCGTCCTCGGGCTCATGGCCGGCGCCTGCGCCAGGAGCGCGAGCGCGAACACCCCGGCGAGGTTCACGGCGCCACCCCCGCCTTGCGCAGGATGGCCTTGCGCCGGTCGTCCGCGAGTTGCAGCGTCTCCAGCTCCTTCTCGTAGACGAGCTTCTCCTCGCCCTTGGCGTTCCAGGACGCGAGCACCAGCCAGTCGAGCGACGCGGCATCCCCGCCCTGGTACAGCACGCGCGCGGCGGTCGCGGCCACGGTGCGGTCCGCGTCCTGGAGCAGCGGCGACAGCACGGGGCCCGCCTTCTTCGCCGGCACGCCCTCGAAGAGCACGAGTCCCTGGCGGCGCACGAACTTGTCGGAGTTGCCAAGCAGCTTCTGCGCGAAGGCGAAGCCCTCGGGCGCGCCCAGCCGGCACAGCCCCCGCGCCGCGGCGAAGCGCGTGCTCTCCGAATCGCTGTCCAGGTAGGCCTTGAGCGGGGCCTTCTGCTTCGGGTCGCCGGAGGCGCCCACGGCCTCCAGCAGCGCCGCGCGGACCTCCAGGTCCTGCTCGGCCTTCACGGCGGCCATCAGCGGCTTGCCCATCTTGGGGTTGCGCGACGCGCCCAGGGCCCGGGCCGCCTCGCGGCGCACGCCGCTGCTCTTGTCCTCCAGGAGCGGCAGCACCGCACCGGTGTTGCGGCTGCCCAGGCGGGCGAGCCCTTGCGCCGCGTACATGCGCACGGTGCTGTCCCCGTCCGACGCCAGCTTCACCAGGGTGGCCTCCCCGGTGCGCGCGCCCAGCGACGCCAGGAGGGCCGCCAGGTTGCGGCGCGTGCGCTCATCGAAGGCGGTCCGCAGCAGCGGGCCAATCTCCTCGGCGGCGTAGGCCTCCTCGCGCAGGAAGTGCAGGCGCGACGCGGCGGCCGGCACGGGGCTGCCATTGGCCACCTGGGCGAGCACGACGTCCGCCTCCGCGCGGCTCTGGGCCCGCTTCGACGCGGAACCGGGGCCGCCCAGGGCGGTCAGGGGCAGGAGCAGCAAGGCAAGCAGGGCACGGACGGACGGAGCACGCACAGGGGCGGAACGATGGCAAGCACCGCCCCCGCCGTCAAAGTCCACCCCGCGCGCCCGGCGCCCTGCCCCACCCCAACCGCCCGATTCTTGACCCCCCCGAGGGCGATTGATACGACCGACGCCAGTCCCTCCGCTTCTGGACCGAGGCCCCCGTGATGACGAAGCAGTCGCTCCTGTTGGCGGTCGCGGGCGTGCTGACCGCATGTGGCCCCGTGAAGTCCACGTCGAACATCCTCGATGCCGAGGTGCAGATCCAGGCCGCGCGCACGGCCGGGGCGGAGAAGGAAGCCCCCTACGAGTGGACGGCCGCGAACCTCTACCTCCAGAAGGCGCGCGAGGAGGTCGGCTATTCGGACTACCAGTCCGGTGTGGACTTCGCGGTGAAGGCCTCGCGCTTCGCCAATGAGGCGCGCGAGAAGGCCATGTCCGCCGCCAACTCCGGCGACTCCCAGGGCCGCCCCCAGAACCCGTGACGCCCGAGCGCTCTCCGATGAAGCGTCTGACCCAGTCCGCGCTTTTCACCCTGCTGTTGGCCTCCCTCTCCTGTGTCAGCGGCAACAAGATCCGCGCCGACACGGAGGTCCTCACCGCTGACGTGGAGCGTGCCCGCCGGGGCGGCGCCCTGCGTTGCGCGCCCGCGGAGCTGGCCACCGCGGAGGCCAACCTCGACTTCGCCCGGGGAGAGCTGAGCCAGGGCAACAGCACGCGCGCCGCCCAGCACGTGCGCACCGCCGACACCGCGGTGAAGCGCGCCCTGGAGCTGTCCAAGAGCTGCGCCCCGCGCCAGGTGCTGGTGCGGGACCGCCCGGAAGCGCCTCAGCAGCCTGACCAGCCGCAGCAGACCGCCCAGCCGCAGCAGCCGCAGGTGGTGGTGAGCATCGAGGAGACGGACCGCGACGGCGACGGCATCCTCGACAAGGACGACCCCTGCCCCGACCAGCCCGAGGACGTGGACGGCTTCCAGGACCAGGACGGCTGCCCGGATCCGGACAACGACAACGACGGCGTGCTCGACGCGCAGGACAAGTGCCCGCTCATCCCTGGCGTGCCGGAGAACAACGGTTGCCCGCCGGAGGCCCCCAAGGACCGCGACGGCGACGGCATCCTCGACAACGTGGACAAGTGCCCGGACCAGCCCGAGGACAAGGACGGCTTCGAGGACGAGGACGGCTGCCCGGATCCGGACAACGACCAGGACGGCATCCTGGACGGCACGGACAAGTGCCCCAACGAGGCGGGTCCGCTGCAGAACCTGGGCTGCCCCATCGTCGACAGGGACGGGGACGGCATCAACGACAACGTCGACAAGTGCCCGGACGAGCCGGAGGACAAGGACGGCTTCCAGGACGAGGACGGCTGCCCGGACCTGGACAACGACAGCGACGGCGTCCCGGACGCGCAGGACAAGTGCCCCAACGAGTCGGGCCCGCCGGAGAACGGCGGCTGCCCGGATCCGGACCGCGACGGCGACGGCGTGGTGGACCGGCTGGATGCGTGCCCTGACGACCCGGGCGTGAAGGAAGAGCGCGGGTGCGCCAAGCAGTACAAGATGGTCATCGTCAAGAAGGACCGCATCGAGATCAAGAAGCAGATCCTCTTCGGTTCCGGCTCGGCGAAGATCATCGGCAAGCAGAGCACCACCATCCTCGACGACGTAGCGCAGGCGCTGCGGGACGCGCCGTGGATCCGCAAGATGCGCATCGAGGGCCACACCGACTCGATGGGCAACGACACCGCGAACCTGAAGCTGTCGCAGAAGCGCGCGGACGCGGTGATGGCGCAGCTGCTCAAGCGCGGCATCGACCCGGGCCGGATGGAGGCCGTGGGCTTCGGTGAGACGCAGCCCGTGGCGCCCAACAACACCAAGACGGGCCGCGCGCTCAACCGCCGCACGGAGTTCAACGTCGTCCGGCAGTGACGTCCGCCCCACCCCGCTCCACCTCGGAGCGGGACCCGCGGTCCCCAGCGCCTCCCCAAGCCTCACGCCCAGGGAGGCGCGGTCATTTCCAGCGGAAACACGAAGCCGTCATGGGAGTCAGGACGCAAGCGCCGGCGAGGAATGGGCGGCGTCCCGTCCGCGAGCAGGTCGGATCCACCGCCAGCGGGCCACCCCGGCCCTGTCCCGCGCAGGGGGCCTCCACCGTGACCGCGCGGCGGGGGAACGCCAGCGCGGCCCGTGGATGCCTCAGCCGTCCTTGAGCAGCTCGTGCAGGACTTCGGTGGCGTAGGCGCCGCGCGGCAGCTCGAAGGTGAGCAGCGCGTCCTCGCCCTCCACGGCGAGGTCTGGCGCGCCCAGGCGCACGCGGTAGGGCCGGCGCGTGCCCTCCGTCTCGTCGCCGCCGCGCTGGAAGTCCCCCAACGTGACGCCCGCGTCGGAGAGCAGCCGCGCCTCGGCCTCGGCGACCTCCCCGCGCGATGCGGTCATCTTCGGGCCGAACATCGGGCCCGCCGGGCTCACCTCGAACGCGGCGACGCGCGGCATGTCCACCTCTGGCGCCTCGCAGACGAAGAGCCCGCCCGTCTCCTCCTTGCGCAGCACGTCTCCCGCGAGCGCCGTGGCGAAGGTGCCCGCCGTGAGCCGCTGGACCAGGGCCTGGTTGAAGAGGCGCGACTGGAAGGCGGACAGGTACAGCTTGCGCTGGAAGCGGTCCGGCCGCTTCGGCAGCCGCTGCCCCAGGATGAGCATCCGGCCCAGGTCCGCGTTGTCCCCGGCCCGGCCGAAGCGCTGCTCACCGAAGTAGTTGGGCACGCCCTGCGCGGACAGCAGGGCGAAGGACTCGCGCGCCGCGCCCAGGTCCTGGACGCCGCGCAGCCTCAGGCGGAAGCGGTTCCCCTTGAGGTGCCCGGTGCGCAGCTTGTTTCCGTGCCGCTTCGCCTCCAGGACGCGCACGCCCTCCAGCGCGAATCCAGGCAGGCGCGGCTCGGCGATCGCGGGCACGGACAACCACTGCCGCGTCACCGCCTGCCGGTCCTTCATGCCCGCCACGCCGATGTCGTCCTCGCGCACCGCCAACGCGGCCGCCAGCGCACGCACCACCTCGCGCGTGTCCCGGCCGCGCTTCTCCACCCAGATGTACAGGTGCGTGCCCTCGCCGGACGGCAGGTAGGCGGGCAGCTCCTCCACCTCGAAGTCCTCGGGGGTGAGCTTGAACGCGCCGCCACACCCGGGCACGCCCGAGGTCAGCCTTGGGAATCCAGTGTCCGTCACGGTGCCTCGAGTGTGGCCAGGAGTTCCTTCACCCGCCGGGCCAGGTCCTCATCCGCGCGCGACTCCAGCAGCTCCCCCACCTGGAACAGCAGGAAGAACATCACGTCGCTCAGCGCCTGACGGAACGAGGCCAGCGGCTCGCTGCCCAGGTGGGCGCGGTGCTTGTCGAAGGCCTCCATCAACCGCCCCTCCGGAAGGCTGCCATCCGCCGCGAACGCCAGCCCCTCCAGCACCGGCGACGACGACAGCGCCTGACCGGACAGCGCCGCGTTGGCCGCGGCGATGAACTGCCGATCCATACCCGAGCGGGCCACCTCGTCGCGGATCTCCCGGAAGATGAAGTTGAAGACGCGCGCCACCGGGCGGGCATCCACCGGGGCCACCGTGCGCGCCGCCGGACGCGCGCGCTGCGCGGCCACCTTCTCCGGCACCGCCGCGGCGACGGGCGCGCCCACCGGCTTGTCCGTCAGCCCCGCGAAGCCGCCCTCCAGGAGCCGGAAGACGACCTTGGTGATGTCGAACTCGGACAGCCGTGCCGCGTGCCCCAGCTCCAGCACCGTGCGCCGCCCGTCCAGCATCGCGAGCACCCGGTCCTCGTCCTCCTCCAGCTTGCCGTCGGAGGGGCGCTTGCGCGCCACGTACATCCGGCCGTGGGGGATGCGCTTTCGGAAATGCGCCAGCTCGTCGATCTTCCGGATGCTGTCCATCAGCAGGCTCTGCGTGGACAGCTGGATGGAGTGCCCCGTCTTCTCGTCCAGGGGCTGGTCGACGAGGAAGAACGAGCCCTCGCGGCACAGCACGATGGCGTGGAAGATCTCGCTCACCTGGTGGGTGACGCACTTGAACAGGTCATGCGCCTGGAGCACGCCCTTCTCCACCAGCACCCGGCCCATCTTCGATGGCGACTGCTCGCGCAGCACCGCCTCCACCTGGGCCCGGTCGGCGTAGCCCAGCCGCACCAGCACCTCGCCCAGCCGGTCGGCGGGCTCGTCGGAGGTGGCGCCGCGCACCTCGCCGTCGCGCAGGGTCAGCGAGCGCTCGCCGCCCGGCGTGTGCACGCGGACGACGCCGCTCCAGCGCGACTGGCTGAGGAACGCGATGAGGTCCGACAGCGGAAAGCCGCCCGCGTCCCCGGCCAGCACCACGCGCGGCGTGGGGATGGAGCCCCCTTCGGGCGGCGTGCGGGAGAAGACGAGCAGGTCGGGCGCCGTGGGCATCAGCGCGTACGTGCCCGAGCGCCCCGCGAGCGCGGGGATGCCGGACCGGTCCTCGGGGACCAGCTGCGCGGCGCCATCGATGCGGAAGCGTTGGTTCATCGAAGGGTCAGTCGGCGGCCCACGCGTTGTTGTTCGCGCGCCACTCCACCTCGTCCTCCATGCTGTGCTCGAGCTGCCCTTCCTGATAGCCCAGGTCGTACGCGCGTCCGTTGAAGAACACCGTGGGCGTGCCGGTGATGGCCGCCGCGCGTCCCTGTGAACGGAAGCCCTCGATCTCGTCCTTGTACTGTTCCGTCTTCAGCACCGCGGCCAGCTTGTCGCCGTCCAGCCCCACCGACTTCGCCAGCGCGGGCAGCGCCTCCGGCTTGAGGTTCTCCTGCTGGCCGAAGAGCGCGTCGTGCATCTGCCAGAACTTCCCCTGGTCGCGCGCCCACAGCACCGCCTGCGCCGCCGGAATGGCGTTGGCGTGGATGGAGAGCGGGAACGGCAGGTAGCAGAAGCGCACCTCGGTGGGGTGCTTCTTCGCGAAGCCCTCCAGGATGGGCCGCGCCTTGCCGCAGAAGGGGCACTCGAAGTCGGAGAACTCCGTCACCGTCACGGGCGCGTTGGCGTCGCCCTGGCACATGCGCGGATCCACCTTGAGCTGCGTGCGCGGCTCGCGGAAGGACGCGTAGTACTTCGACAGCGTGACGATGACCTCGCTCGCGGGACCGCCTTCGGCCACCAGCCGGGCGGACAGCCGGGCCATCCGCTTGGCGTGCCGGCAGGTCGTGTGCTGCTTGAGGCACGCGCCCAGCGAATGTGGGCAGCCGCAGTAGCAGAACTCGTCGCTGAACACCGTGGCCAGCTCGCGCTTCGCCGCCGGGGGCAGCGCGGAGAAGTCCATGCCGGGGATGCCCGAGAGCGCCTGGGACGGATCCGCGGAGGGCGCCTCGGCGGCGGGGGCCGGAGCCGGGGTGGGGGCCGGGGCGGCGGCCACGGGGGCCGCCTTGGGGGCGGCCGGGACTTCCGCGCTCTTGGTGCAGCCGGCGCCCATCAGGGTCACCGCGGCCAGCACGGGAGCAACACGCTTCCATCGAGGGAGGAGCACGGCCCCGGGGTTTAGCCACGCGCGCAGGGCTTGTAAAGCAAGGCGGGCTTTGGCAGGAGGCCCCTCGCCCATGCCCAGAGTCCTGATGCTGCACACCGGAGGCACGCTCGGAATGGCCGGCGGCCGGCCCTCCGCCCTGCGTCCCTCGGCCTTCTTCCAGACCCTCCGCAAGCGCGCCCCGGAGTTGTTCCAGCTGGCCGACATCGAGCTGGAGCTGTTCTCCAACCTCGACAGCTCGGAGATGCAGCCCGAGCTCTGGAGCCGGATGGCCGCCCACCTCCACCGGCGCCTGCCTGAGTTCGACGGGGCTGTCGTGACCCACGGCACGGACACGCTGGCGTATACGGCGAGCGCGCTGTCCTTCATGTTGCGCAACCCGCCCTGCCCCGTGGTGCTGACGGGTTCGCAGCGGCCGCTGGGGGAGATCCGCTCCGACGCGCGGCTCAACCTCATCGACGCGGTGCTCTCCGCGCTCCAGGGCCCGCGCGAAGTGACCATCTGCTTCGACTCGCACCTGTATCGGGGCAATCGCACGCGCAAGGTGAAGGTGGCCGAGTACGACGCCTTCGAGAGCCCCAACTTCCCCGTGCTGGGCACGCTGGGCGTGGACGCCACCTTCGAGAAGGGCCTCGCGTCGCGCGGCCCCTTCCGGCTCCACGACAGGTTGGATCCGCGCGTCTTCCTCCTGAAGGTGTACCCGGGGCTGGATCCCGCGCTGCCCCTCCAGCTGCTGCCCCACGTGAAGGGGCTGGTGGTGGAGGCGTACGGGGCGGGCAACGTGCCCATCGCGCCGGAGCTGGGGCGCTCGCTGCTGCCGCTCTTCGTCCAGGCACGCGAGCGGGGCATCCCGATGCTGGTGGTGAGCCAGGCCTACCGCAACGGGGTGGACCTCACGCTCTACGAGTCCGGGGCCCAGCTGTTGGAGCAGGGGGCCGTGGGCGGTGCGGACATGACCCCTTCGGCCGCGCTGGTGAAGCTGATGCAGGGGCTGGCGGAGCATCCCCGGGGGGGCGAGGCGCTGGCGCGCTTCCTCCGGACCCCCGTGGCTGGCGAGCTGTCCGTCGGGCGTTTGACAGTTCCTCCACCGGAGAAAAAGCGCCGCCGGCCCACGCGGGTGGGGCGGGTCGGCTGACACCGGGTGCGTGAAAGGAGTGTGGGTGTGCTTGCCGCCGTGAAAAGGCGGCCCGTAAGATGGGAGGCGCGATGTCCGAGGAGAAAACTTCCGTCCATTCCATTTCGGACCTGCTGGGCAGTGCCCAGCAGCAGAGCGCCTATCTGATCGTCATCAGCGCGAAGTCCGCCGCCGGTATCGGGCGGATGTTCAAGCTGGACCGTTCGGAGGTGGTGCTGGGCCGCAGCTCGGAGGCCCAGTTCCAGGTGGAGGACGACGGCATCTCCCGCAAGCACGCGAAGGTGGTCGCCATTGGCGACGGCCGCTTCCAGCTGGTGGACCTGGGCAGCACCAACGGCACCTACCTGAACGGCCTGAAGGTGAGCGCGGCGCCGCTGTACGACGGCGACAAGATCCAGATCGGCTCCAACACGGTGCTGAAGTTCAGCATCCAGGATGCGCTGGAGGAGCAGTACCAGCGAAGCATCTACGAGTCGGCCACCCGCGACGGCCTCACCCGCGTCTACAACAAGAAGTACTTCATGGAGACGGTGCGCAAGGAGTTCGCGTACTGCCTGCGCCACCGCGTGCCGCTGTCGCTGGTGCTCTTCGACGTGGACCACTTCAAGCGCATCAACGACGTGTACGGCCACCCGGCCGGCGACTTCGTGCTGACGCGCATCGCGCAGCGGGTGAGCGACACCGTGCGAACCGAGGACCTGCTCGCGCGCTACGGCGGCGAGGAGTTCGCGCTGATGCTGCGCGAGTCCGCGGAGGACGCGGCCCTGGCGTGCGCGGAGCGCTGCCGCGTGGCGGTGGATCGCGCCGACTTCATCTTCAGCGGCACGCCCATCAAGGTGACCATCAGCCTGGGAGTGGCGACGCTGCTGGACTCGGACTTCTCCCAGCCGGAGGACCTCATCTCCGCCGCGGACAAGTACCTGTACCGAGCCAAGCACGCGGGCCGGAACCGAGTGGACGCCAAGGCCGTCAGCGGCCCCTGAGCAATGGAGGCCGGGGACCACCGGCCCTTCGGAGCCCACGCCTCGAGCGCTAACGCCGACGGCCCGCCTCGGGGCTTCGACGTCAGCGACCGAAGCCCAGCCGGCGCAGCCCCTCCGCCGACACATGCTGCACATGGGAGTCCGCGTCGTGGGCCGCCGCCTCGCTCAGCGCCGCGACGGCATGGGGGCCCCCCAGGGTACTCAGTGTCCTCGCCGCGGCGATGCGCACCTCCGCCACCGGATCCACGCGCAGGCGCTCCGCGAGGACGCGCACGTGCGGCGAGCGTCCCACGAACTCCAGCGCCCTCGCCGCCGCCGCACGCACCAGCGGGTGTTCTGAATCCAGCAGCCCCGCCGCGTCGTCCCCTCGCGAGGGCTGTCGATAGGAGGCCAGCACCTCCAGCGCGGCCACCACCACCTCCGGCGCCCCGTCCTCCAGCCCCTTCGTCGCCAGCGCCAGCGCCTCCCCATTCCGGGGAAGTGACCCGAGCGCGCGCACCGCGCCCGCACGCACGGAGGGAACAGTCGACACCAGGAACGGCGCCAGCCGTCGTGTGGGCGGAGGCCCCTCCACGCAGTCGCCCAACAGGGCCACCGCTTCGCCCTGGATCTCCGGCGTCCGCGCGTGGTGCCCCTCCGCCACGTCCTTCAGGAAGGCGAGGCACCCCTTCTCGCGAGCCATGGCCCCCAGCCACGGACGGGCGGCCTCCACCGTCTCCGCGTCCTTCACGCCCTGGAGCGCGGCGTCCCGCAGGGCCTTGCCGCCCGACTCCGCCAGCCCCCGCGCCGCCATCTCGCGGATCCGCCCGTCCTCGTCCGCCAGCGCCCCCGCCAGCTCACGCGACGCCAGCGGGCCGTAGCGGCGCAGCGCCGCCACCGCGATGCGCCGCCGCTGCACGTCCGCCGACGCCAGCTCCGGCCGCAGCGCGTCCAGTTCGCGCGAGTACACCGCGAAGAGCCGGTTGATGGCCGGCTCGTCTGGAGGCTTCGCATCCACCAGCAACAGCCGCCCCACCGAGGCGCGCTGGCGTTCGGCGACGGCGGACAGCAGCTGCGCCATCACCTCGTCGCCCGCGACGGGCCGCGACGCCACCGCGTCCAGCACCACGCGCGTCGCCGAGCGGCCCTGGAAGGTGGCCAGGTGAAGGAGCGCGGGCAGCCGCGCCGACGGCTCCTGCGAGAACATCTCCAGCGCCAGCGCCTGCCGGATGTCCTCCCGCCGCTCCCACACCCGCGCGGCGGCGGAGGGGCCCCGCGCACCGGCATCCCGCAGGAAGTCCGCCGTGGACCGCCCCGCGTCCGCCGCGGCCCGGACCGCGGTGAGACAGGCCCCCAGGTCCGCGTCCGGAGGGCTGTCCATGATCCAGTCCGCCAGGGCCCGCCGCTCCGTGAGCCCCCGGCTTCGGGCCTCCGTCCGCACCGCCGCCCACCGCACCCGCCAGTGGGCGTCCTTCAGGGCCGACTCCAGGGCGAGCCGCGCGTCCGCGCCCCCCGTCCCCAAGGCGGGCACCCAGCTGTCCACCCGCCCCCCGGTGACACAGACCGGACAGGTTCGCGCGCGCAGCGAGGGCTCGGTGACGTGGCGGCGGCAGGCGGCCCAGCACTCGGAAGCAGCCGTGCCGGCCCGGGAAGGGCTGGCCGCCAGCAGGAGCACCAGGAGAAGGAGGCGGAACACGCGAAGACGGACTTTAGCGCACCCCGGGCCCATCCTTTCCGTGCGGGTCTCCTTGCCTTTTGCGGCCCGCTGCGCCATACCCCCCGGCCCTCTAAAGATTTTTCAGATTGCATCCAGCTTAGGCGGAAGGAGGTGACTGCATGCCCGGTATTCGAGTGAAGGAAGGTGAGTCCATCGAAAGCGCCCTCAAGCGCTTCAAGAAGGCCACCGAGAAGGCCGGAATCCTTTCCGAGATCCGCAAGCGCGAGCACTACGAGAAGCCTTCCGTGAAGCGGAAGAAGAAGGCCCTCGCCGCCAAGAAGCGCGCTGTGAAGAAGGCCCGCAAGTCGTACTAGCAGGCCCGCAGTGAGGAGCCGGGGCGCCACCTGAAGTCAGGTGCCCTGGCTCCCGCCGTCCCATGCCCTGGCGCGGCGACCCCTATTTCCCGCCCGTGAGGAATCCCGACATGGCCACCCTGAAAGAGCGCATCGACGCGGACCTGAAGGACGCGATGCGGTCCAAGAACGAGCTGACCCTGAGCGTGCTGCGCATGCTCAAGAGCGCCGTGAAGTACAAGGAAGTCGAGCCGGGCGCCTCCGCGCTGGACGACGCGGGCGTGCAGCAGGTCATCACCGGCCTCATCAAGCAGCGCCGCGACTCCATCGAACAGTTCAAGTCCGGTGGCCGCCCGGAGCTGGCGGAGAAGGAAGAGCAGGAGATTGGCGTCCTGCAGCACTACCTGCCCCAGCAGCTCACCGCCGCGGAGCTCACCGCCGCCATCCAGGCCGCCATCGCCGAGGTCGGCGCCAAGGGCCCCAAGGACATGGGCGCGGTCATGAAGAACGTGAACCCCAAGCTCCAGGGGCGCGCCGAAGGCAAGGCCATCTCCGAGGAAGTGAAGTCCCAGCTGGCCAAGCTGTCCTGACGCACCGTGGTTTCCAGGGGAACGGGCGCCGGGAATGTCTCCCAGGGGCCCTCCCCGACCGGGCTCGCAGCGGATTTTTTGATCCCTCGCCCGCCGCCCATTAAGCGCTGATCCACAGGCCCTCCGCCCGTCCCCCACCCCGGGAGGCGTGCGGGCAGCCTCCAGGAGTGCGCGCCGTGTTCCAGTCCCCGTCCGATTCCGCGCCCCGTCCGCGTCCGCTGTCCCGCTTCGCGTGGGAGAGCCGCCGGCGGAGCGCCCGGTCCGGACGCGTCAGACGGAGCCGTCAGGATGGCGGGCGGATGGCCGAGCGCATGAGGATGGCTGGAGGGGCATCGTGATTCCGGAGCACAAGATCCAGGAGGTCCTCGACCGCGTGGACATCGTGTCGCTGGTGTCCCGCCACGTGGAGCTCAAGAAGGCCGGGCGCGAGTTCAAGGGCCGCTGCCCCTTCCACCAGGAGAAGACGCCTTCGTTCTACGTGGTGCCGGAGAAGCGCTTCTATTTCTGCCATGGCTGCCGGGCGAGCGGCGACGCGGTGTCCTTCATCCAACGCTACCTGGGCAAGACGTTCCAGGACGCGGTGCGCGACCTGGCCCAGGAAGTAGGCATCGACCTGGAGGCCGCGCAGGACCCGGGCCTCAAGGAGCGCCAGCAGGTCAAGGAGGCCACGGACTTCGCCGCTGAACACTTCCGCGCCCTGCTCTGGCAGGAGGATGAAGGCCGCGCCGCGCGCGCCTACCTCGCCAGCCGCGGCGTCTCCGAGGAAGTCGCCCAGGGCTTCGGCCTGGGGTGGGCCCCCGCGCAGTGGAGCCTGCTCGCGGACCGCTTCCAGAAGAACGGCATGCTGGAGTGGGGGCTGAAGGCGGGCCTCATCACGAAGCGCAACAGCGGGGATGGCTGCATCGACTTCTTCCGCAGCCGGCTGATGGTGCCCATCCGCGCGCCGGAGGGCCGGCCCATCGCCTTCGGCGGGCGGCTGGTCGCGGCGGAGGACGGGCCCAAGTACCTCAACTCGCGGGAGTCCCGGCTCTACAACAAGAGCGAGACGCTCTTCGGCATGGACCAGGCGCGCGACGACATCCACAAGCGCAAGACGGCGGTGCTCGTGGAGGGCTACTTCGACTGCATCGGCCTGCATCAGGTGGGCGTGCGTCACGCGGTGGCCCTGTGCTCCACCAACCTCACCGCCGGCCACCTCCAGGTCCTCAAGCGCGCGGAGGCGCGCGACCTGGTGCTGCTCCTGGACGGAGACTCCGCGGGGCTCGCCGCCGTGGAGCGCCTGGCCGGCCCCCTGCTCGCCGCGGGCGCGCCCACCCGGGTGGCGCTCCTGCCCCAGGGAGACGACCCGGACGTGTTCGCCCGCCGGGAAGGCACGGACGGCGTGGAGCGCCTCCTGGAAGGGGCCCAGCCCCTCACCTCCTACCTCTTCGCCACCCTGCTCCCCCAGGGCAAGCAGGCGAGCTTCGAGGACAAGATGTCCGCCCTCGAACGGCTCAAGCCCGTCACCTCGCAGGTGCCGCCGGGCCTGACGCGCTCGGCGCTCATCAGCGCGCTGGCCGGCCACTTCGGCTGGATGCCGGCGCAGATCGAGTCCTCGCTCCAGTACAAGCCGCCCCCCACGCCCCGGCCCCCGGCCCCGGCGCCCAACACCGTCGCCGCCCAGGCGGTCCCTCGCCCGGTGCCCAAGCCCCAGGCGGAGCGCCCTCCTCCGGAGTCAGAGGCGCTCTATGTGGCCGCCATTCTTCGGGAATCCCGCCTGCTCGCCCGGGACACCTTCCGCGTGTGTGATGAGTTGTCCCACATGGGTTTGAGGATGGTGCTGGCGCAGACGACGTCCGGGCAGGGGCTGGAGGAGGCGCTCTTCGAGGCGACGGAGGTCGTCAAGCGAGCGCTCCTGGAGGCCGGCCGGCGGCTTTCCCCCGGGGGAATGGAGCTGGAGACGGAGTTCATCCTCGCGTGCCGCGACATCATGGTGCGGCGTATCGACGAGCGGCTCGTTTATATAAAGCGGGCGACGGAACAGACGCCGGGGGCTTTTGATTTGACAGAGGAGACGCGGCAGCTCCTGTCCGAACGAAAGGAACTCCTGGCCCTCCGCAAGCGCGTCCTGGATGAGCTGAGGCCCGCTACCTCGGGAACGGGAACAAAGGCACCAATGCAACCGGTTTGAGTTCGCGTTTGTAAGAAAGCTCGACTTTGCGGTAGATCGGCCGGCTCGCCCAGGCCAAAGCACCTGATTTTCTTAAGGAGAAGTACCCGAATGCCGACGCAGAAGCCCCCCAAGGCATCCGTGAAGCCCACCAAGAAGAAGGTGGATCCGGTGATCCGCAAGAAGAAGGCCCCGGACAGCCCTGCGGCGAAGGTCACGAAGGCAGCGGAGCCCGAGGAGAAGGAGCTGGTGGCGAAGGAGGCCCCCTCCGAGGCGACCGAGAAGATCAAGAAGAAGAAGGGCGTGGCCGCGATCGCGGACGACGTGGACCCCGAGGAGGCCGCGGAGGAAGCCGCCGCCGCCGTCCAGGTGGATCCCGACGCGGTGGAAGACGACGTGGAGGAGGATCCCGTCGCCGAGCGCAAGGAAGTGAAGGACCTGCTGGCCGCGGGCCGCGAGAAGGGCTTCCTCACCTACGACGAGGTGAATGACGCCCTGCCCGCCGACATCGTGTCGTCCGATCAGATCGACGACGTGATGAGCATGTTCGGCGACAACGACATCGAGATCGTCGACGCGCAGAAGGCCGCGCAGTCCAACGAGATCAAGCCCACCGTCGCGGTCGAAGAAGAGAAGGAAGACCAGGACGAGGACGAGAAGGACGAGGACGACGAGCCGGGTGGCAAGTCCAACGACCCCGTCCGCCTCTACCTGCGCAAGATGGGCAGCGTCAGCCTCCTCACCCGCGAGGGCGAGGTGGAGATCGCCAAGCGCATCGAAGAGGGTGAGAAGGAAGTCCTGCGCGCGCTGCTGGCCTGCCGCGTCGCGGTGGCGGACATCCTGGACATCAGCAACCGGCTGAAGACCGGCAAGCTGCGCGTGCGCGACGTCATCAAGGACGCGCCGGAGGAGGCGCAGTCGGAGAACGCCGAGGAGCCGGTCGAGGAGGCCGCCGAGGGCGAGGCCCCCGCGCAGCTGGCCCAGAGCGAGCTCAACAAGATCGAGCAGATCTCCAAGCAGATCGAGCGCTTCCGCAAGTTCGCCAAGGACTGCGAGGTCCTGGAGGAGGAGCTCTCCGGCAAGAAGAAGCTGACGGAGGTGCGCAAGAAGGAGCTGAAGCAGGAGGTGAAGGACCTTCGGACCAAGATGATGGAGGTCCTGGAGGAGATGCGGCTGAACAAGAAGCAGGTGGACCGCATCGTCCTGAACCTCAAGGGCCTCATCGAGCGCGTGGAGAAGGCGGAGGAGGAGCTGGGCGACCTGGAGCGCCGGTACGCGGTGTCCATGAAGGACCTGCGCCCGCAGCTCAAGGAGTCGCGCGAGAACCCGAACATCGCCAAGAAGCTCCAGAAGCAGCTCAACTTCACGCCGGAGCAGCTGGAGGTCCTGGACCGCGACGTGCGCACCGCGGTGCGGAAGATCAAGCGCGTGGAGGAGGAAGCCAACCTCCCGGTGGACGCGCTGCGCCGCAACTACGACGCCATCCGCCTGGGTGAGAAGCGCGCCGAGCGCGCCAAGAGCGAGCTGGTGGAGGCGAACCTGCGCCTCGTGGTCTCCATCGCGAAGAAGTACACGAACCGCGGCCTGCAGTTCCTGGACCTCATCCAGGAGGGCAACATCGGCCTGATGAAGGCGGTGGACAAGTTCGAGTACAAGCGCGGCTACAAGTTCTCGACGTACGCCACCTGGTGGATCCGTCAGGCCATCACCCGCGCCATCGCGGATCAGGCCCGCACCATCCGCATCCCGGTGCACATGATCGAGACCATCAACAAGCTCATCCGCACGAGCCGCTACCTCGTGCAGGAGATTGGCCGCGAGCCGACGCCGGAAGAGATCGCGGAGAAGATGGAGCTGCCGCTCGACAAGGTGCGCAAGGTCCTGAAGATCGCCAAGGAGCCCATCTCCCTGGAGACGCCCATTGGCGAGGAAGAGGACAGCCACCTGGGCGACTTCATCGAGGACAAGAGCCTGGTGTCGCCGGCGGACGCGGTCATCAACATGAACCTGGCCGAGCAGACCCGGAAGGTGCTGGCCACGCTCACGCCGCGCGAGGAGAAGGTCCTGCGCATGCGCTTCGGCATTGGCGAGAAGAGCGACCACACGCTGGAAGAGGTGGGCCAGGACTTCGAGGTGACGCGCGAGCGCATCCGCCAGATTGAAGCCAAGGCGCTGCGCAAGCTGCGCCACCCCAGCCGCTCCAAGCGCCTGCGCTCCTTCGTGGAGAGCTGACGCGGCTCGCTTTTTCCGCTGAGCGGATTGGATCTCCGAAGGCCCCCGTTCCCGCGCGTCGTGGACCGGGGGCCTTCCTCGTTTCCCACCCGAGTCCCCATGCCTCCGAAGAAGCCCGAAGCCCCCCTGCCCTTCTCCGAGAGCGTGATGCGCCAGGTGCGCTCCATTCCCCGGGGGGAGGTGCGCTCCTACGCGCAGGTGGCCGTCTACGCGGGCCGACCCGGCGCGGCCCGAGGCGTGGGGCGGGAGCTGAAGCACCTGCCAGGACAGGCCACGCAGGTGCCCTGGTGGCGCGTCATCCGCTCCGACGGGACGCTGGCGCCCCCGGTGGCCCATGAGCAGGCGCGCAGGCTGCGCGCGGAGGGCGTCACCGTGAAGGAAAGCGGGCAGGTGTTCCGGGTGGTGAAGAAAGACAGCAAGGACTGACGCGCGGCGGCGCTTGCAAGGCCAGCGCGCGCGGGGAGATAGTCCCGGGCCTGAGGGCCCTTAGCTCAGCGGTTAGAGCTGTCGGCTCATAACCGATTGGTCCCTGGTTCGAATCCAGGAGGGCCCACTCCCCTCACCTCCTCGGGAATCTCCCTGGCCGCCCTATGTCGCCGCGTAGGCGCGGGCCAGCTCGTCGGCGAAGTCCTCGAAGCGGGTGGGTGTCGTGTTCGCGGGCGTGCGGCCTTCCAGGGAGCGGACACGGCCGGCGTTGATGGCCTGGCCCAGCTCCACGTAGAGCCGCGCCAGGTCCTCGGAGAAGCCGCCGACGACGAGCGCTCCCGCGATGTCCTCTGGAGGGAGCTGCACGTACGGCAGCGCCGGCTGCCCGATGCGCGCTCCGAGGATGCGGGTGGCCTCCGCGTAGCTGAGGTCGCGAGGGCCCAGCAGCTCACGCACCACGAACCCCGTCCAGTCCAGGGCTCGCAGCGCCGCCACGGTCGCGTCGGCGATGTCGCGCGTTCCAATCATTGGAATGGCGCGCTCGGGCTCGACGACGTCCGCGTTGAGCCCCTGGTGCCGGATGACCGGCAGCACTTCGAAGAAGTTCTCGAAGAACGAGCCCGCTCGCAGCACCAGCACGTTCACCCCCGCGAGCGCGCGCAGGCGCTTCTCCTGCGCATGCAGGCTGTCAATGGGGCCCGTGCCCACGCCCTGATCCGCGCCCACGCTGCTCAGCGCGACCACGTGACGGAGGCCCGCCTCCCGGATGGCGGCGACGACGGCCTCGCCCATCCGGTCCTGCTGCGCGCGGTAGTCCGGCACCCGCACGTCATAGGGCAGCAGCGTGTAGGCCGCGTCCGCGCCCCGGAAGGCTTCCGTCAGGAAGCCCGCGTCACCGGGGTCCCCGACCCGGACCTCCGCTCCGGCGCGGGCCAGCGCCGCCAACGACTGCTCCGAACGGCCGATGGCGCGCACCGCCTGCCCCGCGCGCAACAAGGACTCCACCACCCGCTTCCCAGTACGCCCCGTCGCTCCCATCACGGCAATCATCCGCAGCCTCCTCGTGTCTTGCATGCCGTCCAATATCGGCGCGACGCGGCGGCCTCTCAATGACAGCAGGTCCAGGATTCATGCCCGAACGTCCAGCTCGCTGGACGCCGCGCGCCCCGGCCCCGC
This sequence comes from Corallococcus silvisoli, assembly GCF_009909145.1. NCBI lineage: Bacteria > Pseudomonadati > Myxococcota > Myxococcia > Myxococcales > Myxococcaceae > Corallococcus > Corallococcus silvisoli. The sequence goes on from NZ_JAAAPJ010000011.1 coordinate 64,275, forward strand.
AGAGTTCCAGGCATGGATGAACGGGACGTCTGGCGCTCGGTGGATCCGCTCGGAGAGGCGCTGCACCTGCTGCGCATGAGCGGGGCGTTCTATTGCAGCTCTGAGTTCTCCGCCCCCTGGGGCCTCGCGCTGCCGGCGATGCCACAGTGCCTGATGTTCCACGTCGTCACGGCGGGTCAGGCCTGGCTGGAGGTCGAGGGGCGTGACAGCGTCCTGCTCCAACCCGGAGACCTCGCGCTCGTGCCGCAGGGCACCGGACACCGCCTGGTGAGCGATCCCGGCACCACCGCCGCCCCGCTGTTCGAGCTACCGCGCGAGGCCGTCAGCGAGCGCTATGAAATCCTGCGGCATGGCGGCACGGGCGCGGTGACGAAGATGGTCTGTGGCGCGGTCCGCTTCGACCATCCGACCGCGCGCCACTTCGTCAGCCTGCTGCCGCGCATCATCCGCGTCGCTGCGTCCCAAGCGCCGAACCCGGAGTGGCTGCACAGCACGCTGCGCTTCATGGCGGCGGAGGCCGAGGCCCTCCGGCCCGGCGGTGAGACGGTCGTCACCCGGCTGGCCGACATCCTGGTCATCCAGGCGATCCGCGCCTGGCTGGAGCACGACCCGGAGGCGCGCACCGGCTGGCTCGGCGCGCTCCAGGACCGGCAGGTGGGCCGCGCCATCGTGCTCATCCACCGCGACCCCGCGCGCGCCTGGACGCTCGGCACGCTGGCGAAGGAGGCCGCCATGTCACGCTCCGCCTTCGCCGCGCGCTTCACCCAGCGCGTCGGCATGCCCGCGATGCAGTACCTGGTGCACTGGCGCATGCAGGTCGCCGCGTCGCTGCTCCGCGAAGAGGATGCGGGACTGGCGGACGTGGCGAGCCGCCTCGGCTACCAGTCCGAGGCCGCGTTCAGCCGCGCGTTCAAGCGCTGCATCGGCGTCGCACCCGGGACCTTCCGCCGCGACGTGGCCCCCCTGCCCGCCCCGGACTCCCGTCATTGAGCGCCCCCCGTGACCTGGAGGTGCTCCATCGCTGAACGTCCGCGGCATGTTGGTGGGTTGGGCGAAGGTATGGATCAAGCGCCATGCCGGGTTGACCCTGTCAGCGGGGGTGAGGACCTCGATACGCGTTGGAGCCGACATCCCGATGGAAGCGGTGACCTGGATCGTGACGACCCCCTCGGGGCCCTATCAGCACCAACCGGCGGAGCGGCGGCGCATAGGATGTGACGACATGGACTTCCAGGCGCGACTCGAGGCGCTCACGCACGAACTCCGGCCCTGGTCCCCGCTCTGGTCCCGCTCCATCCTCCAGGGCTGGCCCGAGTCCGGCGCCGCCTATCCCGAGGACTGGCTGGCCCATGCCCGGTCGCTCGATGAAGCGGGCGAGCGGCAACTGGACCAGGGCGTGCTCGTGGGCGTCCCGCCGCCGTCCCTGTCCGCGCTCCTGGGCGCGCTTCAAGAACTGACAGCGCTGCCCTGGCACGAGGGCATTCACGCGCTGACGGTCGCGGAGACGCAGGGACTCAGCGTCAAGAAGACCCACGAGCTGGAGCGGGTGCTCGCCCTGCTCGCGCCGAGAGCCCGCTTCATCCACCAGGCGGTCGATATCGGCGGCGGCATGGGACATCTCGCCCGCCTCTGTACGCGGACGTTCGGGTGGACCTTCCACAGCATCGACCGGGACGCCGCGCTGCAGGACAAGGGCCGGCGGTGGCTGACGAGAAACCCGCCCCCAGTCAGGGACACCCTGTGTTTCATCCAGGCCTCCGTCGAGGACGGGCTCCAACCGCGGATCGATCCGCTCTTCTCCGGCCAGGACCGGGCTTCCATCGGCCTGCATACCTGTGGACCGCTCGCCCTCACGCAGATCCGCAAGAGCCAGGACGCGGGCTTCGTCCTGAACATCGGCTGCTGCTACGACAAGCTGGAGGCCCCTCGGGACTACCCCGTCTCCCGCTTCGGGGGCGTGCATCCGCTGCCCTTCACCTCGCATGCCCTGGCGCTGACGACTCGGGGACGGCATCACAAGACCGAGGAGGAGTTCGCGCGGATGAAGCGGGTGTACGCATGGCGCTTCGCGTTCGATCTCCTATCGAGGCGGCGCTTTCCCGAGCGCGGCTTCGTGAGAGCAGGAGACGCCCCCCGGGCGCTCTATGCCGGCCCTTTCTCCGTCTACGCGCTCGACCGCATGGAACGCCTCGGCCTTGATTCCGGCATGACGGCCGCCGAGCTGGATGCCTTCGAGGTGTCCGTTCGCGCCGAGACGCGGGAACTCTTGCTCTGCCATCTGCTGAGGGACCGCTTCGCGAGGGCGTTGGAGGTCGTGCTCCTCCTTGATCGCGCGCTCCTCCTGGAGGAGCTGGGCTTCCAGGTCGAGCTCCTCCAGCTCTTCGATCCGCGCCTGTCTCCGCGAAACCTCGCGCTCATCGCGTCGCGGAGCGCTTGAGCAGTCTGACCCCAAGCTCCCACTCCCGCTGTCGTTGCAACGGCGCACGGAGCACGGGCCAGGCGCGTGTCCGCCGAACATGAGTAGACAGCGGGCATGTCGCCCCTGCGCTCATCCGCGGCACGGCAGACGATGTCCGGGTGCCCTTGCGCGACGTCCTCTCCACCGAGGCGATGTCTGTGGTCCTGCACCGGCAGCTCTCACCGTTCGTCTCCGCGCGGGTCGGCCGACAGGTGAAGCCCTCCTATTGCCACGTCGCGGAGCGCATGCCGGGCGAGGTGCTGCGCCGGCACGTGGACCGGCCGCAGTGCGCGTTCACCCTCTCGCTCCTGGTGGACTTTCCACCATGCCCGGCGGGAAAGTGCGCCTGACTGCGCTGGCGCTCTCCCACGGGGAAGGATCGCCTGGGGGTGCGTCTTTGGGATTGGGGATGCGTTTCTCTACGAGGGGCGGGAGATCGCGCACTGGCGCAACACCCTGGCGCCAGACAAGCCGTGCATCTCCCACTTCTTCCACTTCGTCTCCGAGTCGTTCGATGGAGCCCTGACATGAACGAACTCTGTAAGCGTCTGCCGATCTTGGCGTTGCTGTTCGCCGCCTGTGCGACCCACCCCGCCCAGCGTGAGTCCGACGCACTCCGGCCATCCTCGCTCGAGCAGGAGCTCCGCTCGCGCGTGTACCTGGCGAAGGGGGATGCCGCCATCGAGTCGCGACAGTGGGGGCTGGCCGCGGGCTACTTCGCAGTGGCGCGCGCGTCGCAGGACTCCGCCGTTGCACGCTGGGGACAGGGCTGGGCGACGGACCGCGCCTCCCGCCAGCGATGGACGAAGAAGTTCGAGGGTTCCGTGCTCGCGGTGGCCTTCTCGCCAGACGGAAAGCTCCTGGCCTCCGCCGGCTTCGACTCCGTCGTCCGCATCTGGAACGTGGGCAACGGCGAACCGGTGGCGGCGTTCAAGGAGCATCCGGCGGAGGTGCACGCCGTCGCGTTCTCCCCGGACGGGGCGCTGCTGGCCTCCGCCGGCCGGCCGGGAGAGATCCGCGTCTGGGATGTGCGCCAGGGCCGCCGTGTGGCCGTGCTCCAGGGCCACACGGACGTCGTGCGGGGCCTGGCGTTCTCTCCCAGTGGGAAGCAGCTCGCCTCGTGCGGCGTGGACAACACCGTGCGCGTCTGGGACGTGCAGTCCGGCACGGAGCGGCTGCGCTTCGAGCACGACGCGTATGCGATCGCCGTGGCCTTCTCAGCGGATGGCCGGTGGCTGTTGTCGACGAGCATGGACAAGACCGCCCGCGTCTGGGACCTGGAGGCCCGCAGGGAACTCCACCGCCTCACCGGGCATGAAGAGAAGGTGGAGTCGACCGCTTTCTCCTCGGATGGGAACCTCGCGATGACGGCGGCCGCGGACCACTCCATCCGCTTCTGGAATCCCCGCTCCGGGCAGCTCGTCGACGTCTTGAAGATTCCGGCGGACATCTCGGCCACGTCCATCGATCCTCGGTTCCAGCTCGTGGCCCAGGCGGGTTGGGATGGGCGCGTGCAGCTCTTCGATGCACACAGCGGCGAGCTCCTGGAGCGCCTGGATGCCCACCACGCCTTCGTGATGTGCATCGCCCTGTCGCCGGATGGGCGCACCTTCGCGTCCGGAGGGATGGATGGCTCCCTGCAGGTCTGGGCCCGGCCCTCCGCGCCCGCCGAGGTGCTGCTCCGAGGACACGAGGCCTGGGTGGAGGCGCTGGCCTTCTCCGAGGAGCAGGAGCTCGTCACCGGGGCGGAGGACGGCATGCGCCGCTGGCGCCTGGGGGACGCGAGTGCTCCCGTGGCTCGGACGGAGAGCACGGAGGCGGTCGTGTCGCTCGCGGCGAGCCCCGACCGGCGGTTCATCGCGGCAGGCACATTGAAAGGGAAGGTGCGTCTGCTTGAAGCCGCCACGGGCCAACAGGTGCGCGAGCTGTCCGACGTGAAGGGCTCGGTGCGCGGGCTTGTCTTCAGCCCGGACGGGAAGGTCCTGGCCGCGGGTGGCGACCGGGACGTCTACCTGTGGTCGATGCCAGACGGAGTGCCGCTCGGGCAGCTGGCGGGGCACACGGGGAAGGTCTGGGCCCTGGCCATCAACGCGGAGGGGACCCGGCTGGCCTCCGGAGGCTCGGACAAGCTCGTGCGGCTCTGGGACCTGGGGCGGCGCCAGCCCCTGCGCCAACTGGACGTCGGCGACCGCGTCCGGGCGTTGGCCTTCACGCCCGGCGACAACCATCTGGTGACGGCGGGCATGAACCAACCCATCCGACTCTGGGATGCCGAGGACGGTCGCCTGCTGAGGAGCATGGACGAGGGCTCCGTGGGCGTGCTGTCGCTGGGTGTGTCACCCGATGGCGGGTTCCTGGCCTCGGGGGGAATGGACATGCGGGTGAAGGTCTGGAGCCTGCCTGGCGGGGACCTGATTGGGCGGGTCCGGGGCCAGCAGGGTTTCCTTTCGGCGGTGGCCTTCTCACCCGACATGTCCGTCCTGGCTTCGGCGGCGTCCGACCGGACCATCCGTCTTCTCCACTTCGACAGCCTGGTGCACCCGCCGCCCTCGGGAGGAAATCTGGAGGAGACCCTGCGCGCCTATGGACTCGTCTGGGACGAGGCGCGGCTCGTCGTCCAGCACCGCTGAGGAGGAGCCACCGGAGCCAGCGGCTGGCGGCGAGCGTCATGGAAGTTGTCGAGTGAGAGGCTCCAGCCCGTTGGGAGGGGCTCCACCGCGCCGACCCGACGTGGGGACGGAGGCTCCGGGATGGACCGGAGCTGTCGGTCTGGATGGCTTTGTCGCCCGAGAGTAGCGGCCCATATGGATTTTCCGCTATTTCCAGTTTGAGCCGATCGCGCCATCATTTCCCATGAACCCGCGTGACGGTCATTTCCCGAGGCACGGGTCACGCTCGCGACGTCGCTCCGCTGAAGAGAGGAGATCATCCGTGATGACAGGCAAGGTGATGCTGCGTCTGCTCCTGGTGTTCGCAACGTTCGTCATCGCGCGCCCAGGAACCGCATCGGCGCAGAGATACGAGGATCACACCGTCCTTCTCCTGGACCGAAGCGCGTCCATGGCGCTCCCGACGACCGGCGGTCTCACGCGCTTCCAGTTGGCGGTTCGGCGGGCCCAAGACATCGTCGCGATGGGCGGCAGCACCCCGCAGCATTACGCGGTGGTGTCCTTCAATGGCACCTCATACATCGTGCACCTGGGCTTCACGACGAACACCGCACTCATCCAATTCACCCTGAACAGCCTCAAGGTGGGCATGGAGTCGGCACCGGTGGCACATGCCATCTGCGGATCGGTGGACGAGCTCCTGGCCTACCGTCCCCAGGTGCTGGCATGGAAGCGGATCGCCTTCTTCTCGGCCTCCGACGGGGACACCGGCACTCCCCCGTCCTCACAGTGCTACGGCCCGCCGAGCACGACCCCCTCGCCGACGCCCGGCTCCTGGCAGTTCAAGGTCCGCAACAAGCTGGTGTCGGGCGATCCTGACAACGAGGGCGATCCCCGCTCCCCTCTTGTCCAGTTCTCCAATGTCTTGTTGGGCGGTCCTTTTGGATGAGGAGGATCACGCTCGCCGCCTTCGCGCAATACCCCTTGGGAGTGAGGGACAGGTTTTCAGTCCGCGCCTAAAGATGGGCGGATGTCCAACCTCATGACTTTCGATACCCAAGAGCTCATGCTTCGGGACAGGGTGATTTCGACCCTCAATGGCTCGCTGGACCTCCCCCAGGTCCTTGAAGCCGCTCGAGCGCCCCTCCTTGAGTTCGCACAGGCTGACTCCGTGGCTTTGTGCCTCATGCGCACCACGCCTTCACTCGACTTCCGATGGCATGTCCCGGGCCACCGACTGCGTGTCCTCGATGAGTATCTCGGCTTGGCTGGCCATGACTTCGTCCGGGCCCCCATCTTCGCCCAGCCGGGTGTGGTCCTCCGCGATCCGGAGATGCTCTCCCGCGAGGAGTATGAACAGAACCTCCTCTACCAGCGCAGCCGGGAGCTGGATCTAGGCCTGGAGCACGTCATGGCCGTCCTCCTCCCCATCCGCCCCGACTTCCTCTGTGCCGTCGCACTCTACCGGACCCAGCGGCGCCCCTTCTCCGCGCAGTGCGCCGCCGCCCTCTCCAGCCTCAACCCGCACCTGGTGAATACGCTGCGCAACTGCAATGACGTCCAGGCGTTCACCACTGGCGGCCACCTCCTCGAAGAGCACTACCGCAACCCCGACACCGCGTTCCTCGTCGTGGAGCTTCCCCACCGGGAGGTCATGCGCTCTCGGCACGCCGCTGTCCTCCTGGAGCGGTGGTTCGCCCCCTCTGAACTCCACTCCTCCGGACTCCCCCTCCCACTCAAGGAGCAGTTGGACGCCCTGGTTCGCATGAACCCGGATTCGCGGGTCGAAAAGGACGTCTGGGTGTCCCTCCGTGACGATGGCTACCGCCGGGTTCGATTCATCGAGCTGCCCGCCTCCGAGGGCCCCCGGCGATGGGCCCTCCTGCTGAACGAGATTCCCACCTCCATCCCGCTTCCCACGGAGATGAGGCGCAAGCTCACCCGCCGCCAGATCACCGTCGCGATGTATCTGCTCCGCAACTGGCCCATTCAGCAGATCGCCGATGAACTCCGAATCTCGATCCTGACCGTAGACACCCACTGGAAAAACATCCGCGACAGGCTGTGCATCGACAGCCGCGCGGACCTCCTCTATCAGGCCGCGCGCCTCAACAAGCCCGTCTGAGGAACAGGAGTTCCCCCGTGTTCCCACAGGGGAGCACCCTGCTTGCGTGCAGCCCCCTACCTCGCGAGGGTGACACCGCCCTCACGGAAGATGCCCGGGTAGATGCTCCGGGTGGCCCGGGCCGAGAGGAGGATCGCCGCCTGATCCTCCCGGTCCGTCAGCCGCCCCAGGATCTCCACCATCTCCGCCACATGGTCTCCGTCCAGCGCCCCGTGGCTGCGCAGGAACGTCACCGACTTGTGGATGTTGGGAATGGAAGACACCGCCTGCAGCCGCTCGGCCCACACCCCGGCTCGCGTCTGCGACAGGTACTCCAGCACGAACGCGGTCCCCAGCACCGCCGTCGGCACGCCCGAGCGCGACGTGAAGAAGTTCCACCCCGTATAGGCATCCACCGCCGGGCTCCGCGCCGTTGCCTCCACCTGCCCCTCCGAGCACCCCAGGTTCTTCAAGTCCGACAGCAACCACCGCTCGTGCCCCCGCTCCTCCTCCGACTTCTGGATCAACAACTCCGCCAGCTCCGGGTTCCGGCCCAACCGCTTGAGCCGATGCCCCGCCTCCCCGAGGAGCGGCGTGCTCCAGCGGGCATAGTGATACGTCTGGGTGAGGTAATGGATGTAGCCCACATCATCGAGGGTGCCGTCGAGGAGGCGGCTGGCGTCAGGCTGCGCATCCACCGCCGCCACCAGCCTTCGCGCCTCCTCATCCAGCGCCGCCACCCACTGAGTCCCCGTCTGACAATCCGTCTGTGATTGCACGTACGTCTCCCGTCCGGGGCCGTGGGGCTCCCGACTGCTGCGTGTTGAAGATGGAAGGAAAGGAAGAGCCGCCCCGGGCCTAGCCGGCGGGGCTCACGCCGCGGTCCAGCGCGTGGAAGAGCGCCAGGGTGTCAGCCGGAATCTCTTCGAGCGCGATGATGAGCGGCAGCGTGAACCACTGAAAGTACGCGTCGTAGAGCGGCTCCGCGATGAAGCGCGCGCCCAGCTTCCTGGCGAAGAGCAGCGGCGCCTTGGGCAGCCGCAGCCCGTCCAACATCCCCTGCTCCGCCCTCGCCCACTCCTCCGGCGTGTAGAAGGGGCTGCGAGGATGCGCCGGGGCCAGCCACGGGTCGGGGACCTCCACCCGCCAGCGCGGACTCAGCCATCCCCGGTGAGCCGCGACCTGCCACGACAGCAGCGCGTCCTCGCGCGAGTCCGTCTCCAGGTTCGCGGACCCAATCCAGTGCGTCACCCCGCGCCGCCGGCTCTCCGCGTACATGCCGGCCTGCAACCACGTGATGGCCTCCGAGCGCCGCCACCGCTCCAGCACGCAGAAGCGAGAGGGCTCCGCGAACACCCGCTCCGGCCCGAGCAACCCCGAGAGGTCCACCCGCTGCTCCATCTCAAGGCCCATCCTCCCGCCCAGGCTCGCCGCCAGCTCGGGGTTGGGCAACGACAACCGCAAGGTCGCCACGGGCTCGGTGCCCGCATAGACGAGCAGGTGCAGCGTGGTGTCGAGCGTGTCGAAGCACGTCACCTCCCGCCTCGACGGCGCCCCCCGCCCCGACAGCAATCCCAACTCTCCGCCGAAGACAGCCCAGCGGATGCGGGCCGCGTCATCCATCTCCCGCTGGGTGGTGGCGACACGCCAGCGCCAGTGCCTGCACGTCATGGGTCCTCTCCCGGTAGCGAAACGAGGCGGTGTCTCACCGCCCTCACACGTTCTTTCGCCGCTGGTGACCCGAGTTCGAGCCCGGCCCCACAGGAAGGGCGGTGTCAACGTTCGCGGACCCACATGCCCAGAAATACCGCGTTGACCGCTTTATCAAGAATAGCTAATTTTACTGCCTGTGCGAGGGCTTCCGACCCGGTGCCCGCACGTCCCCGAGAGGCCGAATGAAACTGAAACTGACCCAGGCGGTGAGCGTCATCTCCCTGCTGGCCGCGGCATGCGGCCCGATGCCAGAGGCCCAGGAGTCCGACAGCGAGCAGTTCGGTCACTCGGCGCAGCTGCTCCGCCGCGACCGGGCCATCCCTGGCGAGTACATCGTCGTCCTGCGTGACTCCACGCCGGAGGTCCGGCAGCAGGGGGCGGCGAACATCGCCCAGGACATGGTGTCCCTCGCCGGTGGCAAGGTGCTGCGGACCTACGAGCACTCCATCCACGGTTTCCTGGCGAACATGAGCGAGGCCGAGGCCCGCCGGCTCCTGTCCGACCCTCGCGTGGCGTATGTGCAGGAGAACGGCCTCATCCACGTGTCGGCGACGCAGACCAACGCGACCTGGGGCATTGACCGCATCGACCAGCGGGACCTGCCGCGCGACAGCTCCTACACCTACAACGTCGACGGCACCGGCGTGCATGCGTACATCATCGACACCGGCATCCGGCTGACCCACACCGAGTTCACCGGCCGCACCGGCAACGGCTACGACTTCATCGACAACGACAGCGACCCCACGGACTGCCACGGCCATGGCACGCATGTGTCTGGCACGGTGGGCGGCACGACCTGGGGCGTGGCGAAGAAGGTCACCCTCCACGGCGTGCGGGTGCTCGACTGCACGGGCTATGGAAACGACGCGCAGGTCATCGGCGGTATCGACTGGGTGGCGGCCAACCACATCAAGCCCGCGGTCGCCAACATGAGCCTGGGCGATGTCGGCATCCAGGCCATCGATGATGCGACGGAGCGGTTGATCGCCGCGGGCGTCACCACGGTGGTCGCCGCCGGCAACGACAGCGCCAACGCGTGCAACTACTCGCCGGCCCGTGCGCCCAACGCCATCACCGTGGGCTCCACCACCAGCACCGATGCCCGCTCGTCGTTCTCCAACTACGGGACGTGCGTGGACATCTTCGCGCCGGGCTCGAGCATCACCTCGGCCTCGAACTCCGGCAACAGCTCCAGCACCTCGATGAGCGGCACGTCCATGGCCTCGCCGCACGTGGCCGGCGCCGCGGCGCTCTACCTGAGCGCCAACCCCACCGCGACGCCCGCGCAGGTGCGCGACGCGCTGGTGAACAACGCCACGCCGAACAAGGTCACCAGCCCGGGGACCGGCTCGCCCAACAAGCTGCTCTACACGCTCTTCATCACCGGCGGCGGCGGCGGTGACACCACCCCGCCCACGACGTCCATCACCTCTCCCGCGGGCGGCGCCACGCTGAGCGGCACCGCGAGCCTGAGCGCCAGCGCCACCGACAACGTGGGCGTGTCGCGCGTGGAGTTCTACGCGGGCACCGCGCTGCTGGGCACGGCGACGGCCTCGCCGTACAGCATCTCCTGGAACACGACGACGGTGGCCAACGGCACCTACTCGCTGACCACCAAGGCGTATGACGCGGCGAACAACGTCGGCACGTCGGCCACGGTGTCGGTGACGGTGAACAACGGCACGGGCTCCTGCTCCATCAACGAGCAGCTCCTGCTCAACCCGGGCTTCGAGAGCGGCAACACGGGCTGGACCACCTCGTCGGGGGTCATCGACGGCACCACGTCGGGCAGCGCGCCGCGCACGGGCACCTACAAGGCCTGGATGAACGGCTACGGCAGCACGAGCACGGAGTTCGCCTACCAGGACGTCACCATCCCCTCCACGGCGTGCAGCGCCACGCTCAGCTTCTGGGCGCGCATCACCACGGCGGAGACGACGACCACGACGGCCTACGACAAGCTGGCCGTCCAGATCCGCAACAGCGCGGGTACGGTGCTCGCCACGCTGGCCACGTACAGCAACCTGGACAAGAGCACGACCTACGTGCAGCGGACGTTCGACCTGGCCGCGTACAAGGGCCAGACCATCCGCCTCTACTTCAACGGCACGGAGGACTCGTCCCTGCAGACGAGCTTCTTCCTCGACGACACCGCGTTGAACGTCGTCCGGTAGTCCTCACGGACGAGGACAGCCGGGACCTCCCCGCGCGAAGGCCCAGCAACCCCACCGGGTTGCTGGGCCTGTTTTTTCGGCCGGAGCCGGGCCACGCCTTGTCGCTCAGCCGCCCTTGGGCATGTTCAACGCCATCGCCACCAGCGAGAGGGTCAGGTCCTCGGGGTGGTAGGGCTTGAAGGGGTTGAGCGTCGTCCCGGTCGAATCGAGGTGATCCAGCCCTTGCAGGGTCACCGACTTGGAGCCAGGGATGAACGCGTCCTGCGGCAGCACCAGGCCGTCTGACTTCACGCCGTAGCGCTGCTGCATGTACTCCTCGGCGGCGAACAGCGGCGAGGTGGGGTTGGCGGTGGTGGAGGCCATGCACACCGCGGGGATGCCCGCGGGCATCGGGTGCTCCGCCAGGAACTTCTTGCGCGAGTCGTACGTCAGGTCCTCGCCGGCCTGGATGCTGCCCCCCAGCGCCTCGATGGCGCCGCCCACCCCGTAGCGCACCAGCGGGTTGTCCAGCAGGTCCTGCGCCATGGGGGAGCCGCCGTACGGCGACTGGATGGTGACCAGGGCGCGCACGTGGTCCTTGAGCTCCGGGTACATCGCCAGGGCCGCCGCGGAGTCCAGGCCGCCCTTGCTGTGGCCCATCAGCACCACCTGCTTGCCGTTCTTGGCGGCCTCGAGCACCGCCTGACGGACGATGGCCGCGTTGTGCTCCACGCCCATGTCCGTGTCCACGGGCACCCGGCCCACCTGCAGCCCCTGGGCCTTGAGCGCGTCCAGGTTCTTGTCGAAGTACAGCTCCTTGGGCGCCGCCTCCGACAACAGGCCGCCCACCGCCAGGAACACGCAGTCCTTGGCCTCGGGAGGCAGCACGTTCTGGCCCGCGCGCACCGCCTGGTTCAGCTTCTGGAACTCCGGCGTGGCGTCCCTGGCCGGCGGATACGCCTTCTGGATCCAGCCGATCTTGTCCGCCTCCCCCCTCCCCGGCCAGGGGATGGGCAGGCGCAGGCTGTTCACCTGCGAAAGCTCAGGGCCCCGCTGCGCCCCCGCCGGAGCGTCCGCCGTGAAGCCGTCGCTCACCACCAGGGCCTTGGGGCCCTGCGCTGCATTGGGCCGGAGGGAGGCCTCTGGAGCGACCCGCGTCTGGGGCGGCGAGGTGAGGCTGGAAGGACGCGTGATCTGGGCCATGGGCGGACCTCGGATGGGGGAAACGAGAGGAGCAGCGAGGGAGGTGCCTACATTGTCGCAGGAGGGCGTTGTTTGTTGCGTGCTCCGCTCCAAGGGCGTGAGAAGCCGAGAACCCCAGGTGGATGCCGCATTGCGACATCCCCGAAACCGCCTCCCGCCCCCCGGGCGCGGGTGTTTCAAATCACCAATCCAGGCCCGGCTCGGACGCCGGACGCGCCCGGGGCATGTCGGCTGTGGGGAACATCACGGTGGACGTCTGGGATTGCCTCAACAGTGACAATCCAGAGCGCCTGTCCCAGAGGACAACTACCGCCCAATCACATCCAAATTAAATCTTCCACCATGAACAGCATGCAGTGGCGGGATCTGCGAGAGATGTTGGGCGAGCACGAAGCGCCTGGGGGGCATTCCCTCGAACAGTTGTCGAGAGAGGACATCCCCCTCGTGACCGGGCTCTTGCGCGGCTGGTATCCGGACATCCAGGTCGGCACGGAGAGCCGGCACCTGGAGCCCTCGTTCTACGAGCGGGAGTTCTTCCTGCGCGGCGAGTCTCCGGACCGGCCGCTGTGCGCGGTGCTGTGCCGCACCCGGGAGCAGCACGACATCATCGGGCTGCTCACGCTCGAGAAGAACGCGCGGGGGCTGCAGATCTCCGCGCCCATGGGCGTGGTGGAGCCGTCCCGTCGAGGGATGGGGATCGGCCAGTTCGGGGTCAGCCTCCTGGAAGTGGTGGGCCGGAGCATCGGCGCGGAGGTGGCGCTCTACTACTCCACGCTGAAGGTCGCCCAGGCCCAGCTCAACGCCGAACGCCGTGGCTTCAAGCTGGTAGGCATTGTTCCAGCCTTCGACATGGATGCCATTGCTCCCGGGACCGTCAAGCGCGTCTACGAGGCGATCTACGCCAAGGTGCTGGTCAGCCCGGAGCGCATCCACGTTCCGGATTGGGACGCGCTCGTCCCGTCGACCCGCGCGCTCTTCACGCACCTGTTTGGCACGCACCCCGCGCATCCCCACGAGCTCCCGATGAGGAACCAACTCCATGGTTGAGCTGCGCACCTTCGAGGGCGACGCCGAAGAGGCCTCCCACTTCATCAACGGCGTCTGGCAGGACCGCTACGGCAAGAAGCTGCCCCTGGCCGTGTGGGACGCGCGCTTCTTCGACTGGCTGCTCTTCCGCGAGGGCCAGGCCCCCCGCGACTATCTGGTGGCGGCGTACGACGGCGGCCGGCTGGTGGGCACGTTGTTCGCCGAGCCCGCGAGGCTCCGCGTTGGCACGCGGGAGGTGGATGGCACCTACGGGAGCTGGGCCAGCGTGGCCCCGTCGCACCGGGGACAGGGCATTGGCGGAAAGCTGGCGGAGGAGCTGTTCCGGCGCCACCGCGACCGGGGCGCGATGCTGACCCTGGGCTGCGTGGCGGCGGGGACGGACGGGCCGGGCTTCTGGAAGCAGACCGAGCACGCGCGCATCCTCGGCGGGATGGGGCTCTGGGTGCACGTCTTCGACGCCCAGGCGCTGGCCCGCTGGTCGATGAATGCCTCGGAACGCGCCCTGTTCACCATGGCCCGGCCGTTCCTCCGACACCGCTTCCGGCAGGCGAGCGGACAGGACATCCGCCCCTACCGGCCCTCGGACCTGCCCCGGTGCATGGCGTTGCTCCAGCGGATGATGGCGCCCGTGACCCTGGGCTACACGTACACGGCGCAGCGGCTGGCGCACCAGCTCCAGTACCGGGACGTGCCGCACACGTTCGTGCTGGAGCAGGCGGGCGAGGTCCAGGGCTTCGTCAACAGCTACCCGATGCGGATGACGGGCCGAGAGACCATGACCGCGGAGGTCGTGGACCTGATGGCCTTCGCGGACTCCGTGTCCCATGACGACCGGCGGCTGCTGCTGCAGGTGGCGATGCAGGACATGGAGCGCCGGGGTGCGAGCTGCGCCGCGATGCTGCGGAGCCCCTGCATCCCGGCTTCGCTGATGTGGCGCTCGGGCTGGGTGCCTTTCCCGGGAGGCGCGAAGGTGACGTGCCTGCTGCCCTCGCCCCAACTGGAGCTGCCAGCGTCCCCCTGTGTGTTCACGCACCTGCGCTGAGCCGGAAAGGGGCTGGTTTGGGGAGGAGCTCACGCATCCCGTGAGGCCCAGCGGATAGATTCGAGTCCGTGAGCCCCTTCCCGACCACCCTCCCCCCAGCCGAAGCCATTCCCTTGCGCGGAGGTCCCGCGCTGCGGTGGGGCGTGCTGGCACCCGGGAGGATCGCGGGGGGCTTCGTCTGGGCCCTGCATCAGCACACGGACCAGCGCGTCCACGCGGTCGCCTCGCGTGCTCCCGAGCGCGCCCAGCGCTTCGCCGCGACCCATGGCATTCCTCGCGTCCACGAGTCCTACGAGCAGCTCGTCGCCGATCCTCACGTCGACATCGTCTACGTGGCGTCTCCCCACAGCGAGCACAAGCGACAGGCCTTGCTCGCCATCGGCGCCGGCAAGCACGTCCTCGTGGAGAAGCCCCTCGCGCTCGATGCCGCCGAGGCCCGGGACATCGCGCGGGCGGCTCGCGCCGCGGGCGTCTTCGCCATGGAGGCCCTGTGGTCGCGCTTCCTCCCCCAGACCCTTCTCATTGAACGACTGCTGCGCGATGGCGTGCTCGGAGACATCCGGCTCGTCATGGCGGACTTCGGTGGCCGCTTTGACTTCGATCCCGAAGGCCGCGTCTTCAACCCCTCGCTCGGCGGCGGCGCGCTGCTCGACATCGGCATCTATCCCATCTGGCTCGCGCACTTCGTGCTCGGCCCGCCCCCGCGGGTGCACGCCACGGGCTCGCTCGCCCCGACGGGTGTGGACGGGCAGGCGGCGCTCGTCCTCACCTACCCCACGGGTGCCCAGGCGCTGCTGCACACCACCCTGTTCGCCGAAACGCCCCAAGAGGCCGTCATCGCGGGCACGCATGCGCGCCTCCAGCTCGATTCGCGCTTCTTCGCTCCCAGCGGCTTCACGGTGAGGGCCGCGAGGTCGGACCAGCGGCTGCGCTGGACCGATCCCTCCGGAATCCACGGCAGCGAGGGCCTTGCCTACCAGGCCGCCGCGGTCGCACGACATATCGCCGAGGGCCTCACGGAGTCGCCGCTGCATCCGCTCGAGCACAGCATCGCCTTGCTCGAAACCATCGACGCGGCGCGCGGACAGCTTGGCGCCGCCGGCCTCTGAATGGCGCCGCGGTCGGACTGCTGGACGCGCGCCTTCTCTCGGAAGCCCTCGCCGACGACTTGCTCCGGCTCCTCATCCATCAAATCTCAAGACCCATTGTCTGCCATTACCGTGCTCGCCTTCGCCTCCCGCGCGATGAGCGCCAACGCGCTGCCAGCGGATCCATCCCATCCAGGAGGAAGCGCGTGTTCGCAACGAGCGGCCGTTCATCAGACGGCCAGCGCTCAGGTGTCGGACGCGGGAGGACTGTCGAGGCGTCAGCGGATCGCGGGGGGTGAAACACCGCGACGATGGGTTCCGGGCGTCATCCCGACATGGCGCTTGAAGGCCTTGCCGAAGGAGCTCTCCGTCTCGTAGCCCACGTCGCGGGCGACCTCGGCCAGCGACTTGCCGGGGTCGCGCATCAGGACCATGGCCTGATGCATGCGCCAGCGAGCGATATACGCGAGCGGCGCCTCCCCCACGAGCGCCCGGAAACGTTCCGCGAAGAGGGTGCGCGACATGCTGGCGAGCTTCGCGAGGCCCGCCAGCGTCCAGGGAGCCTGTGGCTTCTCATGGATGCGCTGCAACACCTTGCCAATGCGCGGGTCCACCAGGGCCCTCAGCCACCCGTTCGCGTGGGAGGCTGAATCCATGTGCGCCCGGAGCGCCTGCACGAAGAGCACGTCCGCGAGCCTGCTGACGATGGTGTCATAGCCGGGCTGTCTGGCTTCGACTTCGGAGGCCACGAACCGCAGCGTCGGCTCCAGCCAGGGCAACGCCGGGATGCCGTCGCCCTTCACGTGCAGGAGCGTGGGGAGGTGCCGCAAGAGCGGGCTCAGGGCCTCCCCCTCGAACGCGAACGAGCCCACGAGGAGTGTCGCGGCCACGCCTCCGCCCCCGTAATGGAGCAGGCCCCCGCAGCGCATGGGCCCGCGCGTCGCATAGACCTCCTCCACGGGCAGTGCCCGGGTTCCCTTCGCGTCCCGCAAGGTGAAGCGCACCCCAGCGGGGATGAACACGAAGTCACCGCCCACGAGCGTCAGGGATTCCTCGTCCGTGGACAGCAGGCAGTTGCCGCGCATCACGGCGTAGAAGAGGGGATTGGGTGAGCTGTCGATGCGCATGCCCCAAGGCGCCGTCAGCTCGTAGCGTCCATGCACCTTGCTGCGCAGCTGGATGCCGCCCAGGACTTCCGTGAGGACGTCGAACCCGGCTGAGTCACCGGACGTTTGGACCATGGAAACGGACTTCTGGCGCATGTTCGTCCTCCAGAGCGGGACTATAGGTCCATCCCGTGAGCGGCAGGGCGAGCGCGTCCACGCGTTCGACGGTCCGCCCCAGAGGAGTCAGTCCCATGAAAGCCATCCTGTTGCGTGCCTTTGGCGCGCCCGAGCAGCTTCGCCTCGAGGACGTGCCGACCCCGGTGCCCGGTGACGGCGAGGTGCGGATCCGCGTGCATGCCGCCGGGCTCAACTTCACTGACCTCGCGCAGCGGGAGGGACGCCTGCCCGGCGTGCCGCCATTGCCATTCATTCCTGGCCTGGAGGCCGCGGGGGTGGTGGATGCGACCGGCGCCTCCGTCCACGGCGTCGCTCCAGGCGCGAGGGTCGTCGCGCTCCTGCCGGGACAGGGAGCCTTCGCGGAGTACGCGCTCGCTCCTGCTTCGGCGCTGATTCCCATCCCGGACGCGGTCTCCTTCGAACAGGCGGTGGGGCTCCCCGCGCACGGGCCCACGGCGCTCCTGGGGCTTCGCGTGGGGGCTCGGCTCCAGGGAGGCGACACGGTGTTCATTCCTCCGCTGGAGGAGGCGTTGGGACGCTGCTCGTGCAGCTGGCGAAGAAGCTGGGCGCGTCGCGCGTCATCGGAGGCGCGAGCCATGAGGCCCGACGCGCCCTGGCGCACCGGTTGGGCGCGGATGCCACCGTGGATACCTCACGCGCGGACTGGCCCGAACGCGTCCGCGAGGCCACGGGTGGGCGCGGCGCCGATGTCGTCTTCGTCTCGGGTGGCGGCGAGACCGGCGCCCGGAGCCTTCAGGCGCTCGCGCCGCGAGGACGACTGGTCCTGTTCGGCGCGGAGAGCATGTTCGACACGCAGCTCGGCCGGGAGCAGATGGCGGGCCTCATCGCTCGGAACCAGTCGGTCTCGGGCTTCGCGACCTTCACCCTGCCCCAAGAGGAACTGCGGGCGGCGCTCCTGGAAGTCCTCGCGCTCGTCCAGCGCGGCGAGCTCTCGGTCGTCATGGGTGCGCCGCGTCCCCTTGAAGCCGTGGCTCAGGCACACCGGGACATGGCCGCACGGAAGACGGAAGGGAAGGTCGTCTTCCGCGTTGCTTGAGGTTCACCCTCGCAGATAGCCCCCCAGCACGCCGGAGCCGCCGCAGAGCGCGAAGGACAGGACCAGGAGTATCACCAGGACGACCTGCGGCCGCTCGAACCCCACGTCCTCGCGCAGGTGCTGTCTGGGATTTTCGGGCAGGTAGGCGATGTCGAGGGGGCTGCCTGGGGCCCGTTTGGAGGCCGCCTCTTCCGCGGACTCGGTGAACTGGTCTTCGACCTCAGGCCCCTCCACCGGGCGGAAGGAGTAGTAGACGGTGCTCGTCGACCGGGTCTTGGAGTTCTGGACACGGAGCACCTTGCCGCGCGTGTGCAGACCTCGCTGCCGCACCTGAAGGGTGAGGGTGCGAAACGTAAGGAAGTGCCGCAGAAGCAGAAGCGGCGCTCCCACGAAGAGTGCCAGGAGGATGACCAGAAGCGGGAATGGCATGGCGGTGCGCAGGATCGCGCGCTGGAGCGCGCGGTGGCAACCGGCGCCAGAACGGCCCGGCCCGTGAGAAGGGACGTATCCTTTCGGTGCCCTCGGCCGTTCTCCCTGCATGACGCCTCCTCCAGACCCACTCCCGTCGACGCTGCGCGGTTCATGGCAGCGCTTCCTCGATGTCTATGAGCCGCACCGCTCCGAGCTCTACCGCTATAGCCGGTACCTCACCCGCAGCCCGTGGGACGCCGAGGACCTGACCCAGGACACCCTCGCGCGCGCCTTCGTCACGCTCGGACAGCTGGGCGCCGCGCCGCCCAACCCCCGCGCGTGGTTGCTGCGCGTCGCCACGAACCTGTGGATCGACCGGACGCGCCGGACACGACCGGAAGATGTCCCCATGGAGGCGCCCCCGGTTCAGGCCGACCCGCGCCCGACCCGCGAGGCGGCTGGGACGCTGCTCGTGAGGCTCCCTCCGCAGGAGCGCGCGGCGGTGGTGCTCAAGGACGTCTTCGAACTCTCGATCGAGGACATCGCGGAGACGCTGTCCACGACGGCGGGCGCGGTGAAGGCGGCGCTGCACCGCGGGCGCGGCAGGCTCGCGGACTCCGACGCGGCGTTGACGCGCGCCCCTGCCCCAGGCGCCCTCG
This sequence comes from Corallococcus silvisoli, assembly GCF_009909145.1. Classification (NCBI taxonomy): domain Bacteria; kingdom Pseudomonadati; phylum Myxococcota; class Myxococcia; order Myxococcales; family Myxococcaceae; genus Corallococcus; species Corallococcus silvisoli. The sequence goes on from NZ_JAAAPJ010000011.1 coordinate 83,105, forward strand.
ACGCCTTCTGCGCCGCCTTCAACGCGGGCGATCTCGACGCGCTCACGGCGCTCCTGCTCGACAGCGCCATCGTCGAGGTGGTGGGGGCGACGACGCAGTACGGCCCGGAAGCGGCGCGGCGCACCGTGCTGTACGGCATGCTCTTCGGCGTCGAGCGAATGGTGGACGCCGAGCGGCGCGGCGGCATCGAGCCGCGCTTCATCCAGGGCGTGCGCGCCGTCGCGCCGCGAGTGGAGGCCCGCGAGCACCGCGGCAACTGGGTCCTGCTGCACTGGTACTCGCACGACGACGGAGAGGCGGTGCGCGCGCTCACCCTCTTGCGCGGCGAGGAGGGTCGCGTCGCGCACCTCGCCAACTATTTCTTCAGCCCGGACCTCCTCGCGGAGGTGTGCGCGGAGCTCGGCGTGCCGTTCCGCGCCAACGGCCACCGCTTCTGGATCGAGGGATGCTGATGCGCACGCTCTACTTCCACCCGCTCTCGTCGTTCTGTCAGAAGGTCCTCGTCGCGCTCTACGAGCTCGAACTGCCGTTCGAACGGCGCTTCGTGGACCTCGGGGCTCCCGCCGACCGCGAAGCGCTCGCGCGACGCTGGCCGTACTGCCGCTTCCCGGTGCTCGAGGACGACGGCCACGTCGTGGCGGAGTCGAGCATCATCGTCGAGCACCTGGGCCCTGGACTCATCCCCTCCGGCCGGGAGGCGGCCCTGGAGTGCAGGCTCCTCGACCGGGTGTTCGACCTGCACGTGAACGAGCAGGTGGGCAAGGTCGTCGCCGACCGGCTGCGGCCCGCCGACGCGCGCGACCCGATCGGCGTCGGACGCGCGCGCAACACACTGCGCACCTCGTACGACGTCCTCGAAGCGCGTCTGCCAGGACGAACCTGGGCGGCCGGCGACACGTTCACGCTCGCTGACTGCGCTGCGGCGCCCGCGCTCTTCTACGCGGCTCGCGTCGAGCCGTTCCAACACCCGCACCTCACCGCGTACTTCGAACGCATCCTCGCAAGACCGACGGTCGCGCGCGTCTTCGAGGAGGCGCGGCCATACCTGCACCTCTTCCCCGTGAAGTAGGCGCCCCCCGGACCAGAGGTCAGGCGGCGCCCTTTCGGCCCGCACGCGGGTTCCCTTCAGCGCGGGGAGCCCGCGTGCTCGAGCAGTGGCGCCGAGACGAGCCTCCCGCCCAACGCTCAGGGCGCCGGGCGAGCTGGCGGGGCGGGCGTCACCACCATCCCGTCCAACACGCCATACGCGTAGGCCACCGCGAAGGCGTAGGCCCCCACCAGGTACGTCACGTTGAGCGTCCGCGCCGTCCCCGCGTCGCTCGCGCTGTAGCGGCCGTCCGGCCCGCGCAGCGAGAGCGCGGTCCCCAGCGAGACTCCCGCGGCCGCGAGTCCCAACCCCTGCGTCACCGCCAGCACCGTGCCCATCCCCGAGCGCTTGTGTTTGAAGTGCCCCACGCCAAAGGGCGCCAGATACCAGGCACGGGTCAGCGCTGGCGCGGTGGGCACCTCGTCCTTGCGCAGGAGCGGGTCGACAATGGGGGTTGGCGGTGGCAACAGCCGGGGACGCCGCTCGGCGCGCAGCTCCGCGATGCGGGCCTGGTGCTGAGTACGCGCGCGCTCGACGAACGCGAGGAAGTCCGGCGGATACAACAGCGGGTCCAGCACCGAGTCGCCGTGAACGGCCAGCCCTCGCACCACCTCGTCCTCCGCGCGAGCCAGCTCTTCCTGCGCGTGGTAGGTGGCCGCGAGCAGCAGGTGCGCTTCCGCCTCCAGCACATCTCCGTCGAGCCGCAGCGGATAGAGCAGGGACTCCAGCTCGGCGCGGGCGTGGGACAGCTCTCCGGACTGGTAGGCACCGCGCGCGCCGTCGAGCGGGGACGCCGCGAGCACCACCATCATCAAGGCCGCGCACATCACGGCGTCACCTCCAGCGCCACTTCGAGACGACGACCAGCGACCACGTCCACCTCTCGCTGCAAGGGAGGCGCACCCGCGCGGCGTGCCGTCACCGTGTGACGCCCATGCTCGACCCGCACCGGAGCAGCGAGAGGCGCGATGCCCACCTCTCGGCCGTCCACGAAGAGCCGCGCGCCCGCCGGAGCGAGGATGAGCACCTCCGCCTTGCGCAGCGACAACACCACGTCGCGCGTCACGGTCTCCCCCGGAGCGAGCGTCACCTCCTGGTCGACCTCGTCACACAGCGGATTGACGAAGCGCAGTCGGTAGGTCCCCGCGGGCAGCGAGAGTTCACGCACGCGGGGCGTGTATCCCTGGCTCTCACCGTTCACGAAGACCTCTGCCCATGGGCGTGCCGTCACCTTCACCACGGCGGGCCGCTCGGGGACGGGGGTTCCCACTTCCGGAGCCGGGGGCGGTGCCGAGGGCCTTGTCGGCAGGGAGGGCACGGCTGGCTTCGCCGACTCCACTCCGTCCGGACGCCCTCTTGAAACGGAGGGCCGAGCGGGCTTCTCCACCACGGCACCGTCCTTCGTGCGGCTGCCGGAGGAGCCGACAACGGGCGCCGTTTCCAGGGACGACTTCCGCGGCGCGACCTCCGCGGCGGGGCCCTGACCAGCCCCCCGAGGAGACTCCACCGGCTCCCCCGCGAGGTCTTCCTTCGAACGCGCGGTGACGCTCGCCACTTCCACTCCAGATGTCACGGCGCCACCCGCTGTCCCCTCGCTCCTTCGAGTGAGCGTCCATCCACCCCACCCCACCACCGCGCAGAGCACGAGCCCCGCGCCCACGGCGCCAGCCCTCCCCCCAGCGCGCCTCGGCCGCTCGCGCAACAACGCCGCCACCTCGGCGGACGTCGGCTCCAGCGCCAGCGCGGCGTTGAGGACCTTCGCGGCCCGGGCACCCTCTCCGCGCGCCAGCAGTCCGCGCCCCTCCTCCAGCAACCGCTCGAAGCGAGCCCGGCGCCATCGAATGGCACCTGCCACCGGGTTCGCCAGGAACTCCCGAGCCACGTCGGCGGGCGGCCCCACCTCTCGCTGGAGCAGTTCCTCCAACGCCAATGCCAACACGGCCCCGTCGTGCGGTCGGTCCCGTGCATCCTTCGCCAGGCACCGCGCGACCAGGGCCGCCAGCGGCTCGGGCGTGCCCGGCACCACCTCCGTCAGCGACGGCGCATCCTTCGTCATCACCGATGCGGCCAGGTGCGCCGCGCCCTTGCCCGCGTGCGGCGTGCTGCCCGAGCACAGCTCGAACAGGATGACCCCCACCGCGTACACATCCGACGCGGGCGAGTACGCGCCCGTGTCGATGCGCTCGGGCGCCATGTACGGCAACGAGCCCGTCACCGCTCCCGTGCTCGTGAGGCGTTCCTGATCCTCCAGCGCGGCGAGGCCAAAGTCCGCCAGCTTCAGCGGGCCTCCTTCCGCCACCAGCACGTTGTCAGGCTTCACGTCGCGGTGGACGATGCCGCGCGCGTGCGCCGCCGCCAGCGCCCGGGCGAGCTCCCAGCCCAGCACCATCACCGCCTCGGGCGGCACCGGCGCGAGCCTCGCCGCCAGCGCGCGCAGGTCCTCGCCCCGCACCCACTCGCAGACGAGAAACGGGCCTTGGTCCCCATCCTCGCCGTAGTCGTGGACCCCCAGGACGTTGGGGTGATGGAGCGACGCGGCCAGCTCGGCCTCCCGGCGGAAGCGCTCCGCGCGGCCCGCGCCGCCCCCCGGGTGCATCCGCTTCACCGCCACCGGGCGCGACAGCCGCAGGTCCGTGGCCAGGAAGACCGTGGCCATTCCCCCACGCCCCAACTCCCGCTCGAGTCGGTAGCGGCCCGCAAGCACCTCACCCGTCATCACCCGGGCATTCTCCGGGAGCGCGCTCCCGCGAGCAACCCGAACAGATTACAGCGACAGCCGACAGGCCTTCGTGTCCCCCACCTGCTCGCAGGCGCCCGTCGCCCCTCCGGGGCAGTCCCGGTCCAGCCGGCAGGGTTGCCGACACCGCAATGCCGTCCCCGACGACAGACACACGCTACAGGGCGCGCAGTCCAAGGAGTTCTCGCAGACCTCTCCCACCGACGACGGAGTCCCCGAACACTCCCGCACGCACAGTCCGTCCGGAGCACATTGGTAACCCGGCTCGCAGAGGCCCGCACCCGCGGGATTGCACTTCTCCTCGCACCGCAGTCGCTCCCTGGGACACGTGGCGATGCCGGGACAGTCGAAGGAGTCCCTGCACGCCCCTCCCAGTCGAGGCCCCACCACACAGTGCGTATTCGTGCACCGCCGCTCATCGCGACACGTGAAGTCCAACGAGCACTTCAGCGTGCACGCTCCGCCTTCACAGGCCGCCGCGGGATCCGCGCACTCGCACGCCCGCGAGCACGTCCCCCCCAGCTCCACCGTGCTCGAACATCCCGCGTCCGGCGGCGAGCACCCCGCCCCCGTGCAACCTCCATCCGGCTTCACGCAGCCGGCGTCGGGGCAACCGCCATCCGGGACCTCGCACCCCGCACCCGTGCAACCTCCGTCCGTCGGCGGCGTGACCGGCACGCAGGCGTTCAGGGTGCCGGACGGATCCGGCACGCCCCCGCAGCCATATCCCGGCCGGACACAGTCCTCGCCGCAGGTCCGCAGGCACTGCCCCAGCTCCGTCGCGCACACGCTGCCTCGCGGACAGGACCGCTTCGCGGAGCACGCCAGCAGGCAATACCCGCCCGGAAACCCCATGCCGCAGGTGAGCCCCGGACCGCAGTCAGCATCCGCGCCACAGGCCTCCCCCAGCCGGTCCGCGTCCACGGGCTCGCACTCCCCTCCCACACAGACCTGCCCCTGGGAACAGCCCTGGGACTCGTCGCAGCGGACGCGGATGTCGAGCGGACAGCCCGTCGCGGCGAACAGCACCAGCGCGGGCACCAACGAGAGCAGGAGGAAGCGGCGCATCACCAAGGCCCGGGCGACTCTACGCGGAGGGACGCGCGAAGAGCAGCCCCCCAACACGAGGGGCCTCATGTTCCCCGACGGGGGAACACGAGGCCCCCCTCACCCGCTACATGCAGGCGCCCATGACGCCGGGCGCGGAGAAGCACTGGCCGCTCTTGCACTGAGCGTTCTCCGTGCAGGGGAAGCCGAAGTCACCCGGGCTGCAGAACCCGAGGACCGAGCCGGTGAAGGGCTTCACGCAGCTCCACGCCGAGGGGCAGTTCGAGCCGTCGCGGCAGAGCCCCTGCATGCAGAAGCGGCCCTTGTTGGCCAGGATTCCGTCGTTGCACACCGCGCCGCCCAGGCCCGTCGGGCACACGCCGTCCTCGGGGCACGGCGGGAAGCTGGCGCAGTACGGCTGCTTCGAGCCCTGGTCATCTGGATCCAGGCACACCGAGTAGGTGTCGCAGCCGTCCTTGAAGTCGGAGGTGTTCGGGTTGCACGAGGGCGGGTTGGGCGGGGGCGTCAGGCTGCACAGGCCCTCGATGCACTGCTGGTTGCTCTGACACTGGCTGTTGGAGGTGCAGGTCGCCACCTTCTTGTTCTTGCAATACGAGGCGAGCGTGCCGGTGTCCTCGGCGTCGCAGTACTGATCCGCCGCGCAGTTGGCGTTCGTCTGGCAGCCCAGGGCACACAGGCCGTTGAAGCAGAACTGCCCGGAGGGACACGCCTTGCTCGAGCCGCACAGCTCCGCGCTCTGCTCGCTGGGCTTCCCGTCGGGCCCCTCGCTGTCATCGTCCTTCGTGCTGCCACAGCCCACCACCGCCAACGCCAGGAACAGGCTCATCACCACATGCTTCATGTTCGTCTCCAGGATGTTCGTTCGTGCCGCGGCGACCCTCCGCCAGCGGGTGATGGGCACCCCCATCGCAACGGGCGTGCCGCGGCCTCGCGAGGCATCGGATCGCCACGATTCCAGGGGGTTGCATGACGCCTCGGGCCCGCCTCGGGCCCGCCGCCGGGGGAAACGTGCCAGGACTGGCACGCGGACAGCCCCTCCCGAGGAGGCGGCCTGTCAGTCCTCCTCGCCCAGGTAGCGAAACAGCGAGCGCAGCCCGATGCCCAGCGCCGCCGCGGCGTCCTTCTTGCTGCCGCCGCAGCGGGCAATCGCCTCTCGCACGTAGCGTTGGACGAACGCCTCGCGCGCGTCCTCCAGCGGAATCATGGGCGCGGCGTCACCGCCCAGCTCCAGGTCCTCGGGTCTGAGCAGCTCGTCCTTCGCCAACACCGCCGCGCGTCGCACGCGCGACGTCAGCTCCCGCACGTTGCCGGGGAAGGGGTGCCCTCGCAGCGCCTCCGTGGCCTTCTGCGTGAAGCCTCGCGCCTTGCGTGCCTCCTGCGTCAACACGTGGTGGGCGATGAGCAGCACGTCGTCCCCCCGCGCTCGCAGCGGCGGCACGTCCACGCGCACCTCTTCCAGCCGGAAGCGCAGGTCCGCGCGGAAGGTGCCCCGCCGCACCGCCTCCGACAGGGCCACGTGGGTCGCGGACACCACGCGCACGTCCACCTTGCGCGGCTGGTGTTCGCCCAGCCGGGTCACTTCGCGCTCCTGCACGACGCGCAGCAAGCGCGTCTGGAGCGACAGCGGCATGTCCCCAATCTCATCCAGGAAGAGGGTGCCCCCGTCCGCCGCTTCCACCAGCCCCGACCGCGCCGCGCCCGCGCCGGTGAACGCGCCACGCGCGTGGCCGAACAGCTCACGCTCGATAAGGCTCTCCGGCAGCGCCGCGCAGTTGATGGCCACCAGCCGTCCGCGCCGACCGCTGCGCCGGTGGAGCGCCCTGGCCACCAGCTCCTTGCCTGTTCCCGTCTCGCCCTCGATGAGGACGTTGAGCGGCGTGGGCCCCAGTCGCTCCACCTGCTGGTACAGGGCGCGCATCGACGGGGACTCTCCGATGAGCCCCTCGAACGTCGCGGCTTCGATGCGGCGGGTGAGGCCCTCCACCTGCGCGCGCAGCTCCGTCAGCTCGCGCCGGGTCGACAGGAGCAGCGCCGTCAGCGCGCAGAGCGCCATGGCCTCCTCCAGGTCCGCCGCGGAGAAGGCCGCCGCGCCCAACCTCCTCCCCAGGTACACCACGGACAGCGGCACCGGCTCCACGCGCAGCGGCACCACCAGCGCGGAGCCCAGCCGCAGGGCCTCCATGCTGGGCGCCCTGGCCAGCACCGCGTCCGCCTCCACGTCGGCCACCCGCACCGGAGCGCCCGACGTCAGCACCCGGTCCACGAGGCTGTCCGCCACCGCCGCGTCAGGCATGGCCCCCGTGGAGCACAGCACGCGCCGAGGTCCCTCCCGCGAGTCCGCGGCGACGAGGAAGCCCACGTCCGCGCCCGCCACGTCGGCGAGCCCCCGCATCGCCACCTCCAGCAGCTCCAGCGGGGGACGCTGCACCAGCAGCCGCGAGGACAGCTCCGCCAGCACCGCCGCCAGCCGGCCCTCCTGTCGCCGGGGCGCCGCCTCCGTCGCATCCGCCGCGACGGTCTCCACCGCTTCGACGAGCTCCAGCTCCGCCGTGCCCACACGGAAGCGGTCGCCGGGCACCAGCGGCGCCAGGTCCACGCGCCGCCCTCGAACCTTGAGGTCACAGCCCTTTCCCGCTGGGGACACGCTCCAGCCTCGCGCATCGCGGAACAACAGCGCGTGGCTCGGCTTCACGCCGGGCGCGACGATCACGGCGTCGCAGGTGGCGTCGGAGCCCACGGAGACGACGGGCTTGTCCAAGGGGAGACGACGGCCGTCGGGGAGGACCAGAAGCTGGGGCATGGCGGAGCGCGGGCGCCGCTGTCGCATATCAGGAACGCGAGAGGCGGGCACGTGCCTCCACGTCGGCCCCGGGGCCTCGGGCAGCGGCATGAACCCTGCGTCGTCGCACCACGGTCCGACGAACCGGAATCGCTGACGCGTCAGAGCTGGCATTGACACGTCAGAACACATCCCTGACGTGTCAGACTCGAGCGACAGCGATTGATAAGAACCCCTTGCACATCGACTTGCCTAATTTTCATGCGTGCGATTGAAGTCCGTCTGTGTACGGTGATTCATCCCCTACAGGAGCTCCATGAACCGTTACCCTCGCAGAGAGTCCCCAGGCCACTGGCCTGCCCTTCCGCGTTCCCTTGTGTTTTGCGCGGCGCTCGCCCTCCTGTCGTCCTGCACGACGAAGGGAGGGGTCGGCACCCCCGCATCTGGCACCACCGTCTTTGTCGGCAAGGTCGTCACCATGGATGACCTTGGGACGATCGCGGAGGCGGTCTCCGTGGACAGCCGGGGCCACATCGTGAAGGTGGGCACCGAAAAGGAAGTGATGAAGGACCTTGGCCCAGGGGTGGGCCTCGTCCGTCTGGCGCCAGGGCAGGTGCTGATGCCGGGGTTCATCGACCCCCACCTGCACCTGTTGCCGACGCTGGCCCAGAGCCTGCTGGGGTCACACAACCTGGCGCCCTGCCTGCCCCCGCCCTACAAGGAGGCCTCCGCCCCGGGCTGCGAGAGCCACGCGGATCTGCTCAGCGCGCTCAAGTCGATGCGGATCGCCGCCGAGACCCAGGTCAACAGCAAGGAGTTCATCCTTGGGATGAACCTGGATCCGTCACGGCAGCAGTTCGTCGCCGGAAACTGCGGCGTGAGCGGGAATGTGTCCTTCATGGCGCAGCCGAAGCTCTATCTCGATAACTGTGTGAGCAAGGACCGTCCGGTGCTCATCCTGGATCAGTCCGGCCACCTGGCCTACGTGAACCAGAAGGCCTTCGATGTCGTCTGCAAGGGGGCGAAGAACTGCACGACCCCTGCGTCGGTCACGGACAACGGCGGAAGGTGGCGGTCGGACGCGAACGGATTCACCGGGTTGATCGAAGAGTCCGCCGGGTACGCGCCGTTCATGGCGGCGATGGAGAAGAGCCTACCGCTGGGGCTGGTGCAGACGAATCCAATCCAACTCGTCGAAGCCTACGAGAAGGACATCCAGAAGACCGTCCAGGAGCTGCGCAAGGCAGGGCTCACAACCCTCGCGGATGGAGGCCTGTCGAGCGCGTCCCAGATCCAGGCCGTGAAGTTTCTCGCGGAGCGGCGCGACTTCCCGATGCGGATCACGGGCCTCGTGACCTACGACGCCGCGACCCAGGGCGTCGTGGCCGCCCCCGGTGTGTCTCCCGTTGGAATGCCCGCGCAGGGGATCCAGCCGACGGGCCCCGCCTGCGATCCGAGCCAGGATCCCCAGTGCCAGCTGCCCCGGTGGCTGGGCGTTGGCGGCATCAAGCTCTGGGTGGACGGTTCGACGCAGGGCTGCACCGCTTGGCTCGAGTCTCCCTACCAGTACCTGAGCTCCGGGCACTGCCCGGACAAGAAGGAGGGCGAGGCCGACTTCCAGAGCGTGCAGGCCATCGTCGACAGCTTGAGCCCGCTCTGGAAGCAGGGGTCCTGGCGGTTCCAGCTGCACGCCAACGGCAACCTGGCGAACCAGTGGGCCGTGGATGCGTTCTCGAAGCTCCAGCTCCAGAACGTCAATCCGCACCGGGCGCTGCTCATCCACAACACGTTGGGGCAGGAGCAGGTCACCCAGAACATCAGCGACCTGCGCAAGGGCACCTATGTGTCGGGCGGGAAGAAGGTGCCGGCGCTGGATGTGCGCGTGACGCACCTCATCGGCCATGTGGCGTATTGGGGAGACGCCTTCAATCAGATGTTGGGCAAGGAGAGCGCGCGCAACATCGACCCGGTCCTCTTCGACCGTCGCCATGGCGTCCCCTTCTCGTTCCACAGCGACTCCATGGTGACACCGGCTCGCCCGCTCTGGTTCGTGGAGCAGGCCGTCACGCGGCGCACGTGGGCCTATCCTGATTTCAAGACGACCACGGTGCTCGGGCCCGAGCACGCGGCGACCGTCGAGGAGGCGCTGCGCGCGATCACCGTGGAGCCCGCCCGTCAGCACGAGCTCGACGCGTGGCTGGGCAGCATCGAGCCAGGCAAGGTGGCGGACTTCGTCGTGCTGGGGGCCAATCCCCTGGATTACGACCCGGCCAAGGGTGGAGACCCCACGAAGATCAGCCAGATTCCGGTGATTCAGACCTACCTGAATGGTCAGCCCACCGGGAACGCCAACGACTGACCGGGGCCGTTGTCACTCCGTCGTGCGGCAGCGCTCGCAGCCCTCGCTGCCGCACCCTTCCTGCCTCCTTCGGACCGGTAGGCGTCCGCCAGTGGTCACGTCGCGGGCCTCCTCCCTCGCATCGTTCTTCTGAGAACCCGGAACACAGACCATCCTGAACAGAGCGATTCCCAGACCAACGGGACAATGGCTGTCATGGCCAGGCAAGCACACTTTGCGATACCAGGCAGGCACAGCATCCAGTGTCTGCCCGCCCGAGCGCCCGCAGGTGCGCCGGGCTTCCTGTCATTCGCGGTGCTGAACCAGGGTGGACCATGACGAACCTCGGCAGATGGCTGGTCGGTGTGACGTGTTCGCTGTTCCTCGGTGCTTGCGGACCGCTCCCCGAAGGCGAAGGGGAGCAGGCCGCCAATCCCTCTGACGTCACCGACGACGCGGAGATTGGGACGGTGCATCAGGAGACGCTCGGGGGCGACCTGGGCAGCAACATGGGCCAGCCGGTGGTCATCTACCCCACCACCTGCACGGCGACGAACCAATGGCACACCACCTGCGGCTCCGGTTCGTCCCGGGACATCGCCTACGTGTGGAAGGTCCCTGAGACAGGCACCTATTCGTTCTCCACGCGGAACTCGAACTACGACACCGTCATGGAGATCCGGAACTACAAGGCCACGTCCGAGGTCCTGAAGTGCAATGACGACACCGGAAGCCTCTACACGTCCGCCATCAGCCTCAGTGGCCTGATCAAGGGCACCCAGTTGCTGATCATCATCGAAGGCTACGAAGGCGACTGCGGAAACACCCACCTGAACATCGTCAAACGGTAGCGGCCTCCTCGGGAAGGGAGGATCCGCTCGGGGGCCGGGGGACGTCCGCACCCGCGGAGGGGGGGCGGGCTTCCTCGGGTCGCGGGAGGACCGGGGTCGAAGGCGAGCTGCTCCAGGCGGTCGCGCCGCGCATGCTGATACGCTCGGAGGCGCCCTCCCTTGGAGCCCTGAGTTGATGAAGCGTGCCCTTCTCGCCGTGCTGGCCCTCCTGCTCCTCCTCGTGGGCATCCTCGTCGTCCGGACGCTCCACTTCGGCTCGCGGCAGGCCCCCGCCGAACCCGCCGAGCCCTACTCGGTGGATGCCCCCGCGGCCGCGGGCCGCCTCGCCCAGGCGCTGCGTCACCGCACCATCGCCGCCTCGGACGGGACGAGCGGAGAGGACGCCGCGTTCCAGGCGCTCCATGCCCAGCTTGTCGCTCAGTTCCCCCTCGTGCATGCGCAGCTGGGGCATGAGGCCGTGGGCGCGCATTCGCACCTGTATACGTGGGAGGGGTCGGAGCCCGGCCTGAAGCCAGTGCTCTTGATGGGCCACCTGGACGTGGTGCCCGCGGAGGCGGAGGCCACCTGGAGCCACCCGCCCTTTGGAGGTGAGGTGGCGGACGGCTACGTCCACGGCCGCGGGGCGCTCGACGACAAGGGAAGCGTGCTCGCCATCCTGGAGGCCGTGGAAGGCTTGCTCGCCCAGGGCCACCGCCCACGCCGCACGGTGCTGCTCGCCTTCGGCGCGGACGAAGAAGTGGGTGGGCGCGACGGCGCCGCGCAAGTGGCCAGGCTGCTGCTCGAGCGGGGCACGCGTCTCGAGTCCGTGCTGGACGAAGGGGGCCCCATCGGAGTGGGGCTCGTGCCCGGCGTGGCGGCGCCGGTGGCGCTGGTGGGTGTGGCGGAGAAGGGCTCGGCGCGCCTCGAGTTGAGGGTGCGGAGCGCGGGTGGTCACGCGTCCATGCCGCCCCCGCAGACGGCCGCGGGGATCCTCGCCCGCGCCCTGGTGCGCATCGAGGAGCACCCCTTCGAGGCCGGGCTGCGCGGCGCGACCCGGGGGTTGTTCGAGTACGTGGCGCCGGAGATGGAGTTCGGCATGCGCCTGCTCTTCGCCAACACCTGGCTCTTCGCCCCCCTCATCGAGCGGAAGATGGCCGCGACGCCCTCCACGAACGCCAGCATCCGCACCACCACCGCGGCCACCATGCTCGAAGGCAGCCCCAAGCCCAACGTGCTGCCGTCGCAGGCGCGCGCGGTGCTCAACGTCCGCCCGCTGCCCGGCGACAGCCTGGAGGCGGTGCGAGACCGCATGCGGGAGGCGGTGGACGATGCGCGGGTGGAGCTGTCCATCGAGGGCGACGAAGCCTCCCCGGTGTCACGCCTGGACACGGAAGGCTGGCGGCAGTTGCAGCGAAGCATCCGCCAGGTGTTCCCGGAGGCGCTGGTCGCGCCCTTCCTCACCGTGGCGGCCACCGACGCCCGGCACTTCTACCCCTTGAGTGACAGCGTGTACCGCTTCATGCCCGTGCGCATGACCCGCGACGACCTCGCACGCATGCATGGCCGCGACGAGCGGCTCTCCGTCGAGGGGTACGCGGCCGCCATCCGCTTCTACGCGCAGTACCTGCGCAACACCACGCGCTAGCAGGGGCGGCCTCATCCGCGCGGGCCCTGCCCTCTTGTGGGAGGGCAGGGCCTGGAGCGCCTTCCATGACGGCCCGGAGGCCGTCCTCCCGCGGTCGCGACCTACGGGGTGTAGACGACGGTGAGCGTGGCGTTCGCGCCGTCCTTCACGAACAGGTAGGCCGTCGCCGCTGGGTCCTGGGCGAAGCGCAGACGCAGCTGCGTCCGCCCGACCTTGTTGACCGCGGAGGCCCCCGTGCCCGTGAAGTCCGTGGAGCGGGCGGTGCCGGACGTGAACTTCGCCACGCTCGCCACGGCGCTCGCGGTCGCGGGGGCGGCCCAGTCGGCCGTCTCCGTCGGGGCGGCGTTGAAGGTGCCCGTGGCCACGTCGATGACGAGCGTGTTGCCCGCGGGGCTCGCCCAGGGGTCGCCGGAGCCGGATGAGTAGGCGATGGTGAGGAACGCCCGGGTGATGCTGGCGGTGTCCGGCAGGCTGGCCGTGTCGAACGACAGCAGGGAGCGGTTCTGCTTGCCGTCCGTCCCGCGGCCGAGCGCGAGCCCCGTGAGGGTGCCAATCGTCGCCGCGCTGCCATCCGCGTTCGCCTTCACGTAGCCATCCTCCTCGGGGATGCTGGTGAAGCTCACCATCGTCGGCGTCGTCTCGCTGTTGTTCACCGTCACGGAGGTGTCCGCGTCCAGCGCCGAGTTCCCCGCCGCATCGAAGGCCCGGGCGCTCAGCGCATGCGAACCGTTGGCGACCGTCGTGGTGTTCCAGGCGAACTCATAGGGTGCCGTGGTGTCCGTGCCCACGAGGCCGTCGTCCACGTAGAACTCCACCCGCGTGACGCCGACCGCGTCGGAGGCGCTCGCGGTCACGGTCACGGTGCCGCTCACCGTGGCGCCGGTCGCCGGCGCCGTCACGTTCACCGTGGGCGGGACGGTGTCATCCGGCGGGGTGCTGGCGTCGGTGAGCCCGAAGAAGCGCGCCTGGTAGTACACGCCGCAGAGGTTCACGTCCGTCTGATACGCGCCCGTCGCGCCGCAGACCGTGCTGCTTCCAGGAAAGCTGTGCTGCGGATCCACTGGAACAGCGTGGCCCATGCCGGTGATTTCGTAGGTCTCCACGAGCGCCGTGCCCGCGCTGTCGCGGTACACCTTGTGAGGAAAGCCCGCCACCGTCTCCGTCGTATCCGGCGTCTGGTCAATGCCGAGCACCTGGGTCCACTGCTCCATGGACTCGGTGAGGTTGGATGACTTCACCGTGAAGTCATTGGTGCCGTGCCAGATGGAGACGCGCGGGCGAGGGCCCGCGTAGCCGGGGTACGCATTGCGCACGAGGTCCGCCCAGGCCGCGGGCGTCTTGTTGACGCCCGGGCTCATGCAGCTGAAGCCCTCCGTCATGGAGCTCGCGCACCGATAGGGCCCGCCCGAATTGATGGCGCCCGCCGCGAAGACGTCCGGGTAGGTGGCCAGCATGGCGGGCACCATGTAGCCACCGGCGGAGAAGCCGGTGATGAACACCCTCGCCGGGTCGATGGAATAGGCGGCCTTCATGGCGTCCACCATCTGCTTGATGGACAGCGCCTCCCCACTGCCGCGCGTGGTGTCCCCCGGCTCGAACCAGTTGAAGCAGCTGGTGGCGTTGTTGCTGCTCGGCTGCTGCGCGTAGACGACGTAGAACTTGTAGACGTTCGACGCGGCGGTCCAGCCCCCGGGCTCCGCGGCCGCGGCGGACTGCGTGCAGCCATGCAACACCACCACGAGCGGTGCATTGGCCGGCATGCTGGCAGGCACCTGCCGGAACATCTGCAGGTTGCCTGGATTGGACCCAAAGCCTGTCACCTGCGTCAGCTCCTGCGCCACCTGCTCGACCCGGGAGCCCGGAGTGTCCGGGGCTTCAGCGCCGAGCGGACCGCAACCGATGGCGGCCACGACGGAGAGCGTGAAGCCAACCCAGGGGACGTGCGCGAACCACCGAAGACGACGGATGCCTCGAACGTGCATGGTGCCTCCCGGGCCGCCAGGGGGGAGGTTGGCGGCCGAGGGTCGAGACCTGACTGTCTTCAGGTGGCGCGGTTCAAGGCGCGTCGCGTCGCAACCGCATGAAACCTGAACCACCCTTCATCTAGGGCGCGGCGGACCCGGAGGCCGGCACGCTCCCAAGAAACGCCTCCAGCGCGGCGTTGAAGGGCGCCGGACAGTCGAGCTGCACGGTGTGGCCACACCCCTTCAGCTCCACGAGCTTCGAGCCCGCGATGCGCGAGTGGCCGTACTCGAAGATGTCCCGGGGGAAGCCGCCGTGCATGAACGGGTTGGGAATCAAGCGGTCCGCCTCCCCGAAGATGATGACCGTGGGCGCCGTGATGCGGTGGAGGTTGTCGCGCACGAAGTCATCGTTCGCGAGCCCCCTCACCGAGCGCACGTTGGCATAGGCATACGCGTCGAACTCGGGCGACTTCGCCAGCCGCACGCGCTCCTCGATGAGCCACTCCAGCTCCGGCCGCCAGTTCTGGAAGTTGGCCTGCCGCACGCTGCCCCAGATGCCGTATTCGGGCGCGGACTTGATGAACTCCGTGCTCATCACCCGCGAGAACCACGCCTTCTCCTTCGGGGAGAACTGCTCGAAGCCCGCGGGCGACACCAGCACCAGGGCCTCGGGCTCGTCCGGGTAGCGGATGGCGTACGACAGCGCCGTCTGCCCGCCCATGGAGTGGCCCACCAGGATGGGGTGCTCGACGCCCAGGCCCTGCGTCAGCTCGCGCACCGCGTCCGCCATGGCCTCCATGGTGTACGGGAAGGAGCCGGGCTTGTCGGACTTGCCGTACCCCGGCAGGTCCACCGCGACGACGTGGTAGCCAGCGCGGCTGAGCGTGTCGAGCTGCGAGCGCCAGAACTTCAGGTAGCTGCCCAGCCCGTGGATGAGCACCACCGTGCGCGCACCCGGCGCGGCGGGCAGCTCCACGTAGGCCATCTCCGGCACGCGCGTCATGCCGTAGGTGGCGGCCGTGTTCGGCAGGGCCATGCGCTTCACCGGCCAGGGCGTCGTCGCCCCGGGCGAGGCGTAGTCCAGGTCCTGGAACGCCAGCGGCGGCGCGCTGGCGTACGAGCGGACACAGCCAGAGGAGGAGGCGAGCCCCGCCGCGAGCAGCAGGGCCTTGAGGGCGCGGAAGGTGCTCATGGTCAGAACGCGTACCAGGTGAAGGTGGTGAAGGCGGCGAAGGGGTTGGTCTTCACCGTCGTGGAGCCGTCGTAGAAGTCGCCGCGGAACAGGTAACCGGCGTGCACGCCCACCGTCATGAGGTAGCGGATCGTGTAGCGCACCTCCGCGTTCACCTCGGCGCCAATGAAGCGCCCCCGCCGCACGGCCGCGTCCCAGCGCGGCGGCGTCACGCCCGAGTTGGCCAGGCCGGTGGCCAGCTTGAGGTTGAGCTTGTTGGGGATGACGTCCCACGCCGCGCTCGCGATGCCGGTGCGCAGGCCGTAGCCCTGGTTGGAGATGTCCGTCACCGCGCCCGTGTAGTTGTTCACGGTGCTGGTGAAGGGGAACAGCAGCAACATCTTGTGGTTGAACCACACCGAGCCGGGCAGGCCGTACTGGTTGAGCGTGAAAGCGCCCGTGTAGCGCCCGTCATCCAGGTTGCTGTCGCCGGTGGTGAACATGCCCTCCAGCGTCACCAGGTCCGCCGGGCCCCGGCCCCACTGGTAGAGCACCTCCAGGTTCGCGGACAGGCCGGAGATGTCCACCTTCTTGTTGAACGTGGTGTCCGCGCGGTCGCTCGTGTAGCTGCCGCCGTTGTACATGACGAAGCCGGAGGCGGCGAGGCGCCCGGTGCGGAAGTCGATGTTGTGGTTGAAGTTCGCGCCCAGCCAGAAGACGTTGCCGGTGGGCCGCTCGATGTTGAAGCGGGGGGTGCCCACGAACGGGCTGAGGCCCGTGGACGACGGCCCGCTCTTCACGATGCCTTCGAAGGCATAAGCGTCCCCCTTGGTGTCATCGCGCAGGTACCACGCGGACAGGCCGATGTTCGTCCCGGGCCGCACGGGGTAGGCGTAGTCGGCGGTGAGCAGGTAGATGAACTTCAGGCGGGGATCGTCCCGCGTCGCCTTGTCCGACTGGGCGCTGCCCAGCGGCAGGAGGCTCAGCTTGGACAGGCCCTTGTAGTTGCTGAAGATCGACAGGCCGGTGGCGTCGCTGCCCAGGAACGCCAGCTTGTAGCCCGTGCGGATGATGTCGTTGAGCGGCGTGCGCGTCGGGTCGAAGATGGAGTCGTAGACCGGCTGCGTACCGATGAGCAGCGTGAGCTGGGCGGGCTTGCGCGTGGGGTAGATCGCGACGTTGACGTTCTTCGTCTGGATGTTGACCTGATCCGCGTTGAAGCCGCCGCCCTCGTTCTGCTGCGAGGCATTGGCGGCGCGGCCCCAGAGGTAGTCCACCTCGAACTGGGCGCGGAAGGACGCCAGCCCGTCCACGAAGGAGGGGCTGTACTCCAGGACGGGGATCCAGCGCTGCTCGACGTAGAACGCCGAGCGCCCCCGCTCCACCCGGACGGCGCTGCCGGACAGCGAGCCGATGGGGCCCAGCGCCACGCCCTTGAGGCCGGCGGGATCCCCCACGCTGTTGGTCAGCGACAGCCGGGTGAAGAAGTAGTTGATGAGGATGAACTCGCGAGGCTTCGCGTCCTCCTCCCGGTCCTTCTCGTCGAACCAGTCGCCGTAATAGAGCCCGGGGACCGTGGCGGTCTGCCCCGCCGCTGGCAGCGCCAGCCCGAGCGCGAGCATCGCGGCGCCCCAGCGCATCACCCTGCGTGCCTCACCCAACCACCCTCCCGACATACACACCTCGACCCTGCTGGATTGCCGGAAGAGCCGAGGGGGCATGCCCCACCCGGCTCGATGGAAGCGCGGCGGGGGCGGCCAAGTCGCCCACCGCCGCCGTGCGACTAGCCGTTGATGACGTAGACCTGCACCGCGTTGCCGGTGAAGGGCTGACCGGAAGCACTGACCGTCTTGGCTCCCACCGCACCGTCGGCGCAGTGCCACCCCGTGGCCTTGGCCTCGAAGTACAGCTCCATGGAGAGCTTCTTCGTGTCCGAGGAGAACTTCGCGCGGCCCTCCTGCTTGAAGCTGCCGTAGTCCACGAGGACCTCGAAGCAGCTGCCGTCCGCCGCGATGTTGGAGAGGGTGACGGCCTTGGAGTCGAACACCAGCGCGTTCTGCGCGACGGTGTGGTCGCAGGTGCTGCCGGGCTGGCCGACCCCGGCGGAGTCACGGATGGTGCCGGGGATGCTGCTGACGTGGAAGTTGTTGCCCCCCACACCGATGGTGACCTTCTGGAAGCACTGGCTGGCCGAGCCCCAGTTGATGTCCTCGTCCAGCGACAGCGGGTGGCTGGGGATGTTGTCCCCCTCCATCACCAGGGTCTTGCCCTCCAGGAACGCCAGGATGTTCGACTGGGTGTCCAGCTTGGGCGTGTTGTCCACCGGCGGATCCGTCGTGTCATCCCCACACCCGGAGAGCCCCAACGTGCACAGCATCATCGCGGACGACAGCATCTTCTTCATGTGAGTGTTCCTCTTCCCATCCGGCGACAGCGCCGGGACGACGACACGACAACGCCTGGGACCCCGCCAGCGGCGGCTCGGGGCACGGAAACGGGAACATGAGCAGCCGGGCGGCAGGCATCCTGTCCGCCTTCGCTCTTCCCCACCCGCGGGGCTCGCGGAGCGAACGGGATCCGCGCCGGGGAAGATGAAGGCCGATTCATGTTTCAGCTACCGGTAGCACCCGCCAGACAACCTTGTCAAAAGACAGACGATGGCCTCGCGCGTCAAAGCGCAGCACCAACGCAGGGCGTCAGACTTCACGGAGGCGACGCGGAGGGGCCGAGCCGAACGGACCTGAGCGCGGGTTCCCGGGCGCGTATCAGGCCAGCACGGGAAACACCGGATCAGGAGCGACGGGCCGCGCTCCCGGTGACGGCTGCGCGTGGCGCTGCGTGACCGCGCGTGCGGGGCCGTGCGCCAGAAATCCACCGGTTCGTGCCCCCCAGGTCCGCCGTAGCAGCAGTGGCGCGCCCTTGTCGGTGCGCTCGCCGCCCCCACCCGGCGCGGGGTCTCGTGAAACACATCCACGTGCAGCGGGATGCACACGTGCGCAGCGCGCGTGTACGGCACATTGCGCACCAGCTCCGCCGCCGCTCTCGACTGGGGCGGCGGCGGGTGCTGGCACATGGCTTGCTCAGTGCGTACGCGGTTCTTGAACGGCAGCTGGCGAGCGCTGGCTCCACTCACTTTCGAAAGGGATGCGCATGACCGAGGGGCTCGGGCAGGTCCTCCTGGTGATCATCCTCTTGGGGCCCGGGCTCTTCCTGTGGGGAGTCCTCGTCGCCGCGAGGAAGCCGCGCGATGGGGGCTCCAAGTGGATCGGGGGCGTGATGATGTTCCTGAGCGCCTCGTTCATGGGGTTCTTGTACTGGGCGTACAACCTGATCTTCAGCTCAAGCTATGCGAAGGGACGGGTGCTGCGGCTGAGGGGGCGGGCTCGCGTGGCCCGTCGCGCCCTGGGGGAAGGCTGGGTGGACGGCGTGGTTCCGGAGGTCGCGGGGCTCACGCCCTGGCAGCGGACGGTGCTGGGCGAGGCGTGGAGGTACTCCGCGAGCCTGGAGCACGCGTCGGTTCCGGCCTTCGCGAAGCTGTCGCTCAAGCTCACCGCGCTGGGCGCCCCCTCGGAGCTGATCGAGGCGTGTCACCTGGCGGCCCTGGACGAGGTCCGCCACGCCAGGAGGTGCTTCGCGCTGGCCCGGGCCTACGCGGGGCTGCCCTGGACCGCGGGGGCGATTCCAGAGCTGGGCCAGCAGCGCCCCCAGCCACCGAGCCCCGAGGCCGGTGACGACTGGGCCCGGCTGGTGCGCGGCTCGTTGCTGGATGGGTGCCTGGGGGAAGGGGTGGCCTCCAGGGTCGCGAGTGAAGGGGCGAGCCGGGCCAGCGACCCTGTCGTGCGCGAGACCCTGTCGGTCATCGCCGAGGACGAGGCACGGCACGCGGAGCTGGCCTGGGACGTCATCGCCTTCGCCCTGGAACGGGGCGGGGGCAAGGCGAAGCAGGCCCTGCGTCAGTCCTTGGAAGCGCTGGAGGCGCAGCGGACGCCCGCGCTCCCACGCATCCCAGGAGTCGACGAGGGATTCCTCGCGCGAAACGGCGTGCTGCCCCAGGCGGAGCTGGGGCAGCTGATGGAGGAGTGCATCCAGCGGACGCGGACCCGGGCAGCGGCGTTGGTGGGAACGTCCGTCCGCCTGGCGAGCTGAAGCGTCCCGGGCTCACTTCCCCGTGGGCACTCCGAGCTTCTCGAGGACCTTCACGGCATTGGTATTCCCCGCGTTGAGCGCGAGCGACTTCTTGTAGTTCGCGATGGCCGCTTCCTTCAGGCCGGCCTGGAGCTGAGCCTCCCCCAGGCTGTCGTAGACGTTCGCGTCCGTCGGGAAGAGCTTCACGTTCGCTTCGAACACCCGCACCGCGTCCGCGCCCTGTCCGCCCCTCATCAACTGATAGCCAAGTTGGTTCAGCTGCCCCGACTCCAGGCCCGTCAGGCCCTCACCGTGCTTCGCGGTGTACCAGGCAAGCGCGGCGTCGACGCCCTTGACCCGCGTGAGCATGTCCACATGGGCGACCGGCGACTCGGGCGTGGGCTTGAACGTGGCCCAGGCATATTCAGAGGCCACGCTGGCGATGATGCGGTCGAAGAGCAGGAACCCGTTGTCGGAGTTGGCCATGACGACAACTCCGGCCCCCGTGTCACTGAAGGACGTCAGCGAGGCCTGGAAGCCCTCGTCCGCGCCTCCGTGACCGAAGCCGTCGGCGCCGGGGATGAGCTGGAAGCCCAGCCCGAACCGCTCCGACTGCTGCGAGAGCATCTGCTTCGCCATCGACTGGGACAGCACGCGCGTGGACTTCCCTGCCTTCGCCTTGGCCACCTCGATGGCGACCCGCGCCAGGTCGGACGGCGTGGTCCACAGTCCGGCCGCGGCCATCTCCGGGTACACGTGCCAGCGGCCCGCGACGCTCTTCCCGTTGGAGTACGTCCCGCTCGCCGTCCGGGCGGCACGGTCCGGAGCCGGGGGCTGCTCGAAGGAGCTCTGCGTCATGCCGAGCGGCTTCAGCACCGCCTCGCTCATGATCTGGGGGAACGGCTTCTGGAGCTGATCCACCATCATCAACTGGACGATGGACGTGCCGCCGCCGCTGTAACGCGTCTGCGTGCCGGGGACGATGTCGACGCGCACCGGGGAGGTGTTCGCGGGTGCCACGCCATCCAACACCTGCACCAGCGTGGGCATGGGCGCGTCCACCGCGTACCCGGGGAAGCCGTGCACCGTCGTCCCCCCGCTGTGACTGAGCAGCTTGCGAAGGGTGACCTTCTGCTCCTTCGTGAAGTCGTTCTCCGGGAGCTTCCACGAGCGCAACTTGTCGTTGATGTTCTCGTCGAGCGACCACTTGCCTGCCTCGACGAAGTGCAGCGCCGCCATGGCCGTCACCGGCTTGCTGATGGAGCCCGCCTGGAAGAGCGTCTCCAGGGTGACGGGCTCCGAGCCGCCAGCGTCCTTCACGCCATAGGTCTTGGCCCAGACGATGGCGTTCTTGTCGAAGACGGCGATGCTCAGCCCGGGAATCTGGTACAGCGCCATCCACTGTTGGATCGTCAGGCGCTGGGGTTTCTCGCCTTCGATGACCACGGGGGCCAATCCCGCCTCGACTCGCGCCACACGGGCCGTCTGGGCGGGGCTGGACACCCACTGCGTGGCGGGCTTCTTCGCCCCCTCCGCGGCGAGGGCAGTCCCTCCCGAGCCGAACAGGACGGCCGCGAGGGCGATGTGGGACACAGGACGACGCATGCTTTCACCGGAGGAAGGAGGTGGAACCTCCGGTGTACTGCATTGGCTCCGGATCGATTGCCAGCCCGAGCTCCACTTTTCGCGACCTTGGCCCCGGGCGGACCTGCCGGTGGGGAGGGGGACCGGTCAGCGCACCTCGAATTCGTAGATGCGCGTCGCCGGGTCGGTGGTCTGGGTCGGGGTGGCCACGTTGAGCTTGATGTAGCGCGCGGAGGTGGCGCTGATCGAATGGGTCGAGCTGTCGGCGGTGTTGTTCGTCACCGTCACCGGCGTGCTCCAGGTCGTGCCGTTGCTGGAGGTCTGGATGGTGAATGCCCGGGTGTTCCAGGTGCTCGATTCGCCCCCCGCGCCGGCATGCTTGACGACGAAGCTGCTGACGGTCTGCGCCGACCCGAGATCCACCTGCAGCCAGGAAGGAGAGGTCAACGAGCAGAACTTGTCGGTGGTGCCACCGGAGACGCTCCCGTTGACCGCCTTGGCCGGTGTCTCGCTGCTGTTGCAGGCGCTGGAGCCGGTCGCCGGCTTGTTGAGCGCCAGGTTGATATTGCCGACGCCAACCGAGACGACCTGGGTCTTGGTGTTGTTGGCGCCGCCGTTGTCGGTCACGGTCAGGCTGACGCTGTAGTCACCGGCGCTGGCATAGACATGGCTGGGGTTGGTCGCGGTCGAGCCACCGCCGTCTCCGAAGGTCCAGCTTCGGGAGGCGATGCTTCCGTCGCTGTCGCTGGAGGCGTCGCTGAAGATCGCGGTCAGTCCGCTCACGGTGACGCCGAAGTTGGCCACCGGCGGGGTATTGCCGCTGACCGCGGTGTTGATCGCCGCCGCGTACTGCGCGGCCGTGCCCTGCGCCCCGCACTTCTGGATGTCGTCATACAGCCAGATGAAGCCGCCGCCGATGCCGGCGGTGCTCTTCCAGTTGCTCATCTTGCTCTGCACGGTGGCCGGGCTGTCGCCGCTGCCGCAACCGGTGCCATGGCGCGACCAGAGGCCCGGGGCGACGGTCATGCCCATCGCGGTGTTCCAGGTCGCCGGATTGTTTCCGGCGCCGCCGTCGTACACCTGAAGGTAGATGCCATCGACCGCGCTGCCGAGGTTGTCCTTGAGAGACCGCCAGAAGCCCTGGTTGGTGTAGGGCGCGAAGGTGATCTTGAAGCCCAGGCCGCTCAGCATCTGCCCGAACTGGGTGGTCGGCGCGAGGTCGTAGGCGCTCTCGTCGTCGAAGTTGACCGCGGCGGCGCCCGTGGCGGTCTTCAGCGCCTGGAAGTTGCGGTACAGGATGCTGGTGCTGCCGGTGCCACAGACGAGCGTGCTGCCGCAGCCAGCGGCGGTGCCGTTGACCAGCCTGGCCATGCGCTCGAAATCCGGGACGCTCCAGGCGCCAATCGACACTTCGATGCGATTGACCGAGGTCGGCGCGGTCTTGAGCGTGGCCAGCCGCGCCGGCCAGGCCGAGTCACCGATATAGGCGCCGTTCTTGACCACCGGGATGTCGTTGTAGACGAGGTCGCCGTTGTCCTCGATGTGGAAGCTCCAGAGGATCACGGTGGTGAAGCCCGAGCCGCGCAGGTCGTCCATCACCGCGGTGCCGCCGGAATAGAACGGGCCGCCGCCGTAGATCGCCGAAGCGGCTTGGGCCGTCGGCGCGAAAGAGGCCAGGGCGAGAGCAACGAGCGCCGGCCAGACGTGGCGGGCGGGAAGGAGGCAGGACGAGAGTTCGTTCGACTTCGGCATGGTGCGATCCCCTATCGCCAGCCTCGGCGATGGGCAGACATTGCGGACAACGAAACCAGCATGTCAATATTACCAAGTCAAAATTGAATAGAACGCAATTCTAACGAACACGTCACGTTTTGGAGTCCTGCCCGGCCCGCCAATCCCACACATGTCGTCCATTTCAATCCGGGTCGGCATGGGCTGAGTCGTGGCGGCGCGGGTGCGGCTGTGGAGACGCCGCGCAGCGACCTGGCGTAGAACGGGGCATGACCAACGCCTCCGATAGCGTCCTGCTCGCCGCCGCCACGGTGGAGGGCGGCGAAGGACTCACCCAGCACGTCCGCACCGGACGCCACCAGTTCATCGCGGATGAGCCCGTGGCACGCGGTGGCGCGGACCTTGGCCCCGCGCCGTATCAGCTCCTGATGGGCTCGCTCGGCTCCTGCACGGCCATCACGCTCAAGATGTACGCGGAGAAGAAGAAGTGGGACCTGGGCAGGCTCGTCGTGCGCCTCAAGCTGATTCGCGAGCCCGCGGGTGAGCGCGTCGAGCGGGTCCTCGACTGCGCGGACACGGTGACACCGGAGCAGCGGGCGCGGCTGCTCGAAATCGCCGCGAAGACGCCCGTCACGCTGACGCTGTCCCGCGCGCTGCATATCGACACGCGCTTCGCGTCCACGGAGCCGCCGGACTCCACCGGCCCCACCCAGGGGTAGCCCCATTGAACCTGGCACCCCCAGCACAAGCATGAGGCAGGGGATGCCAGGGCTCCCGATAGCTGGCACGTGAAGTGCTTTTCAGGGTACGAGAGGCTTTGTCCTTTACCTCCCGGACTCCCACGTGAATGCACTTCCCCTGCCGAAAGAGCGCCATCTCAGGCCCCTCTCCTTTTTCTCCTTGCGCAGAGGCATCACGGGACTGGCGCTCATCGCCGTCTACCTCATCTCCTATCAATACTTCGCCCGAGGGGGCGCGAATCCCAGGGTGAGCATGTCCCCGCAGGTCGTGATCCCGCTCCTGGTCGCGGTGTTCCTGACGCTGTTCGCCTTCTTCTTCTGGCGGATCCGCAGATGGGGGGCCGCCTATCATCAGGGGGTTTCCTTCTTCGGAGCAGGTGACGAACGAGAAGCGGCGCACCGCTTCGAGGAAGCCGCACGCCGCAGCACGCAGGGGACGCAGCGAGCCGTGTCGGTCGCCTTGCTCGGCCAGTGCATGCTGGCGCTGGGGGATGCTCCGCGAGCGCTCGAGCTCTTCGGTTCGGCGGAGCGCTCCCACCAGGTGCGCAGGTCCGTGCCGGCGTTGTACCGGTGGATGCCCAACTTGATCGCCATGGCCTACTTCGTCCAAGGAGACGGCGGCGCCGCGCGCGCATGGCTGGAGGAGGGGCGCAAGCGGGCCAACGGCCTCCCTCCCACGTATGCGTTGCTCCCGGAAGTCGGGCTCCTCTGCCGCGAGGGCCGCCACGCAGCCGCGGTGGCGGAGTTGGAGTCTCGCACGGCGGAAGCGGACATGCTGGTGGGGCGGGATGCCCGCCGACTCAAGCTCCTCCGGGCCTTCGCCCTGGACTCCCTGGATCCGGCCACCCATGCGGCCGCCATTGACGCCGCGCTGAGCACGACACAGCCCACGCGCCCCGACGATTTCGACATGCTCTCGGCCCATTGGCCGGAGCTGCGGGCCTTCATGGAGCGCAAGGGTATCCCCGGCACGCGCGCCGCGTAGGTTTCGCGTCGAAGCAGCCCACGGGAGGCCAGGGGCGCCGCTACTTCCGGCGATAGACGTCCGGGTCGTGGCGCTCCATGAAGCGCTCGGGGCTCTTCAGCGGGGTGAAGCCATGCCGCGCGTACAGGCTGTGCGCATCCCGCGTCGCCAGGAGGAAGCGCCGCAGTCCCTGGAGGTCGGGGTGCGCCATGACGGCCTCCATCAACCGCTTGCCCAAGCCCTGGCCCTGGTGTGACTCCAGGATGAACACGTCGCAGAGGTAGGCGAACGTCGCGCGGTCCGTGACGACGCGCGCGAAGCCCACCTGGATACCGTCCGCACCATACAAGCCGAAGACAAGAGAGTTTCGCAGGGCCTGCTCGACCATCGACCGGGAGATGCCCGGGCTCCAATAGGAGCGCGTCAGGTATCCGTGAACGACGTCCAGGTCGATCCGGGCCGCGTCGTCCGAAACGAAGAAACCGCCCTCACCCTGGACCTCCATGGCGTGAGGAAGCGGTGCTGCATCACCACGGGTGCTCATCCGGTCCTGTTCTCCCCGCGGAGGCCAGACCTGGAAGAGGACGGCTCGCCGCGCCGCCGACGGTATCGAAGAAAGAGGGGTCGGTGCTGTCCGTCGAGGTCAGCGGCCTTGCGACCGTGCCGGCCTTCGGGCGCTCGGGTTGGACAGCGCCCCGTTCGTTTGACACCCTCCTGGGCACATGCCCCCCACCCCCTCGACTCCACCCGCCTCCCCCTGGTGGGTCGAGCGCGCCGAGACCCTTCTCCTGGCGCCCTGGGATTCACGAACGTTGGGCCTGGGCGCACGGTGGGAGCTCTTCGAGCGGTTCTCCTTCGTGCAGGAGAACGTGGAGCCCGAGCTGCTCCTTCTCGACGTCCGAGCGCGTCCGGAGCTCCAGGTGCTCTGGGCGGCGCTGATGGCGCGCGCGCACGCGGTCACCGAGGCGCTGGATGCGGCAGGCGCGGACGTCGCGCAGCAGCTCCGCTCGGGAGGCCTCTCTCCGGCGCGCTTCAGGGAACAGTGGGAGGGGCTTGGCTTCACCGAGGCCACGGGCCGCGCGAGCACGGCGGCGGATGACTGGCTTGAGGGCCTGCTGCGCATTTCACGTATCACCACGGGCCAGGACCGCCCCCCCTTCGGGCAAGTGAACATGGCCTCGCGGGCCCAGCGCATCTCCGACTTCCTGTCCACCACGAGCCCTGGGCAGCGCGACACCGTCTACGACCTCGGCTGCGGCAACGGGAAGTTCGCCATCACCGTGGCCGCGAGCACCTTCGCCCAGGTCAAGGGCGTGGAGTACGGACAGACGTACGTCGAGTCCGCGCGCCGCAATGGCGAGCGCTTCGGGCTGCCGAACCTGGAGTTCATCCACGCGGATGTCCGTGACGTGGACCTGTCGGATGGCACCGCGTTCTATCTGTACTTCCCCTTCTGGGGAGAGGTGGCGCACGCGGTCGCACGGATGCTGGGGGAGGTCGCGCGGGCTCGGGACATCACCGTGTACGCCTCGGGCCCGCGCCACGACTACGGCGAGCACTTCCTCGAGCAGGTGTCACAAGGAGCCCTGTGTCTGGCGCCGCAGCGCCAGGATTTCGCCGACGTGATGGTCCTGCGCAGCGCAGCCTTCGCCTGAGCAGCCGCACCCGTTCGCGCGGGGAGGCCCCGCCATCGGGAGCCCCCTGCCCTACCGTGTGCGCGACGGTGGGGCTCGGACGTGCTAGCCCAGGCCCATGCACCGCCCACGCCGCCCCACCGCCGCCCAGAAGGGGCCGTCGTCCACCGCCACGCCCTTCGAGTTTCCCCCCGACGCCGCGTTCACCTGGCACTCGGAGAGTGATGAGCCCGCTCCCACGCGCCTGTCGGCCGTGGATGATGGGCTCAGCGCCGACACCGCGCTCAAGCGCGTCCGGCGGGGCGAGTTCCTGCGCTACACCGGAGACTTCCACAACGCGAAGCAGCTCCTCGGCGCGCTGGGTCGGCGCCTCGAGCGGCCGTCGCAAGCCCGCTCGCCGCTGGAGGCGTTCCGGGCCGAGCGCCGCGCGCGGCAGCTGGAACATGCGACGCTGTCGCGAGTCGTCGTCGCGCTCGACAAGAGCTACCGCCTGGGCCTCGCGAGAGCACCGGAGGTCTCCGAAGCGTGTCGACAGGTGTGGGGCGAGCCCACCGCGGACTTCACCGTCGTGCCGCTCAAGCAGTTGCTTGGCATGCTCGGGGCCACGGAGTGGCGGCGCAAGGGCCTGGCCGTCCCGGGGCTGAAGGGCCAGCTCCATCCGCACTACGGCGTCTACCTGCCCACGCGCACCGACTACGTGGAGCTGCTGGCCGCCGTGGCGGACGTGAAGGACAAGCGCGTGTTCGACGTGGGCACCGGCACCGGAGTGCTCTCCTTTCTCCTCCTGCAGCGAGGCGCGGCGTCCGCGCAGGCCACGGATTGCGACTCCCGCGCGGTGGCGTGCGCCCGGGAGAACGCGGAGCGACTCGGCCTCTCGCAGCGCTTCCAGGTCACGGAGTCGGACCTGTTTCCGGACGGAAAGGCGGACCTCGTCGTCTGCAACCCACCGTGGATTCCGGAGCCGCCCAAGAACCGGGTGGACCGAGCGGTGTTCGACGAGGACAGCCAGTTCCTGCGGCGCTTCCTCGAAGGACTCCCCGCCGCGCTCACCCCGGGGGGAGAGGGGCTGCTGATCCTGTCGGACCTCGCGGTGTTGCTGGGCTTGCGTCCGCCCGGGTGGCTGGAGGAGCAGTTCGCGCGCTGCGGCCTGACGGTGTCCTGGCGAAAGTCCACCCCGGCGCGGCACTCCAAGGCCAAGGACACGACGGACCCACTGCACGCCGCGCGCTCCCGGGAGATCACCACCCTCTACGGCCTCGTGCCCGCCGCCAGGTAGCACCGGGAGGCTCGAGCACGGCGACCGCCGCGGGCGACGGGATGCGGCGCCTCGCTCCGGGGTCAGGTGCCGGCACGCCGGAGCAGCACGGCGCGAGCATCGACGTTGAGGACCTGCGTGCCTCCCGCGAGCGTGGCCAGCGGGACGTCCCAATGGCAGTGACCGCAGATGACGAGGAGCCTGCTCCAGGGCTCCACGGCCTCCCGGATGACGGCGTTGCCGCGCAGGTTCGTCCCAGGCACGTCCGGGCCTTCGTGGAGGAGGAGCACCTCGGGCTCCTGGAGGAGGACGCTTTCGATTCGCTCCAGTTGGGCGGACTGCTCGCGCCGGTTCAGCTTGTCGGGCCGGCCGATGATGTAGCTCACCCCGCCCAATGACAGCCCATCCGGCGCGACGACCTCGCCATCCAACAGGGTGCGCCCCGGTTGGTGGAAGAAGCGCGCTTGCTCCTGGCCACGCCCGAAGGTGTCGTGGTTCCCCGCGACGCCGACGACCCAGCGAAAGGACGCGGAGAAGGCGCTCCAGACGCTCCGCACATCTCCCGAAGCCCCCCGCACCTCCGCGCCGGGGCTGGAGAAGAGGTCGCCCGCGAGGAGGATGCCAGTGCGGCTCGCGAGAGGGATGTCACCCGCCTCGCCCATCATCGCCAGCTCATCCGCCAGGACCTCGCCCAGCAGCGCCGCGGCCCCGTCGCGCAGGGCATGGGGTGCCATGCCCTGGAGGTCCGACAGCGCGATGACCGCGTCCACGTCCGGGGGAAGGGTGTCCACCCAACCGCACAGCAACGGCAGTCTTTCAGCGCGCGTCCCCCCTCGCGGCGCGGCGTTCAGGTACCACCATTCATGAAGGGGCTTCTCATCAACGGTCAGGATTCGCATGCCCCGTCGACGAGGTCCGCTCCCGAGGCTGACAGCGCGTGGCGGGCCCTCTTCCCTGGGGAAACCGCGCTCGCCGCCGCGTCAGTCTTGTTCAACGACATGCTAGTGTCGCAGGCACCTGCTTGGCCGGAGCCGGGTTCTGAGGTCGCGAGCAATGTCGACGTTTCGAGGAACGGTTCTGGCCCTCGTCCTGGGATTGAGCGTGGGAGTGGCCGCTTCGTGCCAGTCTCCAACCGGGTGCGAGGGATGCATCAACAAGCAGGGCGTCTGCCTCCGAGGCACCCTGGATTCAGCCTGCGGCTCGTTTGGCGCGGCATGCGTCGCCTGTGGGTCGGGCGCCCTGTGTCAGCAAGGCGTCTGCGCCCCGGAGCTGCCTGACGCGGGGCAGAACGACGCGGGGCAGGACGACGCGGGCCTCGGGGTTGACGCTGGACCGGCGGACGGCGGCATGGCGGATGGAGGAGGCCATGGGGATGGTGGCTCGACGCCCAGCTTCCAGCTCATGCCGAGCACGACCACGGCGACCCTGCGGGATGTGGCCGTCGTGTCCCCCACGGAGGCGTACGTCGTGGGACTCCGCGGCACCGTGCTGCGTTGGGACGGCAGCCAGTGGAGCGCCGCCGGTTCGCCGACGTCCCTGGATCTCTACGCGTTGACGCTCGCCGAGGGTGGAGGCTGGGCGGTGGGTGAAGGCGGGACACTCCTGTCCCTGGCGAGTGGCACGTGGTCTGGGTACAGCCCCCCGCTGACGGCGGCCCCGCTCACGGGCATCGCCGCGGCGTCATCGCGGAGCGCCATGGCGGCCGGCAAGGAGGGGGATCAGCACTACACGTTCGTCTGGGACGGCGCGCAGTGGACGAAGCTCGCCACGGGCACCCCCCACCCCTACACCCAGATGCCAGACATCTTCATGGTCGCGGACGGCACGGCCTTCGCCGCCAAGGACAGCTCGGTCGTGCGGTGGACGGGCACCGACTGGGAGTCGCTGACGACGCCCACCACGACGAGCCTCCAGGCTGTCTGGGCCGCTTCCGCCAACGAGGCCTTCGCCGTCGGCTCGTCGGGAGTGGTGATGCGGTGGAGGTCCACCGCCGGCCTCGTCATGGATCAGCTCTCGCCCTACCCCTTCCTCCACGGCGTCTGGGGGAGCGGCTCGAGCGACGTCTGGGCCGTCGGCTCGGGCGGGACGATCCTGCACTGGAACGGCGATGACTGGACGCAGGTGGACTCGCCTACGACGAAGGACCTGTACGGTGTTTCGGGCTCGGGCCCCGACGACGTCTGGATCGTCGGAGCCGGGGGCACCATCCTCCACGGTCCTTGAGGAGAACGCGCGGGGGGCCGGCGCCGTCGGCCCTCCTCGCGGCAAGCCCTGCTCGCCGCCGCGTCAGGCCTTGGCGCCCTTCGCCACGGCGTCGTGCTCGTCACGGCCGTGCACGGAGGACACGGGGCTGGTCGCCTCCACGGCGGAGAAGGTCTCCAGGACCTTGTACGTGTGACTGGAGCCGCGCGGCACGAGCCAGGAGTCACCGGGGTTCAGCAGGATGACCTGCCCCTCCAGGTGCAGCTCCGCGCGGCCCTTGAGCACGTAGCCCACGGTCTCGTAGTCGCGGGTGCTGGCGGGCTTGGCCTCGGCGGGCGGCTCGTCCTCCCACAGCCGCATGGCCACGCGGACGCCGGACGCGAGGTACTTCTGGCCCATCTCCCCCTTGGGGGAATGGCGGCTTTCGACCTTCTTCACGCTGGTGTCGCCCATGGTCGCTTCTCCTCGGGGGGCGGCGTGCGACGCCGCGCTCCACCTGGGAAGAAGGTAGGGAAGGCCCCGGGCGCTGGCGGACCGCGCGTCGCGGATCGCCTGCCTGCCCTGCGTCCAGAAAGACGAAAGCCCAGTCTCCGCAAGGGAAGACTGGGCTTCGGTGACTCACCGCTCGCGGAGAGTCGGGATTCGTTCAACTCAGGCGGCGCGGACGTTCTGCGCCTGCAGGCCCTTGGGGCCCTTGGTGACTTCGAACTCCACCTTCTGGCCCTCGGCCAGGGTGCGGAAGCCATCCATGTTGATGGCAGTGTGATGGCAGAAAACGTCTTCGCCATTGTCCTGCGCGATGAAACCGAAGCCCTTCGCGTCGTTGAACCACTTCACGGTACCAGTTGCCATTGTGAGTCTCTTCTCTTTCTCTGCTCTGAACCGGTGACCGGCTCTCGCCTGCCACCGGTGCCGAAACGAACACCGCCCCGGCACGCCGGGCACTCTACCCACTTCCTGCGGGAACTCCACTCCTGAGAGTGGAATCCAGCAGGCAGCCGTCCGTCATCCGACACAGCGGACTCCGTCGAGGCCCGGCGATTGAACACCCCGGGCCCCGCCGCCATTCCGGACGAGCGCGTCCCGGCCTTCATACTTCTTCACCCCAGCCGGGCGTGGGCTTCACACCCGGCTTCTACCTTGAGCTCCGTCAGAAACGACACGGGCCCGCCTGGTCGGTGCCCGGCCTGCTTTCAGGAGCCACACATGTTCGGATTCGTTTTCGGTACCGCCTGCCTCGCCGGTCTCTTCGCCACCCTGCACCGCGGGCGGCACGGCCACTACCACCACCACGCGGGCCATGGGGGCCGCTGGAGCGCGCGCCCCCGGCTCCGCTGGCTCTTCGAGCGGCTGGAGACGTCGCCCGGCCAGGAGAAGGTCATCGTGAAGGCGGTGGAGGACGTGCGCGAGGCCTTCGCCAAGGTGAAGGACCAGTGGGGCCCCAGCCGCACGGCGCTCGCGGGGTCGATGCGCGGGGAGCACTTCGACGGCGCCATGCTGCGGGAGCTGTTCAGCCGCCACGACGTGGCGCTGGAGACGTTGCGCAACGCGGTGCAGGACGGGCTGTCCCGGATGCACGAGGCGCTGGAGCCCAACCAGCGCCGCGAGCTCGCGGACATCATCGAGCACGGCTGGGGCTACGGCTGGCGCGGGGGCCGGGGCTGGCACGGGCGAGGCTGCGGTGGACGCGGCCGTTGGGGAGGCCGTCCCCACAACGATGACGGCCCGGCGTCCTTCGTCTGAGCCCCCTGCCCTTCGTCTGGAGACCGCCACATGAGACACCGTCTGCTCGTCGTCCTGCTCGCCGCGGGTGCCATCGGAGGCTACGCCTCCGGCTTCGCGAACCTCGCCCGCCACCACCGCTCGGCCTGCCACCGGGGCGACTGGGGAGGCCCCGCCTACCGCAACGGGATGCCTCCGTACTGGGACTGGCACGCGCAACCGCCTCCAGGCGCCGCGGGCCCCGCCGACGCGCCGGGAGCGCGTTAGGATTCCGCCCCGCCCATGCCCACCCGCGTCCTGCTCATCGATGACGACACCCGGATGTTCGAGCTGCTCGCGGAGTACCTCGGGCAGAACGGCATCACCGTCAGCCACGCGCCCGACGGCGGCCGGGGGCTGGCGGCGCTGGAGGCGAACGCCTTCGACGCCGTGCTCCTGGACGTGATGATGCCGGGCATGGACGGCCTGGAGGTGTGCAAGCGCATCCGGGCCAAGAGCCGCATCCCGGTGCTGATGCTCACCGCGAAGGGCGACGAGACGGACCGGGTGGTGGGCCTGGAGCTGGGCGCGGACGACTACCTGCCCAAGCCCTTTGGCCCGCGCGAGCTGCTCGCCCGCCTGCGCGCGGTGTTGCGGCGAGCGCAGCCGTCGGCCGTGGCGGACCGGCTCGAGTCGAGCGGGGTCTCCATCGACGTGTCCGGGCGCGAGGTGCGGGTGGAGGGACGCGCGGTGGATTTGACGGGGCTGGAGTTCGACCTGCTGCTCGCGCTGGTGCGGCGGGCGGGCCGGGTGATTCCCCGCGACGCGCTCCTGGGCGAGGCGGGGCGAAATGACACCGTGGTGAGCGAGCGCACCGTGGACGTGCACATCTCCCACCTGCGCCAGAAGCTGGGGGACGTGGGCACACGCCTCATCAAGACGGTGCGCGGCGTGGGGTACGTCTTCGCGAAGGAAGGCACCTGATGGGCTGGGGCCACCGGCATCCCCACGGGGGGCCCTGGGGACGGAGGCCCCCTCCGGGTTTCCGCCACCATCACCCTGAACATCCCCACCACCGGCGCAAGTTCCACCTGGGCCGGCTCGGGTCCTTCGTGCAGGCGCGGCTGCGGCGGCGGCTGTTCGTCATGTTCGGGCTCACCATCCTGGTGACGGTGTTCGTGGTGTCGTGGGTGATGAACCTGACGGGCGGCAACTCCTGGAGGCAGGAGACGGAGCGCGTGCGCTCGTTCGTGGGCCACCGCTTCGCGGAGGTGTGGGACGCGCCCGCGGCACGCGACTCCCTGGTGCGGAGCATCTCCGACGACCTGGACGTGGAGGTCGAGCTGAAGGACCTGTCCGGCGCGGTGGTGGCCCAAGGAGGCGCCCCGTGCCCGAAGCCGGACGCCTCCATCCCCGTGATGCGGGAGGACGCGCAGCTGGGGACGCTGCAGGTGTGCTACCTGCGCACCCGCACGCGAAGCCCCTGGCAGGCTGTCTTGCCGCTGGGCATCGCGGTGCTGGTGCTGTGGACGGCGGCGGGCGGCATCTCGTACCGGATGGCGCGCCCGGTGGACACGCTGGTGCGAGCCACGCAGGAGCTGGGCGAGGGCCGGTTGGGCACGCGGGCGAGCCTCCACCACCACGCCACCGGTGAGTTCGCGGTGCTCGCCGAGTCGTTCAACGACATGGCGGCGCGCATCGAGAAGCAGATGGCGGATCAACGCGAGCTGCTGGCCGCGGTGTCGCATGAGCTGCGCACCCCCCTGGCGCGGCTGCGGGTGCTGACGGAGCTCTTGCGCGACGGAGGAGGCAACCCGCGCACGTTGGATCAGGTGGACCGCGAGGTGGTGGAGCTGGACGCGCTGGTGGGCGAGCTGCTGGCGAGCTCGCGCCTGGACTTCGGACAGCTCACGCCCAAGGCGCTGGAGGCAGGCGTGCTCGCGGCCCAGGCGCTGGAGCGCACCGGCCTGTCCGCCACGCTGTTGCAGCCGGAGACGGATGACGTGACGTTGCTGGCGGACGCGACGCTGCTGGGCCGCGCGCTGGTGAACCTGCTCGACAACGCCCGCAAGCACGGCGCGGGGGTGGAAGCGCTCCGGTTGCAGGAGCACGGCACGGAGCACCTGGCCTTCAGCGTGGAGGACCGGGGCCCGGGGCTCCTGCCTGGCGAGGAGACGCGCATCTTCCAGCCGTTCTACCGCAAGGACCGGGGCGGCGAGGCGCGCGAGGCGGGTTCGCTGGGGTTGGGGCTCGCGCTGGTGCAGCGCATCGCCCGGGCCCACGGCGGCGAGGTCTTCGCGGAGAACCGGCCCGACGGAGGCGCGCGGGTGGGCTTCACCGTCCGCAAAGCGGGCCCACCGACCCTCCCCGTGACCCCGCAGGCCTAGCGGCCGCGAACCGCCGGGCGCGCAGGCGCCGCCCTACCGAAGCGCGCCGCCGAACGTCACGACCACCGCGAAGGCGCAGCGCCCGCGAACCGCCGGGCGCGCAGGCGCCGCCCTACCGAAGCGCGCCGCCGAACGTCACGACCACCGCGAAGGCGCAGCGCCCGCGAACCGCCGGGCGCGCAGGCGCCGCCCTACCGAAGCGCGCCGCCGAACGTCACGACCACCGCGAAGGCGCAGCGCCCGCGAACCGCCGGGCGCGCAGGCGCCGCCCTACCGAAGCGCGCCGCCGAACGTCACGACCACCGCGAAGGCGCAGCGCCCGCGAACCGCCGGGCGACTCCACGCACGACGCGGCCTGGAAGGGGGCCGGATGAACCGTCCCCCCGGTCCAGGCGGACGCGCTACTGCTTCGCCTGGGCGTCGGTCACGGCGAAGGTGAAGGACGCCTCCGTGGGAGCGCCCTCCTTCACGGTGACCTCCGCCGCCTTCGTGCCCAGCGTCTCGTGCCACGCCTCCAGCGTGTACGTGCCCGCGGGCAGGCCCGTCAGGGTGAACGTGCCGTCAGCGCCGGTGGTGGTGAAGTACGGGTTGGGGTTGCTCACCACGTAGGCCGTCATCCACGGGTGCACGTCGCACTTCAGCCGCAGCACCTCCGCGTCCGAAGGCAGGGGCTTCTGCACGGGCGCACCCGAGGGCGGCTGGGCCACGTTGAACACCGGCCGGGTGCCCACCACGCCGCGCACGTTGTGCAGCGTGCCGTCGCTGTTCTTGAACACCACCTGCTGGCCCGCCACCGCGCCCTGCACGCGCGGCACATAGGCGCACTTGGACTGGTCCACCTCCACCGGCGTGGACGGCGCCGCGGGCGCGCCAGCCACCGGGCCCTTCACGCGCACCAGCACGTTCTGGAGCTTGCCGTCCTTCACCAGCACGGACTGCTCCTTCTCCGGCCGGCCGTCGCACGCGGGATCCGCGCTGGGCGCCAGCTCCGCCATCGCCGGAGGCGTGCCGGTGAACGACACCGTGCCCTTCACCACGCCATTGCCCGCGGGCGCCGGAGCCGCCGCCTCGCCCGTGCCCGCGCCCGCCGTGGGGGTGGGGGGGACGGCTTCCTGCGTGGGCGCCGACGGACGCGTGGCGGGCGCCGAGGGGGGGGCTTCGTCCTTCTTGCACGCGGGCAGGGCCATGAGCCCCGCCACACCGACCATCGACAAGCCAAGCGTACGCAGCTTCATGAGGCGGCCTCCTCTGGAAGTCTTCCGTGTTGCGATGCCCGCCGTCGTAGTG
The DNA here is from genome assembly GCF_009909145.1 of Corallococcus silvisoli. Taxonomy (NCBI): domain Bacteria; kingdom Pseudomonadati; phylum Myxococcota; class Myxococcia; order Myxococcales; family Myxococcaceae; genus Corallococcus; species Corallococcus silvisoli. Next base: position 118,334 of record NZ_JAAAPJ010000011.1, read on the forward strand.
GAAGGCACCGGTCAAGTCCAACGCCCCGCGGGGGGCTACTCGCGGCGGCTCACGCTGAATGCGGCCAGCCCCACGAACACCGCCGCGAACGCCAGCAGCGCGGGCACCTCCCACCCCACCGCGACCCCACCCTCCGAGCCCACCGCCAGCGACGCCTGCGCCCCGTACAGCGCGCGGCGCACGCCCTCCACCGAGAAGCGCATCGGGTTCAGGCGCATCACCCACGACAGCACCGGCCCCGCGCCCTTCACCGGGAACATCGCGCCGGACAGCACCCACATGGGCAGCATCACCAGGCTCATCACCGCGTGGTAGCCCGCGCTGGAGCGCACCCACCACGCCAGCGCCATCCCCATGCCGGTGAGCGCCAGCGCCGACAACACCATCACCGCGGCGAGCAGCGGATAGTCCACCGCCTTCACGTCCACGCCCGCGAGCGGCGCGAAGAGCAGGAACAGCGACGCCTGCATCAGCGCGATGGTGGACGACCCCAGCGCCTTGCCCAGCACCACCGCCAGCCGCGACCCCGGCCCCGCCAGCACCGCCTGGAGGAAGCCCTCCTTGCGGTCCTCGATGACGGTGATGGTCGCGAAGATGGCGCTGAAGAGCACCACCATGGTGACGACGCCCGGGAAGAAGAACTGCTGGTAGCCCAGCCCCTGCGCGCCCTCCACGCGGAACGAACCCGCGAAGCCTGAACCAATCACGAACCAGAACAGGATGGGCTGCGCCAGCGCGCCAATCACCCGGCTGGGCTGGCGGAAGAAGCGGACCACGTCGCGCGAGAGCAGCACCCGCACGGTGGCCCACTGCAGCGCGAGCGCGCCCGGCTCCCGCCGGGGCACCGGGGCGCTGGGCGCCTCGACGGACGACGGAACAGGCACGGGGATGTCGGCGCTCATCGGCGTTTCCTCGGCGCGGGCGTGGGTGCGGGAGCATCCGCTCCCAGGGCCTTCCCGGTGAGCTGGAGGAACACGTCCGCCAGCGTGGGCCGGCGCAGCGACACGGAGGCGAACCGCCCCGGAGGGAAGGCCTCCACCAGCCGCGGCACCAGCGCATGTCCCTGCGAAGCCTCCACCTGCACCCGCCCCTCCACCACCTTCGCCTCCAGCCCCAGCCGCTCCGTCACCTGGGCGGCCAGCGCCTCCGGCTCCGGCCCCTCCAGCGTGAGGATGTCCCCGCCCATGCGCGAGGCCAGCGCGCGGGGCGTGTCACACGCCACCAGCTTCCCGGCGTCCAGCACCGCCAGCCGGTCGCACCCCTCCGCCTCGTCCGCCCGGTGCGTGGTGAGCAGCACGGTGACCCCCTGCGCGTCGCGCAGCCGCTTGAGGTGCGTCCAGAACGTGCGGAAGGCGGCCTCGTCCAGGCCCTGCGTGGGTTCGTCCATCAGCACCACGCGCGGCTGGTGCACCAGTGCCCGCGCCAGCTCCAGGCGCCGGCGCATGCCGCCCGACCAGGTGCCGACCTTCTCGTCGCCCCGGTCCGACAAGCCGATGAGCGACAGCATCGTCTCCCCGCGCGCCTTCGCCTCCGCGCCGGTGAGCCCGTACAGCCGCGCACCCAGCAGCAGGTTCTCCCGCGCGGTCAGCAGGTCGTCCAGGCTGCCGCGCTGGAAGATGACGCCCATCTGGCGCCGGAGCGCGGGATCGCTCAGCGAGAGCACCCGGCCGGCGAAGTGCACCTGCCCCGCGTCTGGCGCGAGCAGGCCCGCGAGCAGTTGGAACGTGGTGGACTTGCCGGCGCCGTTGGGCCCCAGGAGGCCCAGGATTTCGCCCGGCTGCACGGACAGCGACAGCCCGTCCACGGCGGTGCGCCCACCGAAGCGGCGCGTGAGCCCCTCGATGCGGAGCAGCGGTGGCGGCGGGTTGGGAACGGAGGTGTCAGGCATGCAGGGCGTCCGGGCGCAGGGACGCCGCGCGAGGGGGCACTAGCCGCGGGGAACGCGGTCCAGCGCCAGCGCGGCGAACAGGCCGGTGAGGTACACGAGCGAAAAGAAGAACGTCCGGCGCGCCCAGGGCTTCCCCAGGTGCTTGAAGAAGCCCCACGCTCCCAGGCCGAGGAAGCTCAGCCCGAGCACCACCGCCGCCGCCAGGTACCACGCCCCGACGATGTGCAGCTGGAAGGGCAGGAGCGTCATGGGCACCAGCGCCACCAGGTAGAGCACCACCTGCGCGCGGCTGGATTCATCCCCGCGCTCCAGCGGCACCGACTTGAGGCCCGCCGCCGCGTATTCGTCCTTGCGGAACAGCGCGATGGCGAGGAAGTGCGGCATCTGCCAGAGGAACATGATGGCGAACAGCGCGAAGCCGCCCGCGTCCACCGAGTTCGTCACCGCGGTCCAGCCCATCAGGGGCGGCAGCGCGCCCGGCACGGCGCCCACCAGCATGGCCGCGGACGTGCGCGCCTTGAGCGGCGTGTAGGCCAGCACGTAGGAGAGCAGCGCGACGAGCCCCAGCACGCCGGTGAGCAGGTTGGCCCCCAGCACCAGCGCCGGCAGCGACACCGCCGCCAGCGACAGGCCGAACCACAGCGCCGTCGCGGGGTCCATGCGCCCGGCGGGCAGCGGCCGGTTGCGCGTGCGCGACATGAACTGGTCGCTGTGGCGCTCCATGTAGCAGTTGAACGCGTTCGCCGCGCCCACGGTGCCCGCCGTCGCCAGCAGCGTCACCAGCGCCCGCACCGGGCCCAACGGCCCCGGCGCCAGGAACATGCCTCCCGCCGCGGTGATGAGCACCAGCGAGGACAGCCCCGGCTTCGTGAGGGAGATCAGGTCGGACGCGGTGGACGACAGGGACAAAGCACGCGTGCTCAAGCGGACTCCAGCAGGTGGCCCCGGACCGAGGTCGCTTCCGGACAGGGGGGCGTGGGGTGGACCCTCCCATACCGTCACCCGGCAGGGGTGGCAAGGCGCGGACGCCCCGCCACATCAGCCTGCCTTGTCGCCCCCCTTCAAAAACGAAGCGCCGCGAGCCCCGGAAAAGGGGCTTCGCGGCGCGGGAGGAAGCCAGCGGAAGGACGGGGCCTAGTTGCCCGCGAGCCGCTGCGCGTCGGCGAGGTACTCGCCCTTGGGCTCGCGCTTCACGTACTCCTGCGCCAGCGTGCGGACCTTGGCCGACTGCTTGGGGTCCTTGGAGAGCAGCGACGCGTAGAAGTAGTAGACCGGCGTGTAGTTCTCGTCGGAGGTGAGCGCGCGCTGGTAGGTCTCATCCGCCTTCGCCGCGTCACCCTTGCCCTGATAGACGCGGCCCAGCTCCGTGAGCGCCATGGCGGACCGGTCCGGCTGGCCGACGAACTCCTGGTTGGCCTTCTCCAACTGCTCCTTCGCCTTGTCCCAATCCGAACGCTCCCGGTAGATGGCGCCCATGGCGAGGCGGGCCTCGGGGTTCTTCGCCTTCGGGTCCTTCACCGCGCGCTGGTACTGCGCCAGCGCGTCGTCCAGCTTGCCCTGGCGGCGGTAGGCGTTGCCCAGCATCACCACCAGCTTGGGGCTCTCCCCCATCGTCTTGAGCGCGGTCACGAGCGCCTCGGAGGCCTCCTTCTCGCCGCCCGGCTTGCCCATGAGCGCCTTGGCCAGCTCCACATGGAACTGCGCGCGGCTGCCGTCCACGCGGATGGCCTTGCGGATCTCCTCCGCGGCCGCGTCGAAGTTGCCTTCGGCCAGCAGGCGCCGGCCCTTGATGAGGTTCAGCTCCGGGTTCTGCTTGTCGAGCGTGAAGCCGGTGTCTTCCGCCTTGGCCACCTCGGCCTTCGCCTTGGCTGGATCCACCGGCACGCCCGTCGATTCGGACAGCTTCTGCTGCATGTCCGGCTTCAGGGCGGGCATGGCCAGCGCCACGCGCGCGATGAGCAGCGAGCGCGCCAGCTGGGCGGCGGCGAGCTGGCGGGGGCTGGGCGGCGGCTCGGCCTCCAGCAGCTTCTTGATGTCGCGGCTGGCCACCGCGTAGATCGGCTCGTCCTGCTCCAGCATCAGCAGCGAGCGGCCCAGCAGCGACTCCGGGTGGTCCTTCTCGTAGCGGAGCGCGAAGTCGTAGTCCTTCCAGGCGGTGTTGTCCTGGCCCAGCCGGCGGTACACCGCGCCCAGGCCCGCGTAGACGCGCGGGTCGTCCGGCGCCAGCGCCTGCGCGCGCTCCAGGCTGTCCCGCGCGCGCTCCAGGTCGCCCGCGTTCATCTGGATGAGGCCCAGCGTGAGGTACAGGAGCGAGGACGCCTTGCCCTTGTCGTTGAGGTCCTTGACCTGCGCCTCCAGCGACGCCAGCGCGCCCTTGCCATCACCGCTGTAGGTCTTGATCAGCGCCTGCGCCGCGATGAGGTGGCTGGACAGCTCCTTGCCCTTCTGGGCCGCCGCCAGGTGCTCCTCGGCCTTGCGCCGGGCGTCGTCACCGCCGCCGTGCTCACCCCAACGGATGGCGTACGCGTACGCCAGGTAACCGTGGGCCGCCGTGGAGTCCGGGTCCACCTCCAGCGCCAGGTCCGCCGCCTCGCACGCCTTCTTGTAGCTGGCGAACGAGTCGTGCTTGAGCTGATCAGTGGCGACATCCAGGTTCTTCTTGAGTTCGCGGCCGCGCTTCTTCGCCTGCGCCGAGTACCAGCCGTAGCCACCCGCGAACAGCGGGATGAGGACGAGCAGGACCAGCGACAGCACCTTGCTGCCCTTGCCCTTGGGCGCGCTCTTGCGGCGCGACGCCGGCTCGTCGTCGTCCTCGTCCACCTCTTCCACCACCACCTGCGGGCGGCGCGGGCCGGTGGGGCGAGCGCCCGCGTCCGCGGTCCTCGCGGGACCCGCCGTGCGGGCCGCCTGCTGCGTGGGGGCGTTGACGCGGCCCACGGCGGCGGGCGCGGCCACGGGAGGGCTCGCCACGGGCACGCTCGCCGCGGCGGGGGCCTCGGGAGCGGCCGGGGGCGGCGGGGCCACCGGCGCGAGCACCGGGGTGGGCGCCGCCGGGCGGGGAATCTCCACCTTGTACTGCTGGAGGAGCGTGACGGTCTCCGGGTCACCCGGGTCCGCCTGGTAGGCCTTGAGCAGGTTGCCGCGGCCGACGTCCGCTTCGCCGCCCTTGATCTGCAGGACGCCCGCCATGCGCAGGGCTGCCTTGTCCTCGGGCTGGACCTGGAGCGCGCCCATGACCTCCTCGAGCGCCTTCTTGTCCTTGTTCTGCGCGGCGTAGACGCGCGCGAGCAGGAGGCGGGGATCGGCCGCGGTCGGGTGTGCCTTCACGCCCTTCTTGCAGACGACCATCGCCTCCATGAAGCGACCCAGGTCGAGGTACGCCTCCGCCAGGGGCTTGTACGCATCCGACGAGGGATCGGAAGCGAACGAATGCTCAAGCTTCGCGAGCTCGGTGGGGCTCAACGTCTTCGAAGGGGAGGTGGACATGAACCAGAAGGGGGCCCGGAATGGCCGGGAAGGATGCGGTACCGAAGAACGGTTTTTATGGCATCCGCTGCGCGGCACGTCAATCGCAGGGTTGTTGGCGAAAACGAGCTGCTTGACAGCGCGGTGGGGCTCCGGTACTAGCCCCATCACTTCGCCGGTCCCAACACCGGCGCGGCGGCAGCAGGCAGTCCCTTATGGGGGTGTAGCTCAGTTGGGAGAGCGTCGCGTTCGCAATGCGAAGGTCGTCGGTTCGATCCCGTCCACCTCCACCATGAAGAACCGAAGGGCCTCACGGGAAACCGTGAGGCCCTTTGCATTTCGGGCCATTGGTGAATTGCAAAGGCTTCCGGCTTTGTTATCCGGGGCCGATGACCGACCCGTCCGCCTCCCTGTCGTTCTTCGCCCGCTTCTGGCTCGCCTGGCTGTGCTTCTGGCGCTGCCTCGTGTCCCGCGAATTCGCGCAGGCCGTGCTGCCGGCCAGCCGCGCCTACGATTCGGGGCAGCTCAAGGAGCTCCCGTCCGGGGACACGGCCGCCCCAGCGCTTCCGAGGGCGCCCGCCATCCCGCCCCCGGTGGCGGCGGCGCCCCTTTCGCCCGAGCGCGAGCACGCGAGCGCGCTGGCCCTGCTCTCCATGCTCCAGCGCGAGGGTCGCTTCGTGGACTTCGTGCAGGAGAACGTGGCGGCCTTCCCGGACGCGGACGTGGGCGCGGCGGCCCGCATCGTCCACGAGGGCTGCCGCAAGGTGGTCCACCAGTACCTGACGCTCCAGCCGGTGCTCCCGCAGGGCGAGGGCGACGCGGTGACGGTGCCGGACGGGTTCGACGCGCAGCGCATCCGGCTGACGGGCAACGTCGCCGGCCAGCCCCCCTACGGGGGCACGCTCCGGCACCACGGCTGGGTGACCACGGAGGTGAAGTTCCCGTCCGTCAGCCCGGCCATGGAGCCGCGCGTGCTGGCGCCGGCGGAAGTCGAGCTCGCCTGAAGCTCGCTTGAGCCCCAGGCGGCGCTGCCCTGAAGTCCCCTTCCCTTCGAGGAACCACAAGGCCCCCTTCGGGGGTTCCTGACCGATATGGCGCGATACTCCATCGGCATCGACCTGGGCACCACGCACTCCGCGGTGTCCTACTTCAACCTCGAGGACGGCAAGCCCCGAGGCCCCTCGCAGTCCATGCTGCCCGTGCCGCAGGTGACGGCGCCCGGAACGGTGGAAGCGCGTCCGCTGCTGCCTTCCTTCCTGTACCTCCCCAGCGCGCAGGAGTTCCCCGAAGGCAGCCTGGGCCTGCCGTGGAACCCGGAGTCGAGCGTCATCGTCGGTGACTTCGCCCGCTCGCACGGCGCCAAGGTGCCCACGCGGCTCGTGTCCTCCGCGAAGAGCTGGCTGTCGCACCCCGGCGTGGACCGCCGCTCCGCGCTCTTGCCCTGGCAGGCGCCCCCGGAGGTGCAGCGCGTGTCTCCGCTGGACGCGTCCGCTCGCTACCTGCGCCACCTGAAGGAGGCGTGGGACCACACCTTCGCCCGCGCGCAGGAGGAGTCCGGCAACGCGCTGTCCCGGCAGGAGGTCATCGTCACCGTCCCCGCGTCCTTCGACGCGGCGGCGCGCGAGCTGACGCTGGAGGCGGCGAAGGCGGCGGGCATCGAGCACCCCACCCTGCTGGAGGAACCGCAGGCCGCGCTCTACGCGTGGCTGGAGGCGATGGGGGAGAACTTCCGGCGGCTCGTGAAGCCCGGCGAGGTCATCCTGGTGGTGGACGTGGGCGGCGGCACGTCCGACTTCTCCGTCATCACCGTGAAGGACCGCGAGGGCGACCTGGAGCTGCTGCGCGTGGCGGTGGGCGACCACATCCTCCTGGGCGGCGACAACATGGACCTCGCGCTGGCGCACACGCTCAACCAGCGGATGGCGGCGGAGGGGCGCAAGCTGGACGCGTGGCAGTTCAACGGCCTCACCCACGGGTGCCGGCAGGCGAAGGAGACGCTGTACGCGGACGCCTCCCTGGACCGGGTGCCCATCGCCATTCCGGGCCGGGGCTCGTCGCTGATTGGTGGCACGCTGCGCACGGAGCTGACGCGCGAGGAGCTGGACCGCGTCCTCACGGACGGCTTCTTCCCCGTGACCGAGGTGGGCGACCTGCCCCGCACCGCGCGGCGCACGGGCCTGGCGCAGATGGCGCTGCCGTACGCGCAGGACGCTGGGGTGACGCGCCACCTGGCGTCGTTCCTCACCCGGCAGGCGCAGGCCCTGGCCGCCAGCGAGGACTCCCCGGTGGACGTGACGGGCAAGGGCTTCCTGCACCCCACCGCGGTGCTCTTCAACGGCGGCGTCTTCAAGGCGGGGCCCCTCAAGGGCCGCGTGATGGAGGTCCTCAACCAGTGGCTGGCCGCGGAAGGCGCGCCGCCGGCCCAGGAGCTGGAGGGCGCGGACCTGGACCTCGCGGTGGCGCGGGGCGCGGCGTACTACGGCTGGGTGCGCCAGGGCCACGGGCTGCGGATCCGCGGCGGGACGGCGCGCGCCTACTACGTGGGCGTGGAGACGGCGATGCCCGCGGTGCCGGGCATGGAGCCGCCGGTGAAGGCGCTCTGCGTGGCCCCCTTCGGCATGGAGGAAGGGACGCAGGCGGACGTGCCCCCGCAGGAGTTCGGGCTCGTCACGGGAGAGCCCACGAGCTTCCGCTTCTTCGCGTCGTCCCTGCGGCGCGACGACAAGGTGGGCGTGCTCCTGGACGACGTGGAGTCGGAGCTGGCGTCGGGGGAGCTGGAGGAGGTGGCGCCCATTGAAACGACGCTGCCCGGACAGCCCACGCCGTACGGGGACCTGACGCCGGTGAACCTCCAGGCGGTGGTGACGGAGGTGGGCACGCTGGAGCTGCGGTGCCTGGAGAAGAACGGCTCCGGGCGCTGGAAGCTGGAGCTCAACGTGCGCATGAGGGAGTAGAAGGGGCCCCGCACACCGGAGGCGTATGCGAATCGTTGGCATCGACCTGGGCACCACCCATTGCGCGGTGGCATCCGTGGATCCAGGCAAGGGCGCGGGGGCGCCCGTCGAGGACTTCCCCCTGCCCCAGCTGGTCCGCCAGGGCGAGGTGGCCCCGCGCGCGCTCCTGCCGTCCACCGTCTACATCCCCGAGGGCCACGAGCTGGCGCCGGAGGTGCTGCGCCTGCCCTGGGGCGATGACGGCGGCCCCTGGGTGGTGGGCGAACTGGCCCGCTGGCAGGGCGCGCGCGTGCCCGGACGGCTCGTGGCCAGCGCCAAGAGCTGGCTGTGCCACCCGGGCGTGGATCGCTCCGCTCCCATCCTCCCGTGGGGCGCGCCCGCCGACGTCCAGAAGCTGTCCCCGGTGGACGCGTCCGCCCTGCTCCTCACGCACATGGCCCGCGCGTGGGACTTCGCCCACCCGGACGAGCCGCTGTCCAGGCAGGAGGTGGTCATCACCGTCCCGGCCTCCTTCGACGAGGCGGCGCGCGCCCTCACCGTGAGCGCGGCGCGCAAAGCGGGGCTGGAGAAGTTCACGCTGCTGGAGGAGCCGCAGGCGGCGTTCTACGACTACACCGCGCGCCACCGCTCGGGCCTGGAGCAGACGCTGTCCCAGGTGCGGCTGGTGCTGGTGGTGGACGTGGGCGGCGGCACCACCGACTTCACGCTGGTGCACGCGGGCGTGTCGCCGGAGGGCCCCATGCTGCGGCGGCTCGCGGTGGGCGACCACCTGATGCTGGGCGGCGACAACATGGACGCGGCGCTCGCCCGGCGCATGGAGGAGAAGCTCTCCCAGGGAGGCCGGCGCCTGTCCGCGACGCAGTGGACGCAGGCCATCCAGGCCGCGCGCACCGCGAAGGAAGCGCTGCTGGGGCGCGAGCCGCCGGAGAAGTACGGCCTGTCCCTCATCGGCGAGGGCAGCCGGCTGCTGGGCGGCACGCTCTCCACGGAGCTGGGCCGCGACGAGGCGCAGGCGCTGGTGCTGGACGGCTTCTTCCCCGTGTCTCCCGCGGAGGACAGGCCCCGGCGCACGGCGCGCATGGCGCTCCAGGAGCTGGGCCTGCCGTACGTGCAGGACCCCGCCGTCACCCGACACCTGGCGGCCTTCCTCGCGCAGCACGCGGCGGCGGGCTTCGCGGCGCTGGGGGAGACGCCGTCGCACGAAGGCGCCCTGCCCCGCCCGGACGCCATCCTGCTCAACGGCGGCGTGTTCAACTCGCCCCAGATTTCAGCGCGGTTGGTGGACGCGCTGTCCGCGTGGTGGCCGCGCGCACCGCGGATCCCGCTGCTCAAGCACGAGTCGCTGGAGCTGGCCGTGGCCCGGGGCGCCGCCTACTACGGCCTGGTGCGGCGCGGGCACGGCCTGCGCATTGGCGGCGGCGCGGCGCGGGCGTACTACGTGGGCCTGCAGCGCGGACCGGAGAGCGCGGAGCAGCCCACGCTGTGCCTCATCCCGCGCGGCTTCGAGGAGGGCCAGAAGGTGGACCTGGGCGAGCGCCCCTTCACGCTCACCCTGGGCCGTCCGGTGCAGTTCGCGCTCTACTCCACGACGAGCGACCGCATCGACAAGCCGGGGGACCTGGTGCCCCTGGCGGAGGACCTGAAGCCGCTGCCGCCCATCCACACGCTGCTCAAGGGCGCGTCGGGCAAGGTCTCCGAGGTGCCGGTGCACCTGCAGGCCGCGCTCACGGAGATCGGCACGCTGGAGCTGTTCTGCGTGTCGGACGTCGTGGACGAGCGCTGGCGCCTGGAGTTCGAGCTGCGCGGCACCGGCGGCTCGCACGAGCTGACCGTCACCGAGTCCATGCCCGCGCGCTTCGCCGAGGCGAAGGACAACGTGGAGCGCGTCTACGGCAACAAGCCGCTGCCGCTGGGGCCCAAGGACGTGAAGCAGCTGTCGCGCACGCTGGAGAAGGTGCTGGGCCCGCGCGAGACGTGGCGCGTGCCGGTGATCCGCGAGCTGTGGAGCACGCTGTACGCGGGGGCCAGCAAGCGCCGCCGCTCGGATGATCACGAGCGCGTCTTCTACAGCCTCACTGGCTTCTGCCTGCGCCCCGGCTTCGGCTACCCGTTGGACGGCTGGCGCGCGGAGCAGACGTTCAGCCTCTTCGACGCGCTGGTGCAGCACCACACGGACAAGGCCGTGTGGACGGAGTTCTGGGTGATGTGGCGCCGCATCGCGGGCGGCCTCACCGAGGCCCACCAGCAGAAGCTGTACGCCTACCTCCAGCCGCACCTGTCCCGGCGCGTGCCCCCCGACGCGCCCCCGCAGGCAGGCAAGCTCAAGGGCATCCAGCCCGAGGGCCTGGACGAGATGGTCCGCACCGTCGCCTCGCTGGAGCACCTGTCGCCGGGCGACAAGGCGGAGGTGGGCCGGTGGATCGCCGCGCGGCTGAAGGCGGATCCCCGCGCCGGTGGCCCCTGGGCCTGGGCACTGGGTCGGCTGGGAGCCCGCGTGCCCCTGTATGGCAGCGGCCACAAGGTCGTGGACGTGGAGACGGCGGAGGCCTGGCTGGAGCTGCTGCTGTCGCTCGACCTGCGCAAGGTGGACGGAGCGCCGTTCGCCGCCGCCCAGCTCGCACGCCTCACCGGGGACCGCACGCGGGACCTGGAGCCAGAGCTGCGCGAGCGCACGGCCCAGGCCCTGGTCGCGTCGAAGGCCTCGGACACCTGGGTGCGGATGGTCCGCGAGGTGGTGGCCCTGGAGGCCGCGGACGAGGCCCGGGCGCTCGGCGACACGCTGCCGGCGGGCCTGCGGCTGTCGTGAGCCGAAGCGCGGCCTCCCGACCTCACACGGCGGGTCAACCCATGACATGTGCTTGGGACGCCGTGCGTCGGCGGCCCGGTGCATCGACGCCGCGCGGCCTTGCTTCGGGGGCTCCGCGGTCCGTGCGGCTCAGCGCCGAGCGGCGGGACGAAGCTGCGGGTGGAGCTCCATCCCGCGAGGATCAGCACCGAGCAGAGGGACCGAGCTCCGGGCGGATCTCCATCCCGCGCGGATCACCGCCAAGCGGCGGGACCGAGTTACGGGTGAATCTCCATCCCGCGCGGATCACCGCCAAGCGGCGGGACCGAGTTACGGGTGAATCTCCATCTCGCGCGGATCACCGCCGAGCGGCGGGACGGAACTCCGGGCGGATCTCCATCCCGCGCGAATCAGCGCCGAGCGGCGGGACGGAACTCCGGGCGGATCCCTCCCGTGCGGGGCGTGAGCAAACTGCGCACTCCCCAGCAGGGCGGATCCGCCGTCGGGTGGATCAGACCTGGGCGGTGACTGACACGTCGCCCGCGGCCTCGCCCGCTGGAGCGCGATCGACGAGCGTGGGTTCCACCGGGGCGGCGTCGAGGGACATGGCCTCCACGACCTCCAGCACGGGCTCCACGACCGAGACGGCGGGCACCTGGACGGTGGCGGCCTGCGTCTCGTCCTTCTTCGGCTTCTTCGTGCCCGCGCCCGAGCGACAGCCCCGGCACCAGGGCTGGTTGCGGATGGCGCCATCCGCCATCTTCCGCAGCCCGAACTGCGCCAGCGGCTTGAGCGTCTTGCACTTCAGGCACATCAGCGAGATCAGCACCTCGTGGCCGTCGGCGTCGTAGACGGAGGACTTGCGCCGCTTGCGCGGTTGCCCCGGCTCACGCGCCTTGTCCTTCTCGGGCGCCGCCGGGACCATCATCGGGGTTACTTTGTAGAGCATCTCTCTGTCCCTCCCACGCACGGGCTCCGGCTTGCGCTCGCGGGCTCAGGGCCACACCGGCAAGGGATCTCGCGTGCCTTAGAGTAGGGAGGTTTCCCGCCGTTGGAAACTGATCCCAGGCCGAAAATTCGGCCTGGACTCGATGTGTCGATCTTTCGCTGGGTTGCGGCCAGATCCAGCCGCAGCGGATCAGCGCGGAGAGAAAATTTCCAACGGCGGGCACACCCTTTTTTCAGGGCTTCGCGTCCGCGCAGGGCTTCCCGCCCCGCACCAGGTGCACGCGCCCGAGCGCCGGAGGCTTCAGGGCATTGCCGTTCGCGCGCCCATAGGCCGTCAGCACCTCGCGCAGGTCCTCTCCCTGCAACAGGTGGATACGGGCCGGTGGCAGCGTGGTCGTCAGCGGTCCCACCCCGTCGCCCCCGCGCAAGAGGAAGTCCGGCACGGCGACCCGGTAGGTTCCCCGCGCCTTCAGCGGCCGGCCGCCCGGCAGCGTCACGCCCTGGAGGCGCTCCGGCCCCGGACACACGCTCAGCGTCACCTCCAGCCCGGACACCGCGAAGACGCCCTTGCGACCGCCGTAGGCCAGCGTGAGGAAGCGGCGCAGCTCGTCCGCGGACAGCTCCAACACCGCGAGCGTGTTGTCGAAGGGCAGCACCTCGTAGAGCTTCCCGAAGGTGAGCGGCCCCTGGGGCAGGTCGGTCCGGATGCCGCCGGCGTTCATCACCGCCGCGTCGGAGCGGGCCGCCTGCCGCATCGCGTCCGCGATGAGGTTGCCCAGCGCGCTCTCGCCCTCGTACACCTGGGGCATGCGGGCCTGGACCTCCACGCCCACGGTGCGGCGCTGCTCCTCCTCCACGCGCGCCTCCGCGGGGGCCACCAGCGCCTCCACCCGGGCATCCGGCGTCACCGGCTTGCCCAGGAAGGTGGCCGGCACCAGGCGCACGTCGTTCGCCTCGCGCAGGCGCTGCGCATCACAGGTGCCGAGCGTGGCGTCCACGGCCCCACACACGGGGATGGCGGCCTGGATGCGCGTGCGGTCGGGCAGCACGCGGTGGCTCACCGGATCCACGAAGAGCTCCACCACCCCGAACGAGCGCGCCATGCCCGTCGTCTCGATGACCGGCACGTCGCCGAAGAAGTGCCCCATGGTCTGGTGCGTGTGGCCCGCCACCACCGCGTCCACCGCGCCCTTCGGCAGCGCGTCCAGCACCGCGTAGATTTCACCGTCGTCCCGCACGCAGCTGGAGGTGTCGCGCGGGTGCGCCAGGTCCGTGCACTTGCCGCCCGCGTGGGCGATGGCGACGACGACCTCCGCGCCCTGCTCGCGCAGCGAGCGCGTGGCCTCCAGGGCGGAGTCCGCCAGCGACTCGAACTTCAGGCCCGCGACGTTCGCGGGGTTGGTCGTCTGCGGCGTCTGCGACGTGGACAGGCCCAGCAGCCCCACCTTCACGCCCTTCACGGTGACGACCGTGGTGCCGTCATTGCCCAGCCACGCCGGATGGCGGCCATCGCCCTCGCGCACGTTGGTGGACAAGAAGGGGAACCTCGCCTGGGCCATGCGGGCCTTCAGCGCGCCCAGCGGATCCTCGTCCGGACGGGTGGCCACCGGCCCCGGTCCCACGGGCCCGTAGTCGAACTCGTGGTTGCCGATGGCGACCGCCGAGTAGCCCAGCAGGTTGTAGACGTCCACGACGATGGCGCCCTCGACCAGGTTGGATGCCAGCGTCCCCTGGAACAGGTCGCCCGCGTCCACCAGCAGCACCCCGCCCGGGTTGTCCTCGCGCAGCCGCTCCACGTAGGACGCGAAGAGCGCTGCGCCGCCCTCCTCCACCTTCTGCCCGTCCGGCAGCGTGGCGCGGTGGGGCATCACCCAGCCGTGGAAGTCGTTGGTGCCCACCAGCGTGAGCCGCACGGGGGCCGTGGCGGCCGGCGCGGGGGGCGTGGCGGGAGCAGCGGGAGCGGGCGTCGGGCCGCCCTTGCAGGCGGCGGCGAGCACCGCGAGCGCCAGGGCGGTGGAGCGGAAGGAGCGCATGGGGCGCGCACTTCATCCCGGCCCCACCTCCCTTTCAACCCGCTTCGCGCCTCAGCCGTGACGGCGCCGGCCCCGCAGAGCCATGCCGAGCAGGCCCAGCATCGCGACGGAGGACACCGGCGCGCTCGTGCAGCCGCAGCCGCTGTCGTCGGAAACAGCCCCGCCGCCGCCAATCGGGTTGTCGTCTCCCGGCAGGACGACGACGCCGCCACCGCCATCCCGGGGGCCACCATCCGTACCGCCATCTTCAGAGCCCCCATCCGCCTGCGGCTGCGCGATGGCCAGGGGCGGCGTGAACGCCCGGGCCACGTTGCCCCAGGAGGTGAGCTTCAGGTTGTCGCCCTGCGTGCTGCTGCTCATGCCGTCAATCGCGGCGAAGAGGCCCTCCGGGAAGGCCTTCCCCAGCGAGCCCGAATACGCCACCAGGCCGCGCGACTGCTCCACGGCGTCGGTGCCCCCGTCCTGCGGCACCACCCGGAAGGCGCCCACCCGCCCCAGCGTGCGCCGGTCGAAGACCACGAAGGCGTTCGCGTTCGGATCCGACGCCACGATGTAGCCGTCCGTCGAAGACGTCTCGTACAGCGCGAGCCGCCCCACCGAGGACAGGCCGCCATCCGCGATCGCCACCACCTGCGTTCCCGCGACGCCGGCGTCCGCGGCCGCGGCATAGCGGTAGAGGCCCTGCCCCTGCTGCGCCACGTAGACGGCGCCCTGGCTGCGGTCCACCACGAGCCCCATCACCAGGCCGGCCGGGATGTCCCGCAGGGGGGTCGCCGTGACGCCCCCGTCCGTGGGCGTGAGCGCGAACTGCCGCAGGCCTCCCGACGCGAGCCCCCCGAAGGCCTGGAACGACCCGTCCGCGCCGCGGGTCATGCGCACCGTGCCATAGCTCACCCCCACGTCCAGCGGGGCCGTCGTGGGCGACAGGCGGGTGAGCCCCGCATCCGCCGTGGCATCCATCACGTAGGGAACGAGCCCCGTCAGCGTGGGGTTCGCGCTGAGCACCAGCGACTGCGATGTGCCGGCCACGCCCGGGAACCCGGACACCACGTCCACGCTCGCCGACGTGCCCTCGGTGACGGATTGCAGCTCCCCTCCGTCCAGTGCGTAGGTGAACAGGCCGTTGTTCACGTCCGCCGTGATGAGTCGGCTCGCGCCGGGATTGACCGGGTTCACCCACAGGGCCACGTCGTACACGGTGCCGCCGCCGGAGCGGGCCCCCGGCTGCGTCTGCACGGTATAGGGCACCTGGACAGGAGTCGTCTGGGCCCCAGCGGCCGCGCTCACGAAGAGGGCGGTCAACGCGGGGAGAGAGGGGTTGCGCATGGGTGGGTGGCTCCTGGGCAGGTCGCTCCCTACCTAGGCATGGGCGCACGCCACATCAAGTTCTCTGGAACCGTGGAACGGTTGGCAGACGGTGAAAGCCTCGGGTACAACGAACACCGTCTCCCAGCGAACAGACAAGGGCCATGGCCAAGCGCGCACTCATTACGGGCATCACGGGGCAAGACGGCAGCTATCTCGCGGAGCTGCTCCTGAAGAAGGGCTACGAGGTGCACGGCATGGTGCGCCGCTCTTCCGAGGAGAAGTTCGAGCGCATCGCGCACCTCCAGGGGAAGGTGCAGCTGCACCAGGGCGACCTGCTGGATCAGTTCTCGCTGGCGGCCCTGTTGAACCTCACCCAGCCGGACGAGGTCTACAACCTGGCGGCGCAGTCCTTCGTGCCCACCAGCTGGAACCAGCCGGTGCTCACCGGTGAGTTCACGGCGCTGGGCGTGACGAAGATGCTGGAGGCCATCCGGCACACCCGTCCGCAGGTGCGCTTCTACCAGGCGTCCTCCAGCGAGATGTTCGGCAAGGTGCTGGAAGTGCCCCAGACGGAGGACACGCCCTTCTACCCGCGCAGCCCGTACGGCGTGGCGAAGGCGTACGGCCACCACATCACGGTGAACTACCGCGAGTCCTTCAAGCTCTTCGCGGTGAGCGGCATCCTCTTCAACCACGAGTCGCCCCGCCGCGGCCTGGAGTTCGTCACGCGCAAGGTCACGTACAACGTGGCGCGCATCAAGCTGGGCCTCCAGGAGACGCTGCCCATGGGCAACCTGGACGCCAAGCGCGACTGGGGCTTCGCGGGCGACTACGTGGACGCCATGTGGCGCATGCTCCAGCAGGACACGCCGGAGGACTTCGTCGTCGCCACCAACGAGACGCACACCGTGCGGGAGCTGGTGGAGATCGCCTTCGGCCGCGTGGGCCTGGACTGGCAGAAGCACGTGAAGATCGACCCCGCGTTCGTGCGCCCCGCGGAGGTGGACCTGCTCATCGGCGACTACAAGAAGGCGAAGGAGAAGCTGGGCTGGGAGCCCACGGTGCGCTTCAAGCAGCTGGTGGAGATGATGGTCGACGCCGACCTGGAACGCGTCAAGGCAGGGCAGCGGTAAGATGCGCGTCCTCGTCACGGGAGCGGACGGATTCGTCGGTCGGCATGCCTGCGCGGCCCTTCGGGCAGCCGGCGACGAAGTGGTGGAGGTGCATGGACCCCGGGGCGAGGGCATCAGCAGCACCGCCCTGCATTTCGACATCGCCGACGAGGCGAAGGTCAAGGCGGCGGTCGCCGAGGTGAAGCCGGAGGCGGTGCTGCACCTGGCCGGCTTCAGCTCCGTGGCCAAGAGTCACCAGAACCCCGCGCGCGTCTTCGCGGTGAACACCATGGGCGTGGTGCACCTGCTCACCGCGCTGCGCGAGAGCGCCCCGAAGGCCCGCGTGCTGGTGGTGGGCTCCGGGGAGGTCTACGGCCCCGTCGCCGAGGGCACCCGCGCCCTGGAGACCCACCCGCACGTGCCGCTGAGCCCCTACGCCGCGTCGAAGTCCGCCGCGGAGCTGGCCGGGGAGCAGTTCTTCCGCAGCTACGGCATGGAGATCATCCTCGCGCGGCCCTTCAACCACCTGGGCGCGGGCCAGGACCCCACGTTCGTGGTGCCGTCGTTCGCGGCCCAGATTCGCGCCATCGCGCTGGGCACGGTGGATCCGCTGCTGCGCACGGGCAACCTGGACGCCATCCGCGACTTCTCGCACGTGAAGGACGTGGTGGACGCGTACCGGCTGCTGCTCCAGCGCGGCGAGGCGGGGCAGGCCTACAACGTCTGCAGCGGCGAGGGCCGCACCATCCGGAGCTTGCTGGAGGAGATGCTCCAGCTGTCCGGCGTGCAGGCGCGCATCGAGCTGGATCCCGCGCGGCTGCGCCCCTCGGACATCCCCAGCCTCGTGGGCTCGCCGGACAAGCTGCGCGCGCTGGGCTGGACCCCGAAGCTCACCGTCGCGGACGCGCTGCGCGACGTGCTGGGCCCCCGGGTGACGTCGCACTGAGCGCCCCCCGGCCGCGCCTCACGCGGGGCGCGCCAGGGACGCCCACGCCTCCAGGCGCCGGTCCAACGCGGTGAGGGCCCACAGGTCCGCCGCGTTGCCCGGCGTCACGGCGGCCAGGTCTCGCTGGACGAACTCGCGGGCCTTCACCTCGCCCCACTCGGACAGGATGCGCAGGGCCATCAGCGACGGCTTGCGCGCCACCAACCGCAGCAGCACGTCCGCCACGCGCGGGCTGCGCTCCGCGTCCGCCAGCCGCTGCACCGCTTCGTGACGGGCCTCCGGCGTGGAGTCCTCCGCCTCCAGGGGCGCGGCCAGCTCCTCGAAACGCGCCGCGTCCAGCAGCGCCATGGGGCCCCTGCTCTCCCAGTGCTCCACCGTCACCGTGGTGCGCCCCTTCGCCACGCACTCGCGGCGGATGCCGTCCCCCCGGAGCACGTCCAGCACGCGCTCTGGCGCGGGCGTTCCCCCCTCCACCGTGCGCAGCGCGCGCTGCGCCAGCATGGGGGACAGGCCCAGCAGGTGCGTGCGCAGCACCGTGGCCTCCACCGCGCTGGGGCTGGCCCCGGCCGGCACCCGGTCCCACTTGAGGAACACCTCCGCCATGCCCCGCTCGCGCACGTACCAGCGGTACTCCAGCCACACCGCCCCACCCCGCCCCGCGAAGCGCGCATCCGAAGGCTCATGGAGGCGGGGCGCGCCCTCCCGCGTGCCGGAGAAACAACGGTCCAACAGCTTCTGGGCGTCTTGAAGTCGCATGGTCGGCGGGCGGCCATTGTAGGAGGCCCCGTCAGGTTCCTCCATCGCCGCACGTTCGTGTTATCAACACACTAAGACACAAGGAGGCTCGGGATGGGGACGCGGTCTAGGCGGTTCACGTTCTTCTGGCGCGAAGACTCACCGTTCTCACAGTGGCACCCCACCCTGTTCGAGGTGGAGGGCGTCCGCTACACGTGCGCGGAGCAGTACATGATGGCGGGCAAGGCGCGCCTGTTCGGGGACACGCGCGTGCTGGAGCAGGTGCTGCGCGCCGCCACGCCGAAGCAACACAAGGCGCTGGGCCGCAAGGTGAGCCCGTTCGACGCGGGGCTCTGGGAGCGCGAGCGCGAGCGCATCGTCTACGAGGGCAACCACGCGAAGTTCACCCAGCACCGCGACCTGCTGGACGCGCTGCTCGCCACGGCGGGGACGGAGCTGGTGGAGGCCAGTCCGCTGGACCGCATCTGGGGCGTGGGCCTGGGCGTGGAGGATCCACGCATCCAGGACCCCACCCGCTGGCGGGGGTTGAACCTGCTGGGCCAGGTGCTCACCCGGCTGCGCGAGGACCTGCTCGCGCGGGGGCACGGGCCCGTCAGAACTTGAAGTTCGCGGACTGGTCCGGCACGCCGTTGAAGTCCAGGTGGAGCGTGGCGTGGTCGCCATGGCCCTTCTCGCTCCACTCCTGTCGCAGCGTGGACAGGTCGAACGCCAGGACCTTGTAGACCAGCGCCTTGCACCGGTCGTTGTTCGCGTCATGCAGCAGGGTCAGCTCCGCGCGCGGCTCGCCCGCCGCTGTCTGGGTGAAGCGCCCGTCCCACGCGAGGCCGTAGCGGTGCTCCTTGCAGCCGCCGCCGTGGCGGACGTGGAGCGTCAGGACGTGGCCCTTCACGCTCTGGGACTCGACGACGAGCCGGTCGCGGGGCGCGGGCGTCTCCGTGATTTCCAGCGGCAGCACGACGTCCGCCTCCTGGCGCTCCGCCTCCCCGGCGGGCGAGGAGGCCTGCTGCTCCGGGGGCGTCACGGGGGTGGGCGGTGCCTCCTGCTCCGCGCTCGCGGCCGGCTCCTGCGCTTCCCCCTTGCGCGCCGCGTTCGAGCCCGCGCACCCGAGCAGCAGCCCGCAGATGATTCCACTCCAGACGAGCAGTCGCATGTTCCTCCAGGGGCCCTCGCGGGCCGGTTGGCGTCACGCTCCGTCCACCGGAAGGCTACCGGTGGTGCAGCGCCGCATCGTACGCGGCCCGCGTCAACTCCGCGGTGCGGGCCCAGGTGAACCTCGCGGCCTGGCGCAGGCCCGCTTCGCTCAGCGCCCGGCGCTCGCCCGGCGACCGCAGCAGCCGGTCGATGACCGCCGCCAGCCCCTCCGCGTCGTCCGGGTCCACCGCGGGCGCGGCCTCACCGCACACCTCCGGCAGCGAGCCCGCGGTGGACACCACCGTGGGCGTGCCCAGGCGCATGGCCTCCAGGGGCGGCAGGCCGAAGCCCTCGTAGCGCGAGGGGAAGACGAACAGCGCCGCGCGGCGCATCAGCGCGTAGAAGATGGCGGGGGTCTGGTAGCCCAGGGTCCGCACGTCCAGCCCCTCCGAGCGCAGCCGCGCGATGCGCGTCTCCACCATGCCGGAGCCGTACCAGCTCTGCCCCACCAGCACGAGCGTGAAGGGCCGGCCGCGCGCGCGCAGCCGCTCCTGCGCGTCCAGCACCAGGGACACGTTCTTGCGCACGTCGAGCGAGCCCGCGTACAGCACGTAGTCCTTGGGCAGGCTCAACGCGGCGAGGAAGTCCTCGCCCGCGGCGTCCAGCGTGCCAGCGTTCACGTGGTCCACGCCATTGGGCACCACCACGGCGCGAGGCTCCACCTGGGGGAAGCGGCGCAGCAGGTCCTGGCGCGTGCGTTCGCTGACGCACAACAGGCGGTCCGCGAGCATCAGGCTGCGCGCGAGCCACAGCCGGAACTGCCAGCGGAACGCGGTGGACACCGTGTCCGGCATGTCCAGGGGCACCAGGTCGTGCACGGTGAGCACGTACGCGGTGCCGGGCGTCCTGCGCAGGGGCAGGTTGAAGTTGCCGAGCGCGTGGTAGACGGCCGGCGACGAGTCCTTCAGCCGCTTCGGCAGCGTGGCCAGCGTCCACGCCGTCCGCTTCTGGACGCCCCGCGGGTGTTCGCCGGAGCTGCGCGCGCCCATCCGGTCCAGGCGGACGCCCTGGGCCTCAAGGGCCTCCGCGAGGCAGCGGGTATACAGGCCGATGCCGGTGGTGGGCTCGTCCCAGAGGGTGGCGTCGAGGGCGATGGGTCCAGGGGTCGACACGGGCCGCCTCATACCATGCCCCTGTGGTACACACGGCCCCGCATGGCGGTCCACCAGTTGATCCCGAGCTTCGGCCCCGGTGATGCCTCCGGTCAGGCCGCGCTGCACCTGCAACTCCTGCTGCGCCGCATGGGGCACGCGGGGGACATCTACGCCGAGGAGGTCGGCGGAGGACTGGAGGGCCTTGCCCGCCACGTCTTCACGCTGCGTCCCAAGCCAGACGACCTGGTCCTGTACCACCACGGCATCGCGTCCCCGCTGAGCGGGCGGCTGATGCACCTGGAGTGCAAGAAGGGCGTGGTGTTCCACAACATCAGCCCCGCGCGCTTCTACCGGGGCACGCCGCTGGAGCACGCGCTGGTAGCGGGCCGCGCGCAGGTCGCGGCGATGGCGCCCTTCCTGGACGTGTCCATCGGGGACTCGGACTTCAACTGCGCGGAGCTGCGCGTCGCGGGCCACCGCAACGTGCACACCGTGCAGCTCTTCATCGAACCGGAGCGCTTCGCCGCGTCGGGCGCGGATCCGAAGAAGCTCGCGGAGCTGTCCGGGCCCGGCCCCACCCTGGTGTCGGTGAGCCGGGTGATGCCGCACAAGCGCTTCGAGGATCTGCTCGCGCTGCACCGGGAGCTCCTGCGGATCCGCCCCCAGGCGCGGCTGCTGCTCGTGGGCGGCTACGAGCCGGGCAGCCGCTACTTCAAGCTGCTCCAGCGCGAGATGAAGGACCTGCGCGGGGTGCACTTCCTGGGGCGCCTGTCGCACCCGGAGCTGGTGGCCGTGTACCGCTCCGCGTCCGTGTTCGTCTCCATGAGCGAACACGAGGGCTTCAGCGTCCCCATCATCGAGGCCATGGCGTCGCAGGTGCCGGTGCTCGCGTACGCGGCGGCGGCGGTGCCGGAGACGATGGGCGGCGCGGGCATCGGGTTCGACCAGAAGCGCTACGCGTTCCTCGCGGAGCTGGCGGTGGACCTGACCGAGGACCGGGAGCTGCGCCGCTCCGTGCTCGAAGGACAGGCGCGACGGCTCCAGCACTTCTCCCCCACCGCCGCGCAGGTGTCGCTGGCGCGCGCGCTCCAGGGCGTGGTGGCCCCGCCGCCCCGTCCTCGCAAGGCCCCGGCGAAGCGGCCGCGCGTGGCGCTGGTGGTGCAGCGCTACGGAGAGGTGACGGGCGGTGCGGAGAGCCACGCCGCGCAGGTGGCCGAACACCTGGCGCCCCACTGGGACGTCACGGTGCTGACGACCTGCGCGAAGAACCACCTGACGTGGGAGAACGCCTTCCCTCCCGGCGAGGACCGGGTGGGCCGGACGAAGGTGCTGCGCTTCCCGGTGACGCGCACGCGCAACATCCACGCCTTCAACGGCCTGTCACGGCAGGTGTTCGACCGGGCCAACGAACGGCTGCGCGAGGAGCAGTGGGTGGCCGAGCAGGGGCCGCTGAGCCCCGGGCTCATCGAGCACCTGGCCGCCACGCAGGACGCATACGACGGGTATCTCTTCTTCACGTATCTCTACGCGCCCACGGTGTGGGGGCTGCCGCTGGTGGCGGACCGCGCGATGCTGGTGCCCACCGCGCATGACGAGCCGCCCATCCGCTTCGGCGTCTACGGGGACGTGTTCAACCGCCCCCGCGTGTTGATGTGCAACACGCCGGAGGAGATCACCATGCTGGAGCGCTTCCACCCGGAGCACGCGCGGGCGCGGGTGGTGGGCGTGGGCGTGGAGGCGCTGCCAGCGGTGCCGGACCGCTTCCGGGCGAAGTACGGCGTGCACGGCCGCTACCTGCTCTACGTGGGCCGGCTGGAGCCGGGCAAGGGCGTGCCGGACCTGCTGACGTTCCACCGCAAGCTGCGCGCGGGCTACCAGGATGCTCCGGAGCTGGTGCTCGCGGGCGAAGCACACATGGACGTGAGCGGCGAGGGCGTGCGGCACGTGGGGCGCATCTCCGAACAGGACAAGCACGACGCGCTGGCCGGAGCGCTGGCGGTGGTGGTGCCGTCGAAGTTCGAGAGCCTGTCGCTCCTGACGCTGGAGGCGTTCGCGCAGGGGACGCCGGTGTTGGTGAACGGGCACTCGGACGTACTGGTGGGACAGGTGGAGCGCAGCGGCGCGGGCCGGGTGTACCGGGGGCTGGCGTCGTTCATCGAAGGGCTGCGCGAGGTGGGCGAGGCCCGGGACGCGATGGGCCAGCGGGCCCGCATCTACGCGCAGCGGCACACGTGGCCCCAGGTGGTCGCGGCGTACCGGGAAGAAATGGCGCGCATCGTCGAGGAGACACACCGATGAAGCTGCTCGGACGGGACATTCCCACGGGGGCCCTGGTGGCCCGCATCGAGGAGCGGCTGCGCGTGCGCGGCCTGCCCACGTCGGAGGCGGCGCAGGTGCCGGACGACGGCGTGGAGCCGCGCGTGGATCCGCTGTCGTTCAACATGCACGCGCTGGAGGACAATGCGGACACGACGCGCGCCCTGCCGCTGCACACGCACCGAGGGGGGGCGGGCCGGGTGGTGCTGCTGGCCAAGTGGGCCTTCCGCAAGTCGTGCCAGGTGTTGATCAACGAGACCCTGGGCAGGCAGCGCGTGTTCAACGGGCTGGTGCGCGACTCGTACGCCCAGCTCTCCGCGGAGGTCCTGAGGCTGCGCCGAGAGGTCGACATGCTGAGGGCCCAGGCCGCGCGCGCACCGCAGGTCGAAGCCCCCCGGCCGCCCAAGCTCGCCCCAGACACCGGCTCCGAGCGTCCGCCGAAGCCGCCGCCGCACGGGGAGCACGCCCGTCCTCCCAAGCCGCCCCCCGATATCGATTACGGACGGCCTCAGAAGCCGCCGCACGGGGAGCACGCCCGTCCTCCCAAGCCGCCCCCCGCTATCGACTCCGGACGGCCTCCGAAGCCGCCGCACGGCGAGCACACCCGTCCGCCCGAGGCCGGACCGGGTCGCTCCCGCCCAGGAGACAAGGCCCGAAAGCAGGCCCGTGCCTCCTCTCCCGAGCCGGGGCAACAGGCTGCCTCGCGAAGCCCCGTGCACTCCACGCCGCCACGGTCCGTCGCTGCTCGCGGAACCCCCGCGCCCACCTCCCGTCCGTCAGGGCGAGCCCCGCGTGAGCCCACCGCATCCGCGCCCCGCCCGTCGAAGCCTCCTCGCGCGCCCCTGGAGCAGACGCCTCGCCCGGAGGGGGGCGCGGCCCCAGCCGCTTCGCGCCGCTCCCGTGCGAAGCGGGGCGGCGCGAAGAAGCCCTGACGACGAAGCGCGCCCCCGTCAGGGGAAGCGATAGACCGTCACGTAGCCGTCCTGGTGCACCAACACGCCCCCCAGCTCGTCCTCGATGAACCGGTGACGGATGGGGTGGAAGAGGTGCGTCACGTACCACTTGAAGTGGTGCTCCTTCAGGTAGCGCCGCATCTCCTCGCGCTCCTGCGGAGAGACGGTGCCGAACGCGTTGCGCATCCCTTCCGCCGCGCGAATCAGCCGCGAGTCCACCATCGCTGACTCGCGCACCGGCAGCCGGGACAGCCGCGCGAAGGACACCGGCTTGCCGTGGTAGATCTGCTCCCACTGCCCCTGGACGTTGTCCGTCAGCACCGCCGCGGGCATCGGCGCGTCGCGAATCTCGTCGAACACCTGCGGCAACCGAGGCACCGGGGGGACCGGCATCAGGAGGCCCCGGTACTCCACGTTCGGCACCAGCGCCACCGCGAGCGCCACCGCCACGCCCAGCCGCGCATCCCGCCGGGACGCCCACGCGCCCGCATGCGCCGCCGCGAACGCCACCAGCACCGCCAACGCCAGGAACGTGAGCAGCACGAAGCGCATCGGCATGCCGCCCCGTGAGAACAGCGGCACCACCTGCTTGAACACCACGTACGGCATCGGGATCTGGACCTTGAGGGGCACGTTGAACGCCGTCAGCGGCTCCGACAGCGCCAGCCAGATCGACACCGCCATCAGCAGCAACACGTCCCGCCGCCACACCCGCTCACGCCAGGCCGGCATCAGCGCCACGGCCACGAAGAGGGCGATGAGCAGCACCACCGGCGACACCCGGTCCTCCATGCCGATGTTGAGCACCGTGCCCATCGACAGCACGGCGAACCCCAGCCCCAGCCCCAACCACCGGCGCCCGTCCGGGACTCCGCGCCACAGCGCGAAGACGGCCAGCAGCGGCGTCACCCACCCCACGAAGGTCCCGGACTCCTCCGCGTTGCCAGACATCTTCGCGCGCAGGAGATCCTGGGCGAAGGCGCGGGCCTTCTCGGGCACCTCCGTCATCCACGCCGAGCGCGTATCCGGAATGAAGAACGCATACAGGTCCGTGAAGTAGTCGGAGTCGCCGTGGTGGATCTGCAGCGGGGCGGGAAAGGCATGGAGCAGCAGCGGCACCATGGGCGGCACGCACGCGAGCCCCGCGGCCACCCCCGCCACCACCGCGCGCCGCACGACCGGATCCTTCCACGTGTCCACGGAGAACAGCGGCCCCCGCTTCCACCGCTCCGCCACCACCCACAGCAGCGAGAAGAGCGCGATGTAGACGAGGTAGTAGTAGTCACACAGCAGCACGTACAGCGCGCACAGCGCCAGCCCCACCAGCCACTTGCGCTTGCCCTCGTCCAACCAACGGAAGAAGCAGAGCAGGTACAGCGGCAGCCCCTCCAGCGCGGAGAGGTTCAGGTGCGCGATGGCGTGGTCCAGGTGGTAGCGCGAGAAGTTGAACACGCACGCGCCCGCCAGCGCCGCCGCCGCCGAAAGCCACGGCCCGTGGCCCGCGCGCTCCAGCAGGTAGCGCAGCAGCAGCCACGACGTGTACCCCGTCAGCACGAACGAGCCGAACAGCACGACGTTGTACGCCGTCTCCACCGGCATCCACGGCAGCAGCACGACCCCCCAGAGCGTCTTCGCGGGCGCGAGCGTGTGCCAGTACAGCTCCGCCCCCAGCGGCCAGTGCAGCAGCGGCGCGAAGAACGGATTCTGCGGCTGCACCCAGAGCGCCTGGCGCATCCACCACAGGTGCCACATGTTCATGTAGACGTCTTCGCGCCCGCCCAGGACGAAGCCCTTCAGGTGCGACAGCAAGGGCCAGGTGTGGAACACCGACAGCGCGAAGAACGCGAGCAGCACCAGCGGGTGGAGCACCCGCCGCATCAAGGGGGACATAGGGCGCGGAGGGGACTCAGAGGGGCCGTTCGGCGGCCATCAGCATGTTGTCGCCCAGGTTGAACGGGATGGACCAGTTGGACGGCACGCCCCGCCGCATCAACTCCAGCACCGGCGCCGCGGGCGTGAAGCTCGCGCCCACCTTCCGCAGCAGGTAGTCCGCGGAGATGATGTGCGTGTACGTCCGGACGTCCGAGACGTGGAAGCCCACCTCCTCCAGCAGCATCGCCAGGGTGCGGCGGCCGAAATAGAACAGGTGCATGTCCATCAGCCACGGCCACTGCCCGCCCAGCACGCGCGCCAGCAGGCTGCCCGCGTCGATGGTGGACAGGTAGATGCGGCCACCGGGGCGCACCAGCTTCAGCGCCGCCTTCAGCTCCTCGCGCGGATCCGCGAAGTGCTCCACCACGTCCCACAGCGTCACCACGTCGTACTGGAGCCCCCTCGCCGCCAGCTCCTTCAGGGGCACCCCATGCACGGTGAAGCCCAGGCTCCGCGCGTTGCCGGCCGCCCAGCGCGACAGCTCCAGCCCCTCCGGGCGGAAGCCCGCCTCGCGCGCCACATCCAGGAAGTAGCCACAGTAGGCGCCCACATCCAGCAGCGTGCGCCCCTGGGCGGGCCCCAGCTCGCGCAGCACGCGGCGGAAGGTGTGGTAGCGGTTGTCCTTCTCCGCGACGTAGAGCGGATCCTCCACGTCCTGGTACGCTTGGAGCAGCGCGTCCGGGGCCTGGATGGGCCACTGGAACATCATCCCGCAGTCCTCGCAGCCCCAGATGGGCGGGTGGCTCCGGTGGCCAAAGGACGTGCAGTTGTAGGCCGCCGCCCCCTCGGGTTGGGCGCCGCCCCGCGCCCGGTGCCGCAGCCGCAGGCGCCCTCCCTTGCACAGATAGCAGGCGTCCGGCACGGGGGTGAGGTGGGGTTCGGCGGCGCGCCGGGCTGCGTTGTCCATCATGGCGGCGCACCGTAGCCCCAAGGGCCCACCGCCTCAACACGTCGGAAGGGACAAGCCCGGCCAATGGCGTCCATCGCGCCATGGCCCTGCCGGACCGTCTGCCCCCTTGCTTTCCGGGCGGCACGCCGCGAAATAGGCCCCCCTTTGGAATCGTTGCTCCAGGTTCACTTCCCCTGAAGTCCTGTCACATGCGCGCACTGAACGACCCCGCCTCCGCCCCTCCCTCCACCCTGCACCTGGGCCTGCCGGGATTCTCCTTCGAAGACCTGTACCGCCCCAGCGGCCTGCGCCGGCTGGCGGAGCGCTTCGACGCGCAGCTCCAGAGCGACGCCCCCGACCTGTTCCAGGCCTTCGACGCCTATCGCAAGTCCGGCGGCACCGCGCCGTCCGGACCAGCGGAGTCCGACCTGCTCATCCAGGTGGCCCGCCACGTCTCGCGCTTCGTCGCCACCCTGTTCGGCGTCGGCACGGAGTCCGAGCGGCTGGCCCGCCACCTGCGCGGCGAGCTGCCCCTCTTCGACTTCAAGCGTGAGTTCATCACGCGCCGCGTCTTCAAGAAGGGCGCGCAGGACCGTCCCGCGCTGGCCGAGTTCCCGTCGCTGGACGGGCGCATGCGCCTGCTGATGCAGCTGGGCTTCCCGGACGCGCTCACCCACGGCGACCTGGAGCGGGGGCTGGCGGAGTCCATCCTGACGCTGCTCGACATCGAGCGGCTCTACTCCGGCAACCTGCCCCCCGCGCACCAGGACCGCGCCCCCGCCCTGCGCGAGCGCTGGGCCGCCCTGCGCGCCGCGCTGACCGCGGCCCCCGAAGGCGCGGACGCGTTCGGCTCCAGCCTGGTGACGAAGGGCGACGACGCGGCCGAGCTCCAGGCCGTGCGCGCGCTCATCTCCCTGGCGGACCGGTGGACGTACGCCCGGGCCCTGCACCCGGAGACCAAGGCGCTCTTCCACACCTGGCCCACGCTGCGGCTGCCCAAGCCCCTGGTGTTCGACCAGTTGGTGCAGCTGCAGCGCCCGGACGCGCAGCTGGAGGAGAAGACGGAGGGCCTGGAGCACCACCTGCGCCACCGCGACGGCTTCAAGCTGACCGACCGCCGGGGCACGCCTCGCGACGTGATGAACGAGGTGGACTACTGCGTCATCTGCCACGAGCGGCAGAAGGACTCCTGCAGCAAGGGCTTCCCCGCGAAGGACCCGGTGGCGGAGGGGCACTCGTTCAAGAAGAACCCCCTGGGCATCCCGCTCACCGGCTGTCCGCTGGACGAGCGCATCTCGGAGGCGCACGCGCTCAAGCGCGAAGGGGACTCCGTGGCGGCGCTGGCCATGGTGACGCTGGACAACCCCATGTGCCCGGGCACCGGCCACCGCATCTGCAACGACTGCATGAAGGCCTGCATCTTCCAGAAGCAGGAGCCGGTGAACATCCCGCTGGCGGAGACGGCCACCCTCACCGACGTGCTGGAGCTGCCCTGGGGCTTTGAAATCTACGGCCTGCTCACCCGCTGGAACCCGCTCAACATCCGCCGCCCGTACGCCCTGCCCTACGTGGGTCGCAACGTGATGGTGGTGGGCCTGGGCCCCGCCGGCTACACGCTGTCGCACTACCTGCTCAACGAAGGCTTCGCCGTCACCGGCGTGGACGGCCTCAAGATCGAGCCCTTCCCCGACGAGCTGGTGGGCCGCAACGGCCACGCGCTTTCGCCCATCCGCGACTGGCGCGCGCTCACGCGGGAGCTGGACGAGCGCGTGCTGGAGGGCTTCGGCGGCGTGTCCGAGTACGGAATCACCGTGCGCTGGGACAAGAACTTCCTCACGCTCATCCACCTGACGCTCGCGCGCCGCGAGGGCCTGCGCATCTACGGCGGCATCCGCTTCGGCGGCACGCTGACCCTCGACGACGCCTGGGCCCTGGGCTTCGACCACGTGGCCATCGCCGCGGGCGCGGGCCGCCCCACCATCATCGGGATGAAGAACAACCTCATCCGGGGCATCCGCAAGGCGTCCGACTTCCTGATGGCGCTCCAGCTCACGGGCGCCTTCAAGCGCGACTCGCTGGCGAACCTCCAGGTGCAGCTGCCCGCCATCGTCATCGGCGGTGGCCTCACCGGCATCGACACCGCCACGGAGCTGATGGCGTACTACCCGGTGCAGGTGGAGAAGACGCTGGAGCGCCACGAGAAGCTGGTGGCGGACCTGGGCGAGGCGGCCGTCGTCGCGCGCCTGGACGCCGAGGAGCGCGCCACCTATCAGACCTTCCTGGAGCACGGCCGCGCCGTCCGCGAGGAGCGCCAGAAGGCCCAGGTGGAGGGCCGCTCGCCGGACTTCATCCACCTGGTGCGCGCCTGGGGCGGCGTGAGCCTGGTGTACCGCCGCGGCCTCACCGAGTCCCCCGCCTACCGCCTCAACCACGAGGAGGTCTCCAAGGCGCTGGAGGAGGGCATCCGCTTCATTGAACGGATGAGCCCCACGGAGGCGCTGCCGGACGACACCGGCGCGGTGCGCGCCATCCGCTTCGAGCGCATGGTGACGGTGGACGGCAAGCTCAAGGGCAGCGGCCAGTTCTTCGAGCTGCCGGCGAAGACGGTGTGCGTGGCCGCGGGCACGTCCCCCAACGTCACCTACGAGAAGGAGTACCCGGGCACCTTCCAGCTCGACGAGGCGAAGGAGTACTTCCAGGGCCACGCCCTGGTGGAGGGCGACGCGGGCTTCACGCTCCAGCCGGTGGAGGCGCAGGAGGACCCCGAGGCGAAGGTGGGCTTCTTCACGTCCTATCAGCAGGACGGCCGCTTCGTGTCCTTCTACGGCGACAACCACCCGACCTACGCGGGCAACGTGGTGAAGGCCATGGCCAGCGCGAAGGACGGCCACCCGGAGGTGGCGCGCCTGTTCGCGAAGGAGGTGGCCGCCATGGACTTCCTGGACACGGCCGCCCAGGCGTCACGCGAGGCCGGGCGCGCCTCCCACTTCGCGAAGCTGGACGAGGCCTTCCTCGCCACGGTCGTCGCGGTGAACCGGCTGACGCCGACCATCGTGGAGGTGGTGGTGCGCGCGCCCTTCGCCGCGAGCCACTTCTCCCCCGGCCAGTTCTACCGGCTCCAGAACTTCGAGCGGAACGCGCCCGTCGTGGACGGCGTGCGCCTGACCATGGAGGGCCTGGCCCTCACCGGCGCGTGGGTGGACAAGGAGAAGGGCCTCATGGGCACCATCGTGCTGGAGATGGGCTCCTCCTCCCGCCTGTGCGCCGCGCTCAAGCCCGGCGAGCCGGTGGTGCTGATGGGCCCCACGGGCGCGCCCACGGAGATCGGCCACAACGAGACGGTGGTGCTGGCGGGCGGAGGCCTGGGCAACGCGGTGCTCTTCTCCATCGCGCGCTCGCTCAAGGCCGCGGGCTGCCGCGTCGTGTACTTCGCCGGCTACCGGCTGAAGTCGGACTCGTTCAAGCAGGACGAGATTGAGGCCGGCACCGACCAGGTCATCTGGTCCGTGGACTCCGGGGAGCTGTTGGACGTGCGCCGTCCGCAGGACACGGCGTTCCGGGGCAACGTGGTGCAGGCGATGGTGGCCTACGCGGAGGGCAAGCTGGGCGTCGCGCCGGTCATCTCCCTGAGCGAGGTGGACCGCATCATCGCCATCGGCTCGGACCGGATGATGCGCGCGGTGGCCGAGGCGCGGCACGGCGTGCTCCAGCCGTTCCTCAAGCCCGGACACGAGGCCATCGGGTCCATCAACTCGCCCATGCAGTGCATGATGAAGGAGATCTGCGCCCAGTGCCTCCAGCGGCACGTGGACCCGGTCACCGGAAAGGAGACCTGGGTCTTCTCCTGCTACAACCAGGACCAGCGGCTGGACCACGTGGACTTCGTCAACTTGAACC
The DNA here is from genome assembly GCF_009909145.1 of Corallococcus silvisoli. Lineage (NCBI taxonomy): Bacteria > Pseudomonadati > Myxococcota > Myxococcia > Myxococcales > Myxococcaceae > Corallococcus > Corallococcus silvisoli. The sequence continues at coordinate 148,801 of NZ_JAAAPJ010000011.1, forward strand.
AGCGCCTGCGCGGCAACACGGTGCTGGAGAAGGTGGGCGACACCTTCCTCGCGCAGCTGCTGAAGAAGGCCCCGCAGCTCAAGCGCGTCTAGGTCAGCGCCGCACGCCCGCGAAGGCCTTGAGCATGTCCTGGTAGTTCTTCGTCAGGTCGGCTTCGCGGGTGAGCACCACGTCCACGTTGGCGTCGCCGAAGTCACGGCGCGCCTCCGGGAGCTTCTGGAAGGCCTCCACCTGGCGCCGCATGGACTCCACCTGCGGCGCCAGCTCCTGCTGCTGCTCCACGGGCATGCGCGACTGGAGCGCCTCCAGCTTCTTGAGCTCCTCCTCGTACTGGAGCGTGCGCCCCATCTGCCGCTGGCTGATGACGGCGGTGACGACCTCCGCGATGCGGTTGACCTCCTCCGTGGACAGCCCCGCCGCCTTGCGCGCGTCCGCCTCCGCCTGGGCCTTGCGCTCAATCAGCTTGAGGCCCGAGCGCGCCGCCTCCAGCGCCTGGGGCGTGCCCGCGTCCATCAGCGGCCCCATGTCCTGCAGGCCCCGCATCAGCGACCCGTAGACCTCCAGCATCTTGCGCTGGTAGCCCACGTACGCATCCAGCTTGGCCTTCGTCACGGAGAAGGGTCCGGCCGCGTCGCCGTCTCCCGCCGCCCCACCCTCCAGGCGGGCGACCGTCTCCCCTACCTCGCTGCCCTCCTCCGGGGTGCCCTCCGTCGGTTCCTTGCGACACGAGGAGAGGGCCAGGACGACGGCCAGACACCACCACGGCTTGCGCATGCCACCTCCACTGAACGCCACCGGCATGAGGGCAGTGTATGCTCCAGCAGGCCCCCGCGAGCGGCGGTTCCCGAACGCCTCCCATGGGCAGGCTGTTCCGGGCACTGAACATTCGCCTCATTACCTTTGACCAACCGGGCCACGGTCATGTACGAACCGCGGTCTTGTCGCGACCGGTGGAGGGACTTTGAGGATTTTCCTGGTAAGGCACGGCGATGCGGACGCGGAGATCCCTGACGGTCTCGGCGACGAGGCGCGCGCGCTGACCGCGAAGGCCCGCGCGAACGTCGCCCTGCACTTCGCGGCGCTGTCGGAGCGCATGGGGCCCATCAGCCTCATCCTCACCAGCCCGCTGGTGCGCACGGTGCAAACCGCGCAGATCCTCTCCTACTCCACGAAGCATGAAGGCCTCCTGCGCGTTCACCGCTGCCTGCTGCCGGACATGCCGGTGGGCGCGGTGGAGCCCGTGCTCAAGGAGTACTCCGACGAGAACCTCGTCCTGGTCGGCCACCAGCCCTCCATGGGCGCGCTGGCGGCGCACCTCTTGGGGATGCAGTCGTTCCCCAAGCCGGTGAACCCGGGCACGGTCATCGCCATGGAGTGGCCGGACACGCCCACCAGCACGGCGGACCAGGTGCCCGGCGAGAAGGGGGAGAATCCCCCGGCCCAGCACCTGAAGTTCCTGTTCTACGCCGCCCCGGGCCAGCAGGTCCTCGACGTCATCCAGTGACGTCCCCGGGAGCGCGGCCATGATGGATGAAGCCCGCTACAACCCGCTCGTCGCCGCCGCCTTCAAGCGCATCCTGGCGGCGGCGGACGCCTTCGACCCGGACGTGATGGAGGCCGACGCCACCGGCGACATGGTGACGCTCACGGCCCAGTCCCGGGAGAAGTGCATCATCAACACCCAGCGCGCCGTGCGGCAGCTCTGGGTGGCCGGCCAGGGCCAGGGCATCCACTTCGACTACGACGAAGCCACGCGCACCTGGAAGGACGACAAGGGGCGCGGGCTGGAGCTGTTCGCCTTCGTCGCGGGCGTGGTGAAGCACCTCACCGGCCAGGACCTCGTCTACCCGTCCTGAAGCCGCGCCCCGCGCACGGCAAGGAGGCCCGTGGAAGTCCCACGAGCCCCCCGGCTCGGAGCGGGAAGCCGCTCAGACCTTCATCACTTCCTGTTCCTTGGCGGCGAGCAGCGTGTCCACCTGCTTGATGCCGGCGTCCGTCTTGTCCTGGACGTCCTTGGTGAGGCGCTTGAGGTCGTCCTCGGTGATCTTCTTGTCCTTCTGCTGAGTCTTGAGGGCCTCGTTCGCGTCGCGGCGGATGTTGCGGATGGCGACCTTGTGCTCCTCGCCCTTCGCCTTCACCTGCTTCACGATGTCCTTGCGGCGCTCCTCCGTGAGCGGCGGGAAGGGCAGGCGGATCATCTCGCCGTCGTTCATCGGGTTGATGCCCAGGTTGGCTTCACGCAGGGCCTTCTCGATGTCCTTCAGCACGCCCTTGTCCCAGGGCTTGATGGTGATGAGGCGGGGCTCCGGCGCGTTGATGCTGGCCACGCCCGCCAGCGGCGTCGGCGTTCCGTACTGGTCCACCTTGATGCCGTCCAGGATGGCGGTGCTCGCACGGCCGGTGCGCACCTTGGCCAGCTCCCGCTTGAGGTCGTCCAGTGACTTGTCGATACGGCTCTTCAGTTCCGCGGCGGCGTCAGCCATTGCAGTCTCCTCCAGAAAGGGGGGTTGTCGCAGTCCTGCTCGGGGTTCAGGCCCAGACGGTCTCGGAGGCACCCACGACGGTGCCGAACTCGCCCTGGCCCATGACGGCGCGCTGGATGTTCCCGCGCGTTCCCAGGTCGAACACGATGATGGGCAGCTTGTTGTCCATGCACAGCGAGATGGCCGTGGAGTCCATCACGTTGAGGTTCTGCTTGAGGACGTCCATGTACGTGAGCGTCCGGTAGCGCCTCGCGGCCGGGTCCTTCTTCGGGTCCGCGTTGTAGACGCCGTCCACCTTGGTCGCCTTGAGGATGACCTGCGCGTTGATCTCCATCGCGCGCAGCGACGCGGCCGTGTCGGTGGTGAAGTACGGGTTGCCCGTGCCCGCCGCGAAGATGACCACGCGGCCCTTCTCCAGGTGGCGCACCGCGCGCCGGCGGATGTAGGGCTCGGCGATCTGCTCCATCTTGATGGCGGACTGCACGCGCGTCTTCAGGCCCTGCTTCTCCAGCGAGTCCTGCAACGCCATGGAGTTGATGCAGGTGGCCAGCATGCCCATGTAGTCCGCGCTCGCGCGGTCCATGCCTTCGGTGGCGCCGGCCACGCCGCGGAAGATGTTGCCTCCGCCAATGACGACGGCCAGCTCGATGCCCGCCCGCGACAGCTCCGCGATTTCTTCCGCGATGCGCGTGAGGGTGGGCGGGTGGATGCCGTACTTCCCCTCGCCCATCAGGGCTTCGCCCGACAGTTTGAGGAGGATGCGCTTGTAGGGAGAGGTGGATTCGGACATACGCGTCCGCTTCTATCCCCCGCCCCGCGCCCAAGCAACGACGGAAGTCGTGACGCGCGCCGCACCGTCAGGTGCAGGGCGTCCGGGGGGCGCGGAGGGTCCTGGAATACCAAGGGCCGCGCTCCCAGCGCCCTTCCCCGTGAGGAAGGGCTCCAGGCACGCGGCCCCAGGTGACGGCGCGAAGCCGTGCGACGCGCGGGTTGCTTACGCCTGGCCCAGCGTCTTGGCGACCTCGGCGGCCAGGTCGTCCTTCTTCTTCTCGATGCCCTCGCCCACTTCGTAGCGGACGAAGCGGCGCACGGAGATCTTCTCGCCAATCTTGGCGGCGCGCTCGTTGATCATCTCGCCGACCTTCTTCTTGTCGTCCTTCACCCAGAGCTGATCCACCAGGCAGACGCCCTCGTAGTACTTCTCCATCTTGCCCACGAGGATCTTCTCCAGCATCGCCTCCGGCTTGCCCTGCTGCTTGAGCAGCTCGCGCTGGATCTCCTTCTCCTTGTCCATCGCGTCGGAGGGGACCTCCTCACGGCGGACGAACTTGGGGTTGGCCGCGGCGACCTGCATGGCCACGTCCTTCACCAGCTCCTGGAAGTCCGGGTTGCGGGCGACGAAGTCCGTCTCGCAGTTGACCTCCACGATGACGCCGATGCGGCCACCGTGGACGTAGGTGCCGACGATGCCCTCGGCGGCGACGCGGCCCGCCTTGCCCTCGGCCTTGGAGATGCCCTTCTTGCGCAGCCACTCCTCGGCCTTGGCGAAGTCGCCGCCGGACTCGGCCAGCGCCTTCTTGCAGTCCATCATGCCGGCGTTGGTCCGCTCGCGGAGGTCCTTCACCATCTGGGCAGTGATTTCAGCCATGTCGTGTCTCTTTCTTCGTCTGCTCCGAGCCCGGCGGCGTGCGCAGGGGGCGGAGGCCTGAGTTCAAAGGGGGGGAAACGCTGGAACGAAAAAACGGAGACGGCCGGACAGCGGGCCTTGGAAGGTGCCGCCCGGCCGACTCCGGAAGCTGCTGGGGAACGCGAAGGGACGGGCGGTTACTCCGCCGACGTGCCCTCGCCACCCTCGGGCGCCTGCTCGGTGGCGACGGGGGCGGCGGAGGCGCCCTTCATCTCCACGAGGGGCCCACGGCGCTCGCCGCCGCGGTCACCACCGCCCCGGCGGTCATCGCGGTCGCGGCGGTCATTGCGGCGCGGCCCACGGCGGTCGTCGCGGTCGCGGCGGTCGTCACGGCCCTCGCGCTCCTCCTGCTCGTCGCGCTCGGCGGCGCCGGACGCACGGTAGCGCGCCGCGCCCTCGAGGCACGCGTCCGCGATCTTCGACGTGAAGAGCTTGATGGAGCGGATGGCGTCGTCGTTGCCCGGGATGACGAAGTCGATGCCGTCCGGATCGCAGTTCGTGTCCACCAGGCCAATCACCGGGATGCCCAGGCGGGTGGCCTCGTGGATGGCGATGTGCTCCTTCTTCGGGTCGATGACGAAGACGCAGCGGGGCAGCTTCGCCATGTCCTTCACGCCGCCCAGGTTCTTCTCCAGCTTCTCGCGCTCGCGGTCGAGCTGGGCGACTTCCTTCTTGGGCAGGCGCTCGAAGGTGCCGTCCTCGGCCATCTTCTCCAGCGTCTTGAGGCGGTCGATGCCCTGCTTGATGGTCTTGAAGTTCGTCAGCGTGCCACCCAGCCAGCGGCTGGTGACGTAGAACTGACCGGCGCGGGCGGCCTCCTCGTGGATGACGTCCTGCGCCTGCTTCTTGGTGCCGACGAAGAGCACCGACCCGCCGCGGGCCGTGATGTCCGCCACGAAGCGGAAGGCCGCGCGGGCCATCGCCACGGTCTTCTGCAGGTCGATGATGTAGATGCCGTTGCGGGCGCCGAAGATGTACGGCTTCATCTTCGGGTTCCAGCGCTTGGTCTGGTGGCCGAAGTGAACGCCGGCCTCGAGGAGCTGGCGCATCGTGATGCCGCTGGCGGCGGCCATCGCCTGGGCCTGGGTCTGCGTATCCTGCTGGCTATCCATGGTGCGTGTACCTTCCGGTTGTTCCGCCACGCCCGTCGGACAACTTCCGGCCCTTGCCCTTCCACCCTGGAGGGGCACCGGGGACCGGTGACGTGCGTGTGAGTAGTGGGTGCTTCGACTGCGTCCGGGCGTACGGCCCGACCCCTTCCATAACGGGGCGCGGCGTCCTTAGCAGAACGCTCGAGAGGGGCGCAAGCTTCGGCACACCGCCCGTCCGGCCCGCTGGCGCCGGGCCTGCTCCCCTGCCCTCCAGGAAGACGACCGGCGCGGCCCCGCTCCCCGTTCCAGGGGAGGGCGACCGCGCCGGAGGGTCCACGGGGAGCCCGCGAAGACGCCCCTAGGCGTTGGCCTCGCTGGCGCCGTGGCACTTCTTGTACTTGCGACCGCTGCCGCAGGGGCAGGGGTCGTTGCGCCCGACGGTGCGGGCAGGGGCGGCGGCGGCCTCGCGCTGGGCGACCGGCGTGGCGGTGGACTCCTCGATCTTCCCCTCGGCGTCCGCGCGGCCCTCGACGGCCCGCTTCTGCTGCTGCGCGAGCTGCCGCTGGATGCGGGCCGTCTCCTCCGCCGCGTTGGACGCGGAGCGGGCCTGGACGCGCATCATCTGGCTGACGAACTGCGTCTTGATGGCGCCGAGCATCTGCATGAAGCCCTCGTAGCCCTCCTTCTTGTACTCCTGCTTCGGGTCCTTCTGGCCGTAGCCGCGCAGGCCGATGCCCTGGCGCAGGTGGTCCATGGCCAGCAGGTGGTCCTTCCACAGCTGGTCGATGGTGGCCAGGTACCGGTACTGCAGGAAGCGCATGAAGTCTTCGCTGAACTCCTGCTCGCGGGCGGTGAAGACCTTCTCCGCCGCCGCGTAGATCTGCTCCTGCAGCTCGTCGCGGCTGCCCGTGCCCTCGAAGCTCATCTCGAGGTTGAGCGACTCCTTCACCGCGTTGGACAGCGACGCGATGTCCCAGGTGTCGGAGCTGCGCGTGGGGGCGTAGGTGTCCGTCATGGACACGACGACGTCCTCCACCGCGTCCAACACCATCTCCCGGAAGTCCGCCCAGGAGATGACGCGCTCGGAGCGCGTCTTCACCCGCGTCTTCACATCCTCCTCGTACTCCACGAGGGGGATGCCCGCGCCCGACGCGAGCACCTGGCGGCGCAGCTTGTAGATGGTGCGCCGCTGCTGGTTCATCACGTCGTCGTACTCGAGCAGGTTCTTGCGGATGTCGAAGTTGTGGCCTTCGACCCGCTTCTGCGCGCTCTCGATGGCGCGGGAGAGCCACACGTGCTCGATGACCTCGCCCTCCTCCATGCCCAGGCGCTCCATCAGCATCTGGATGCGCTCGGACCCGAAGATGCGCATCAGGTCGTCTTCCAGCGACAGGAAGAAGCGGCTGGCGCCCGGGTCACCCTGGCGGCCGGCGCGGCCGCGCAGCTGGTTGTCCACGCGGCGGGACTCGTGGCGCTCGGTGCCGATGATGAAGAGGCCGCCAGCGGCCATGACCTCCCGGCGCTCCTGCTTCGTCAGCTCCTCGTTCTGCGTCTTCGTCTGGGCGAAGCGCGCCTCGTAGTCCGCCAGCGCCTGCTGGTAGCCGGTGAGGTCCAGCGGCTGTCCGTCCACGGCCTCCGGCGGCTCCGGCGGCGCGCCCATGGCGCTCTTGGTCATGGCCTCCGCGTTGCCGCCCAGCAGGATGTCCGTGCCGCGGCCGGCCATGTTGGTGGAGATGGTGACCGCGCCCTTGCGGCCCGCCTGCGCGACGATGTCCGCCTCGCGCTGGTGCGCCTTGGCGTTGAGGACGTTGTGCGGCACGCCCCGCTTCTTGAGGAAGTTGGACACCACTTCGCTCTTGGCGATGGACACCGTGCCCACGAGCACCGGCTGACCGGCCTTGTGCAGCTCTTCAATCTGGCCGGCGACGGCCTCGAACTTCTCGCGCTCCGTCTTGTAGACCACGTCCTGGTCGTCGCGGCGGACCGCGGGACGGTTGGTCGGGATGACGCGCACGTCCAGGTTGTAGATCTTCGCGAACTCCTCGGCCTCCGTGTCCGCGGTGCCCGTCATGCCGGACAGCTTGGAGTACATGCGGAAGTAGTTCTGGAACGAGACCGTGGCGAGCGTCTGGTTCTCGTTCTCGATCTTCACGCCCTCCTTGGCCTCGATGGCCTGGTGGAGGCCGTCCGACCAGCGCCGGCCCTCCATGAGGCGGCCGGTGAACTCGTCGACGATCTGCACCTCGCCGTCCTTCACCACGTAGTCCTTGTCGCGCTTGTAGAGCGTGTGCGCGCGCAGGGCCTGCTCGACGTGGTGGAGGGTCTCGATTTCGCCCGGGTCGTAGAGGTTGCCGACGTTCAGGCGCTTCTGGAGCTTGTCGATGCCGTCGTCGGTGAGGGCCACGGCGCGGTGCTTCTCATCCAGGGTGTAGTCCTGGTCCGGCACGAGGCCCGGGATGACCTGATCCACCCGGTAGTACTTGTCGGTGCTGTCCTCGGTGGGGCCGGAGATGATGAGCGGCGTGCGGGCCTCGTCGATGAGGATGGAGTCCACCTCGTCGACGATGGCGTAGTTGAGCTCGCGCTGGACGTAGTCCTGCAGACGGAACTTCATGTTGTCGCGCAGGTAGTCGAAGCCGAACTCGTTGTTCTGCCCGTACGTGATGTCCGAGCGGTACGCCTCCTGGCGCTGCTTGTCGGACAGCTCGTGGAGCACGCACCCCGTCGTCATGCCCAGGAACTTGTAGACGCGGCCCATCCACTCCGCGTCGCGGCGGGCCAGGTAGTCGTTCACGGTGACGACGTGCACGCCCCGGCCCGACAGCGCGTTGAGGTAGGAGGGCAGCGTCGCGGTGAGCGTCTTGCCTTCACCGGTGCGCATCTCCGCGATGCAGCCCTCGTGCAGGAACATGCCGCCCACGAGCTGCACGTCGTAGTGCCGCTGGCCGATGACGCGGCGCGCCGCCTCACGGGTGAGGGCGAAGGCCTCGAACAGCAGGTCGTCCAGCGGACGGCCGTTCGCGATCTCCTGCTTCATCCGGGCGGTTTCACGCGCGAAATCATCGTCCTGGAGGGCCTTCATGCGGCCTTCCAGTTCGTTGATGCGGGCGACCTTCACGCGGGCTTTCTTGAGCTCGCGCTCATTCTTCGTCCCGATGAGCTTCTTTAGCGTCCATTCAATCATGTTGGCTCTCTCGCCGGAGGATCCACGAAGGAGCGCGGCGAGTGAAGGGAATTCCCAGGAGATGTAAGGGAGAACCAGACCAAAACCACGCGCGCCCCCCGAAACTTCCTCTCGGCTGGCCGCCCGGCGCGCGGTGGCCCAGAGTAAAGCGGAACCGAGTCCACGCAATGTCCCCTAAGCAGATTCACCGTCCCCGCGCCGCGAAGACTTCTTCCGGCCGCTCCTCCCCGGGCCCCCGCCGACCAGGCGCCCCCTCCCGGCCCGGCAAGCCTGCCCGCTCCGGTTCCCCCACTCATCCCAAGGCCGGCCCGAAGCCCGGCCCCCGTCCAGGAGGCAAGGCCGGGGCCAAGGCGGCCCCCCCACCCCGCCCCGGGGCCTCCGGGCGCTCGGCGCCAGCCCCCATCGCCTCGCCCGCGCCGCGCATCCCACCTCGGGCGCGGGTGCCGTCCATGCCCTCACAGACCCTGGCCGCCCAGCCGGGCCGCTGGCTGTGGACCTGCCGGGAGGGCTTCGAAGCGCACCTGTTCGAGGAGCTGTCCTGGGCCGACGCGGGCCCCCGGTTGCTGGGCCCCGCCCTGGTGGAGTCCGAGCGGCGGCCGGACGTGCCCCCCGCCTTCGGCCGGGCGGCGGAGAAGGTCCTCGCCACCTGGGCGCCCCCGGGTGGGGCCCAGGTTCCCGTGGAGGACATCGTGGCCGCGTTGTCCGGGCTGCCTTCGCGGGTGCCCTGGCTCGTGCGCGCCTTCACCCCGGACAGCGCGCGCGGCAACACCCAGGCGGGCCGTGCGGAAGCGCTGGAGGCGGCGGTGCGCTCGGCGCTGCCGGCCGGGCGCGTGCTGGAGGACGACGCCCGGGCGCGCGAGGCGGGGGCCCTGCTGGTGGGCCTGTGCGTCGCGCCGGACGGGGTGCTGATGGCGGGCGCGGTGAGCGCTCGCGAGGCACTGTCGCTGGCGCCGGGCGGGCGGCGGCGGATGAAGCGCGCGGGCGAGTCCCCCTCCCGCGCGGCGATGAAGCTGGAGGAGGCGCTGGACGGGCTGGCGCATGAGCCGGGGCGCGGCGACGTCTGCGTGGACCTGGGCGCGGCGCCGGGCGGCTGGACCCAGCGGCTGGTGGCGCGCGGCGCGCGGGTGGTGGCGGTGGACCCGGCGAAGCTGATGCCGGAGCTGGCGAAGAACCCCCGCGTCCAGCACGTGCAGGAGAGCGCCTTCGCCTATGCCCCGGAGGAGCCCGCGGACTGGCTCTTCTGCGACATGGCCTGGCGGCCCCTGGAGGTGGCGCAGCTCCTGGCCAAGTGGGGCCGGCGCCGCTGGGCGCGCAACCTGGTGGCCAACATCAAGCTGCCCATGAAGGACAAGAACCCGCTCCTCGTGCGGGTGCGCCAGACGCTCGTGGACGACGGGGGCTGGGAGGGCCTCACCGTCCGCCAGCTGTACCACGACCGGGACGAGGTGACGGTGACGGCGCACCGCATGCGCTGAGAGGACATCCCGCCGCGCGGGAGCCCTCGGAGGCACGGGGGCTTCCCGCGTCGCTGGCGGCGCTGGTCGCGGGGAAAAGCCCCCTGCGCCCGGCGGCGGTCCGCGCTACACACGCGGGGACCATGCCCTATTCGCTCGACGACGCCACCGCCACCGCCCTCGTCGCCCTCCACCCCCGGGCCGCCCGGCCCGGGCATGCGCAGGAGGCGCCCCAGGCGGCCGCCCAGGAACTCATCGCCTCCGAGCAGCGCCGGCGCGGCCAGCCGGACGCCACCGGGGCCATGCACGTGCTGGCGCTGACGCAAGGCACGCTCCTCAAGGAGGAGTTCGACCTGTCCACGCACGCGCACCACGACGGCTGGCGGGTGGGCGCGGTGATGGTGGACGTGAAGGAGATGATCCACTTCAACGCGCGCTTCGGCTTCCCCGCCGGGGACGCGCTGCTCAAGGCCACCGTCGCTTCGCTCGCGGCGCAGTACCCGGGAGCGCGCATCGTGCGCTTCCAGCCGGATGGCTTCGCGGTGCTGCTGCTGCCCACCTCCCAGCTCACCGTGCGCGAGGACGGGGCGGACACGACTCGCGCGAAGCTGGCGGAGGCCCTGCGCCCCACGCTGCCCCCGGGAGCCGCGGACACCGACGTGCCGGACTTCACCGTGGCGCTGCTGGAGCTGACGGTGCACCAGCCGTCACACTGGCAGGTGCTGGGGCCGCTCCTCTGGGCGGAGGTGGAGCGGGCCTACATCATGGAGCGCACCGGGCGGACCCACGGGCTGCAGCGCCGCCGCCTGCGCCTGGATGCGTTCCTCCCGGAGCCGGAAGGAACCTGAGGCGTCCTCGGAAGCCTACTCCTCGAGGATGAACTTGCGCGGGTTCTGCGGCACGCCGTTCACGCGCACCTCGTAGTGCAGGTGCGGGCCGGTGGAGCGGCCCGTGTTGCCCACCGCCGCGATGGGCGAGCCGCGCTTGATGCGGTCGCCGGCCTTCACCAGGATCTTGGACAGGTGGCCGTAGCGCGTCTTGATGCCGTAGCCATGGTCGATGACGAGCACGTTGCCGTACCCGCCCTCCAGGCCCGCGAACACCACCGTGCCGTCCGACGGCGCGGTGACTTCCTTGCCGTGCGGCGCCGCGATGTCCAGGCCCGCGTGCGTCACCCGGTCCGCGGTGTACGGGTCCAGGCGCTGGCCGAAATCGCTGGTCACCCAGCCGCGCGCCGGCCACACCGACGGCGTGGAGGCCAGCAGCGACTTCTGGTCCTGGAAGTAGGCCTGCAGGTCCTGGAGGCTCAGCTCCTGACGGGTGGCCTCCGCGGAGAGCCGGTCCAGGCGGCCCAGCAGCACCTTGGGCGTGTCCGTGGTCGTCAGCTGGGTGAACTGCGTGTCCGTCGCGGGCGCGGACGTGCCGGTCTCCGGCTCCGTGGGGCCCATGGCCAGGTTGCGCTGCGGATCCGACAGCAGCGTCACCGCGCGCAGCTTCTGGTCGAAGCGCTCCACGCGGTCCAGCGTGGACCCGATGTGCTCGATGCGCTCGCGCACCGACTTCAGCTGGGAGCGCAGCGTGAGGTTCTCCTCACGCAGGATGCGGTTCTCCGACGCGTCCGCGGCCACCTGGAGGTAGTGGATGCTCGCACCGGCGCCCAGGCCCGCCATCAGCATCAGGCCCATGCCCACCTGCACCAACCAGGAGCGCTGGATGGTGTAGCGCTTCACCGGAGCGTCGTGGTCCGGGATGACCATCAGCGTGAAGGACTTTTTGGCCACGGACCACTCCTGGGGAAACCCTTGCCGCTACGTGGGACTTCCGGCGCCAGAAGCTAAGTCGCTCCCCGCGCGCGCAACACCTCCCCCACCGCCCGCCCCTCCCGCACCGTCACCCATTGGCGTTTCTCAATGGGTGGAAAGGTTGGGGCAGCTATCATCCGCCTTTGAAGAGTGTCAAGGTCAACAGACTCGGGGGCACGCCCCATCGCGCCCCGGAGCCGGACCTCACCCGCCCTGCATGCGCACGACGATGACGCTGATGTTGTCGTCGCCGCCGCGCTCGTTGGCCAGGTCGATGAGGTGCTTGGGCACCTCGTCGAGGCTCGCGTGGCGCGCCACGGCGTCGTGGATCTCCCGGTCCTCGAGCATGTTCGCGAGGCCGTCCGAGCAGAGCAGGAACACGTCGCCGGGCTCGGACACGAGCCCCATGACGTCCACCTGCACCTCCTCCTCGAAGCCGACGGAGCGGGTGATGATGTTCTTGTACCGGGAGTGCTTGGCCTCCTCCGGTGTGATCATCCCCGCCTTGATCTGCTCGTTGACCAGGGAGTGGTCCTCGCTGATCTGCTGGATGAGGTCGCCGCGGATGAGGTACGCGCGGCTGTCACCCACGTGGGCGAAGAACGCGTGCTCGTCACGGACCACCAGGGAGATGACCGTCGTGCCCATGCCGGACAGGCGCGCATCATCCTGGGCGGTGAGGTAGATGGCCTGACAGGCCTTCTCCACCGCGCCCCGGAGCGCTTCCGGAATGGGCGAATCCTGGAGGTTGGGAACGCTGACGAAGGGGTTGTCTCGCCCTTCTCGCGCGCGCCTCAGCTCCTTGTCGATGGTCTCGACGGCGATGCGCGACGCGGTACCGCCACCCGCGTGCCCACCCATGCCGTCCGCCACGACGTAGAGCTGGAGCTCATCGTCAATGAGGAAGCTGTCCTCGTTGTGATTGCGCTTGCGCCCGACGTCCGTCAGGCCAGCGGAGATGACTTTATGGCGGGGGGCCGCGGTCTGCCCTGCGGTGCTGGACACGCGCCGGATGCTATGTGAGCCCCAAGGAGGGGGCAAGGACGCGCACGAAAACTCGCAGTGCGTCATACCCCTCCCCCTGGGTCACCCCCACCTTCCGGCCCCGATTCAGGCCGTCCGGCGCAGCCGGCCCCGGGGGCTGGTGCCCTCCGGACCCGACTCCCGGCGCGCCCGCGGGGAGCGGTGGGCCGAGCGCATCAGGGCCTCCGCCGCGCCCAGCGCCTCGCGCGTGACCTCCACGCCGGACATCATCCGCGCCAGCTCCTGGGTGCGCTCGGGGCCCGCCGCCAGAGGGAGAACCTGGGACACGGTGCGCTCCCCCTTCATGCTCTTGCGGATGAGCAGGTGCGCGTCCGCGTAGGCCGCCACCTGCGGAAGATGCGTGATGCACAGCACCTGCCGGTGGGAGCTGACCTCGCGAATCATCCGACCCACCACGTCCGCGATGGCGCCGCTCACGCCCGCGTCCGCTTCGTCCAGCACGTAACAGCCGCACGCGTCACTGTCCGCCAGTGCACGCTTGAGCGCGAGCAGCAGCCGGCTCGCCTCGCCGCCGGAGGCCACCTTCGCCAGGGGCCGCGCCGGTTCGCCCGGGTTCGCGCTGAAGAAGAACTCCACTTCGTCCAGGCCGTCCGGACGCAGCGCCTCTCCAGGCGTGACGCGCACCTCGAAGGCGGCCTTGCCCATGGCCAGCCCCCCCAGCCCGTCGCGCACCTGCTGGGAGAAGGCCCCGGCGCTCGCCTTGCGCGCGCGGGACAGCGCCTGCGCCGCCTTGCGCGCCCGCTCCTCCACCCGGCGGCGCTCCTGGTTCAGCTCCTCCAGGATTTCGCGCCGGTTCTCCAGCGTGCCCAGCTCCGTCTCCAGCTCGCCGCGCTTCTGGAGGACGCCGTCCAGCGTCACGCCGTGCTTGCGGCACAGCCGCTTGAGCGCGTCCAGCCGCTCCTCCACCTCGCCCAGCCGCCCGGGGTCGGACTCCAGCCCCTCCACGTAGCGGTTGAGCCGGCGCGCCGCCTCCTCCAGTTCGGACAGCGCCGTGCTGAGCGACTGCGCCACCGGCGCGAGCGTCGCGTCGCACTTGACGCCCTCGTGCACGAGCCCCAGCGCGCGCCCGACGATCTCCACCGCGGAGGGCGCCTCGCCCGCCACCAGCAGCTCCGCCTCCGCCCCCTGGCGCTTGAGCTTCTGCGCGCTGCCCAGCCGCCGGCGCTCCGCGTCCAGCTTCACGTCCTCGCCGGACTCCGGCTCCAGGCGCGTGATTTCGTCCAGCTGGAAGCGCAGGAACTCCGCGCGCTCGCGCACCTTGGCGTCGTCACCGCCCAGGGCGTCCATGCGCGCGTCCACCTCCCGCAGGTTCGCCCACTCGCGGCCGTACGCGGCCAGCGCTTCGTCCAGGCCCCCGTACTTGTCGAGCAGCACCCGGTGCAGCCCGGAGTCGAAGAGGCTCACGTGCTCGTGCTGGCCGGCGATGTCCACCGCGCCCCGGGTGAGCTTCCCCAGCACGCCCAGCGTCACCAGCGCGCCGTTGACGTAGACCTTTCCGCGCCCGGTGCGCCCGAGCACGCGGCGCACGAGCACCTCTTCTCCCAGGTCCGGCAGGCCCAGTTCCTCCAGGCGCGCGCCGAGCACGGGCGTCCGGGCGAACACGCCCTCCACCGCCGCGTCCTCGCAGCCCGCGCGGATGACGTCCGCATCCGCCCTGCCCCCGAGCAGCAGGCCCAGCGCGTCCACGAGAATGGACTTGCCGGCCCCTGTCTCACCCGTGAGGACGGTGAGGCCGGCGCCAAACGCCACCTCCACCTCCTCAATCACCGCAACGTTCGAAATCCGAAGACCCAGCAGCACGCGCGCCCTCCGCGGTCCGTACGACGGCCCCAACACCTGAACACCCTAGCAGGTCCTGATGACACTGCACAGGTGTTCGGGTCGTGCGCACGACGGGAGAGCGGGTGGGAGGGCGGCGCCGTTGGGGCTACAACCCTTCCCACGCTCCTGGGTCGCATCAGATTTCGGTGAACAGCTCCTGGATGTCCTGTTCCGTGAGGTTGCGGCCCATGTCGTCCCCGTCCGTGCCGAGCACGCCGGCGGCCAGGTCGCGCTTGCGGCGCTGGAGGCTGAGGATCTTCTCCTCCACCGTGCCGCGCGTAATCAGCTTGTAGCTGATGACCGCGCGCGTCTGGCCGATGCGGTGCGTGCGGTCCGTGGCCTGGTCCTCCACGGCGGGGTTCCACCACGGGTCGAAGTGGATGACGTAGTCCGCGGCGGTGAGGTTCAAGCCGGTGCCGCCCGCCTTGAGGCTGATGAAGAACAGCGGCGGGCCGTCAGGGCGGTTGTACTCGTCCACCTTGCCCATGCGGTCCTTGGTGCGGCCGTCCAGGTAGAGGTAGCGCAGGCCCTTCTTGTCCGCCTCCTGCTTGAGCAGCTCCAGCATCTCCGTGAACTGGCTGAAGACGAGGGCGCGGTGGCCCTCCGCCACCAGGTCCTCCACCAGCTGCATGAAGCGCTCGAGCTTCGCGCTGGACGGCAGGAGCGTGCCGGGCGGCATCTTGAGCAGGCGCGGATCGCAGCACACCTGCCGCAGGCGCATCAGCGCGGCGAGGATGGACACGCGGCTCCTCTTGAAGCCCACCTTCTCGATGGACTCGTGCACCTTGCGGCGGCTCTCCTCCAGCACCTCGCGGTAGAGCGCGGCCTGGCCGGGCTCCATCTCGCACCACGCGACGCTCTCCGTCTTCGGCGGCAGGTCCTTGGCCACCTCCGTCTTGAGCCGGCGCATGATGAAGGGCTGGATGCGGCGGCGCAGCCGGTCCTTCGCGGTGGCGTCGTTGGCCACCTGGATGGGCTGCTCGTACCGGTCGCTGAAGCCCTCCGCGCTGCCCAGGAAGCCGGGCATCAGGAAGTCGAAGATGCTCCAGAGCTCCGACAGCCGGTTCTCCAGCGGCGTACCGGTGAGCGCGAGCCGCGTCTCGCTGGGCAGCGACTTGCAGGCCTGCGCGGTGGCGCTGTCCGCGTTCTTGATGTTCTGCGCCTCGTCCAGGATGACGTACCGGAAGCCCACCTGGGACAGCTGCTCCAGGTCGCGGCGCACCAGCGCGTAGGACGTCAGCACCAGGTCCATGCCCTTCAGGTCCTCGGCGCGCTCGCGGCGGTCCTGCCCGTGCCACACCATGGCCTTGAGGCCCGGGGTGAAGCGCTCCGCCTCGCGCTCCCAGTTGGCGAGCACGCTCGTGGGCGCGACCACCAGCGACGGCTTGCGCCCCTCGTCGTTGGCCACCTTCTGCATCAGGCTCAGCGACTGGATGGTCTTCCCCAAGCCCATGTCGTCCGCGAGGATGCCGGACAGCCCGTGGCGGCGGAGGAACCAAAGCCAGGACAGGCCCGCCTCCTGGTAGTGGCGCAGCGTGGCCTGGAGCCCCTCCGGCACGGCCACCTTGGGCACGCCCGCGGACTCGCGCAGGGCGAGCATGGCCTGACGGGCCTTGGCCTCCACTTCGGTGAACTCGCTCAGGTCCGCGAGCAGGTCCAGCGCCACCGCCTGGTGCAGGGGCAACCGGGTGCGGGTGCGGCCGGGCATGGCGCCCGCCTCCTCCAGGAGGTCCGCGACGCGCTTGAGCTCCTCGACGTCCGCCTCCGCGAAGGAGCCGTCCTTGAGGGGCACGAACTTGCGCCCCGAGTCCAGCCACATGCGCACGGCGCCCAGGTCCACGGCCTGGTCGTCGGTCACGAACTCCGCGTCCAGGTCGAACCACTGCACGCCGCTCATGCCCACGCGGATGCGCGGCTTGAGCTTCGGACGCAGCCGCACCTTGAGCGCCTGCACGCCGTAGCGCTCCCACTCCGCGGGCAGGCTCGCCAGGCCTCGCGCCCAGAACTCCAGGGCCACGTCACCCGTCGCGTCGAACGCCTGCGCGCCCGGGTCGAAGCGCAGCCCCTGGTCCAGGAGCAGCTTGCCCGCGGAGCGCTCCACCTCGTCTCGGCGGCGGTACAGCTTGCGGGCCTCCTCGCCCACGCCGCTCGCGTAGCCCAGGTGCGTCGCCGTGGGGGACACCGCCACGGTCGTCTGTCCGTAGCGCGCGGCCAGCTGCACCTTCACGCGCTCGGCGGCGCCCTCCAGGGTGAGCACGAAGCGCGGCTCCACCGACTCGTCGACTTCGATGTCGTCCGCCTTCAGCGACATGCGGAAGCGCGGCAGGTGCGCGGCGAAGAACGTCAGCACCCGGTCCAGCTGTCCGGCCGGGAAGGCCATGGACGGCTCCAGCAGCCACTTGCGCAACAGGCGCGGCGGGAAGTCCGGCTCCACCGGGTGGAGGTTCTGCGCCTGGATGACCCAGGTGCGCCGGCCCGCCAGCACGATGACGTCCTTGAGCGGGTAGCCCACGCCGTCCGGGAACAGCAGCTCGATCTGCGCGGTGGCGCCGTCCGGACGCGACTCCAGGTGGATCTGCGGCCGCACCGGCGCGTCCATGTAGACGAGCGGCGTGCCCCGGTAGATGACCCGGCGCTGGCGCAGCAGCTCCAGCACCTCGCACAGGTCCTCGTCGGACAGCACGATGCGCGAGTCGTAGCGGTGCTCATGGCGCGACAGCACCATGAAGATGCGCTCGTCCGCGGGCGCGATGCGGCTGCCCGCCTGGAGCAGCCGCTTCACGTGCACGGGGCCCTTGGTCTGCGCGTCCTGACGGCGCACATCCACGACCCAGTGGCGGCCGTTGGAGCCCCCCGTGCTCGTGTTGGCGGGGGTGAGCCGGTAGAGGAACTCGTAGTCTGGCAGCGACGACAGGCCCAGCCAGCTCTCCACCTTCGCGAGCGCGGGGAGGACGACGCCGTCCACCCCCGGCACTCCGCCGGGGAGCTCCGCCTCGTCGTCCATGGGCGCTTCCTCCACCACGTCAGGCGGCGGTGGCGGAGGGGCGACCTTCTGCGGCGGGGGCGGCGGCCGGAACCGGGCCGCGTAGATGAGTGCCACGGCGACCACGTGCTCGCAATGCGGGCCCATGGTGTTCCACACCGGGCAGGTGCAGGAGGAAACAACCTTCCCCTCTCCTGGAACCAGGGCGACGTCGTAGCGTTCCCCGGACGGTCCCGCGACCTGCGCGCGGATGCGTTCGGGTTCACGTGTCAGGCCGAAGACGCGGCGGCCCTCGGCCACCTCACGGCCTTTCTTGAACGTGGCGGGCTGGACCTCGGCCTTGAGGGCGCGAAGCCAGAGTCCGTCCTGGGGGGAGAGAGGGTCTCGGGTGTCAGCGGTGGTTTGCACGGCTTGCAAGGCCCCAGACTCCTTGGTCGGGGGGAACCGCCTCGCTTAACACAGCGACGGCTTCCCCGCGCGCGGGAAAAAATACGGCGTCGGCCAGCGGATGCGGTCCGCCAGCGCGAAGCTGTGAGATCATCAACGTCCGCCATGTCCTGGTCCCGTCCCAGCCCGCCCGTTCCGCGGCCGTCGCCCCTCCGGCCTCCCACCCGGGGGCCCGACGGGCCGGACGCCCCCCGGGACAGGTGCCCGGGGCACCGGGGCCCCCGCCAGCAGCGTCCGCCGCCCTGACCGCCGTCCCCCTTCCGGAGCCCCCATGTCCCTCGACCCCACGCTCGTCTCCGACCTCCAGGCCGTCCTGCGCGACGTGCCGGACTTCCCCAAGCCCGGCATCGTCTTCAAGGACATCACCCCCATGCTGGCCGACCCCCGCCTCTTCGGCCGCGTGGTCAACGCCATGTCCGCCCCCTTCCGGGGCCAGCACATCACCAAGGTCGTGGGCGTGGAGTCGCGCGGCTTCCTCCTGGGCGCCCCCATCGCGCTGGCCCTGGACGCCGGCTTCGTCCCCGCGCGCAAGCCCGGCAAGCTCCCCCACAAGCGCATCGTGGAGCGCTACTCGCTGGAGTACGGCGCGGACGGCGTGGAGATGCACGAGGACGCCATCCTCCAGAACGAGCGCGTCCTCGTGGTGGATGACGTGCTCGCCACGGGCGGCACCGCCGACGCCACGGGCCGGCTCATCGGACGGCTGGGCGGGCAGATTGTCGGCTACAGCTTCCTCATCACCCTCGACTTCCTCGAGGGCGCGAAGCGGCTGGGCCCGGACAAGGTCACCTCCCTCCTCACCTTCTAGGCCACCCTCCTCCCCAGGCACGCCGTCCCGGCCCCGGCGGCACGCGGGTCCGGTTGACGGCCGCGCCGGGCGTGTTTATAAGTTGGTCACACAACCTAGAAACAAATCGGACCATGCCTCGACCCTCCAACACCGAAGCGCGCCGGGAGCAGATTGTCGCCGGGCTGCTCAAGGCCATGGCCGAGCGCGGCTACGAGGGCGCGTCGGTGGCGGAGATCGCCCGCGCGGCCGGGCTGAGCGCGGGGCTGGTGCACTACCACTTCGAGGACAAGCAGGAGATCCTCCTGACCCTGGTGCGCTCGCTGGCGTCTCGCGCGCGGCAGCGCTTCGCCAGCCGGCTGTCGAAGCTTCCGGCGGACGACGCGCGCGGGCGGGTGGAGGCGTTCGTGGAGGCGTTCCTCGCCACCGGGCCGGACGCGGACGTGGCGGCGGTGGCGGGCTGGGTGACCATCAGCGCGGAGGCCATCCGGCAGCCGGAGGTCCGCGTCGCCTACGAGGAGGTCGTCCGCGCGGACCTGGAGCAGTTGGAGTCACTGGTCGCGGCGGTGGTGGGCAAGCGCCGCGCGCGTCCGCTGGCCGCGGGCCTCTTCGCCGCCATCCAGGGCTACTTCGTGCTCTCCGCGAGCGCGCCCGGGCTCGTGCCTCCGGGGTCCGCGGCGGGCACCGTGAAGCGCATGGCGGCGGGGCTCCTGGACGCGGCCAGCGCGAAGGACGACGAATGAGGCCCCCTTCCCCCCCGCCGCGCGGGGCCGGTCTGTCTTCTTCCCCCGGACCTTCAAGGGCCGGGAGGACTCGTGAGGTGTCGTGATGACCATCGCGATCTACGCAGGCAGCTTCGACCCCGTCACGGCGGGACACCTGTCGGTGGTGCGCCAGGCGGCCCGCCTCTTCAGCCACGTGGTGGTGGTGGTGGCCGTCAACCCGAACAAGCGCACGCTGCTCACGGCGGACGAGCGCATCGCGCTCATCCGTGAGGCCGTGGCGCGGCACCCCAACGTCACCGTCACGTTCACCGAAGGGCTCATCGTGGAGCTGGCGCGGGAGATTGGCGCGAGCGTGCTCCTGCGCGGGGTCCGCGGCGCCACGGATGCGCAGTTCGAGACGGAGCTGGCGCAGATGAACCGGGCGCTCGCGCCTGAACTGTCCACCCTCTTCCTCCCCGCGGAGGCGCACCTCGCCGAGGTGTCCAGCAGCGCGCTCAAGGAGCGCATCACGCGCGGCGAGGACGTGTCCGCCTACTGCCCTCCCGCCGTCGTCGCGAAGCTGCGCGAGCGGCTGTCCCCTTCCGTCCGGAGCCACCCATGAGCCTGTCCTTCATTCCCCTCGGCGTCGGTGATGCCTTCTCCGCGCTCCACTACTCGTCGTGCCTCGCGGTGGAGGCGGAGGACCAGGTGCTGCTCATCGACTGCCCGCACCCCATCCGCAAGATGATGCGCGAGGCCTCCGAGTCCTCTGGCGTGCCGCTGGACGTGGAGCGCGTCAGCGCCGTGGCCCTCACGCACCTGCACGCGGACCACGCCTCCGGGCTGGAGAGCCTGGCCTACTTCTCGTTCTTCGTGCTGCAGCGGAAGATGGAGCTGCTCGCGCACCCGAGCATCACCCGGCGCCTCTGGGAGGGCCACCTGGCCGCGGGCATGGAGTGCCTCATCGAGGAGCACGGCGCGGGGCCCAGCGACAAGCACTTCGAGGACTACTTCACGCACACGCCGCTGCACCTGGAGCGCGCGGTGCGCCACGGCCCGTTCGAAATCGAGTGCCGCTTCACCTACCACCACGTGCCCACCACCGCGTTCCGCATCCGCGCCGGAGGCCGGTGCCTGGGCTACAGCGCGGACACCGCGTTCGACGAAGGCCTCATCGCGTGGCTGTCGGAAGCGGACCTCGTCATCCACGAGACGAACTACGGGGTGCACACGCCCTACGAGAAGCTCGCCGCCCTGCCGGAGGCCACGCGCGCGAAGATGCGCCTCATCCACTACCCGGACCTGTTCGACGCGAGCGGCAGCGTCATCGAACCGCTGGCGCAGGGGCGGCGCTACACCGTCTGAGGGAGGACCGCGCGGCTGGCCGGATGCCCTTCATCCTCCGGGAAGAAGGGCTGCGAGCTTGCGCGTTGCGCCATGTCCAGTCCGCTCGCCTTCATGCGCCGAGTGCGCTAGGCCGAGTGGGATTGGCGCTCCCCCGTCCCCCTGCCAGAGAACGACTTGCCGATGATGAAGAAGACCGTGAGCACCTGGGCGGTGCTGCTGCCGCTCGCGCTGGTGCTGGCCACCCGGGCCTCCGGGGCCGACTCGCCGACACCGCCCGCCGACACGGTCCGGCTCACGATCCTCCACCTCAATGACGTCTACCAGTTCCAGCCCACCGCCCAGAACCGGGGCGGGCTGTCGCGCGTGGCCACGCTGCGCCAGCAGGCGCTGAAGGAGTCGCCGCACGTCCTCACGCTGCTGGCGGGCGACACCCTCTCCCCGTCGGTGGAGTCGTCCGCGGAGGTGGCGGGCGAGGCGCTCAAGGGCAAGCAGATGATCGACGCGTGGAACGCGCTCGGCCTGGACTACTCCACGGTGGGCAACCACGAGTTCGACTTCGGGGACGACGTGCTGCGCGCGCGCATCCACCAGTCCCGCTTCCCGTGGCTGGGCGCCAACGTGCTGAGCAAGAAGTCGGGGCAGGTGTTCGACGGGCTCAAGGCGTGGGACCTGCGCGACGTCGGCGGCGTGAAGGTGGGCCTCTTCGGCGTGGTGCTGCCGGAGACGCAGAACTCGTCCAAGCCGGGCAAGGACACGCGCATCACGCCGTTCTGCGAGGCGGCGAAGCGCTCCGTGGACGAGCTGCGGGCCGCGGGCGCGCAGCTCGTGGTGGGGCTCACGCACCTCTCGGTGGAGCAGGACCGCGAGCTGGCCAAGTGCGTGCGCGTGGACCTCATCATCGGCGGGCACGACCACGACCGCGTGGAGGAGACGGTCGCGGGCACGCCCATCTTCAAGCTGGACGAGGACGCCATCGACCTGGGCCGGCTCACGCTGGACCTGGACGCGAAGACGGGCGCGGTGAAGAAGCTGGCGTGGAAGGTGATTCCCATCACCTCCAAGGTCCCCAACGACGCGGCGTTCGATGAGCAGATGAAGCCCTACGCGCCGCTGCTGGCCACGCTGGCGGAGGGGATTGGCCGCTCGCCCGTGGCGCTGGATGCGCGCAGCGCGCAGAACCGGCTGGGGGAGACGAACCTGGGCTCGTTCCTGGCGGATGCGTTCCGCGAGGCCACGGGCGCGGAGGTGGCGCTCGTCAACGGAGGCGCCGTCCGCGCGGACCGGGTGCTGCCCGCCGGGAGGATGACCCGGCGCGAGCTGTACTCGCTCATGCCCTACCGCAACGAGCTGGTCGTGCTGGATGTGAAGGGCGCCACGCTGCGCGCGGCGCTGGAGAATGGCGTCAGCCTGAACAGCGTGGATGGCAAGCCTCCGGGCCGATTCCCGCAGGTGTCCGGCCTGCGCTTCACCTACGACCTGCGCAAGGCGCCGGGCGAGCGCGTGACGAAGGTGGAGGTGAAGGGACGGCCGTTGGACGACGCGGCGGTGTACCGGCTGGCCACGTTGAGCTTCGTGGCCGCGGGCAACGACGGCTACACGATGCTCAAGGACGTGCCCCTGCTCCCCATGAGCAAGGACATCCCCTCACCGTGGGACGTGCTCAGTCGAGCCTTCAGCACGGGCAAGCCCGCGCCCCGCGCGAAGCCCCAGGGGCGCATCGCGCTGGTGGGGGCGCCTCCGGGCGGAGTCCACGTGACGCCGTCCATGAAGTAGCGGGCCACGCGCCCGCGCCGGTGCGCGGGCGGACCGCTTCGAGCCCCCCGTCCCTACCGCCAGGGCGTGGTCCAGCCACGCAGCCGGTACACGACCCTCCCCGCCAGCTCGCGCAGCATGTCCGTGCTCTGGCTGAGGCCTCCGGCCCGCGGCAACCAGCTCATGCTCCCCAGGGGCAGGGACGAGGAGCGGATGTCCACCGCGAGCGTGTCCGCCCGCAGCCCCACCGCCGCGTAGCAGCCGGCCGCGCGCGGCAGGTGCGCGGCGCTCGTCACCAGCAGGAGCGACTTCCAGCCGTGCTCGCGCACCAGCGGCGCCGACTCCAGCGCGTTCTCACGGGTGTTGCGGCTGCGCCCCTCCTTCACGATGCGCTCGGGCGCGATGCCCCAGTGCTCCAACTGCGCGGCCAGCACGTCCGCCTCCACCAGCGCCTCGGGCCTCGTGTCCAGGGTGCCGGCCGAGATCAGCACCTGCTTCGCGCGGCCGTCATGCAGCAGCTCGAACGTCCGCATCATCCGCTCCGGCGCGGCGTTGTACTCCGGCTGGCCTGAGCGCTCGGTGGCCGCCGCATCCAACCCGCCGCCCAGCAGGATGACCGCGTCGTACACGGTGTCCGGCCGCCAGGTGCTCACCGCGGCCGCCTCCGTCGCGCGCGTCAGCACCGCCACCGTGGGCTCGATGGAGAACGCATACAGCACGACCCCCGCCGCCACCTGACAGCCCACCGACAGGCGCTTCCACCGGCGCAGCAGCAGGCCCGCGACGCCCAGGAGCAGCCCCCAGGTGAGCGGCGAGAGCAGCAGATCCAAGAGCTTGGACAGGACGAGGAACATCGCCGCTCGCCGCGCTACCGGGCCGACCGGGAGTTGAGATACCGGCGCGCCTCGTCCGCCCCCGCGCCTCGCGGACGCAGGTCCAGATAGCGCTCGTAGCCCTCCCGGGCCATGGCGTCCCGGTCCGTCCGCGCCCCCACGCGCCCCAGGCCCAGGTGGCACTCCGCGGCCGTCGCCTTCAGCTCCAGGCAGCGCCAGAACTCCTCACCCGCCTGGGATGTCTTGCCGGCCACGAGCAGCTCCTGGCCCAGCGTGTACGCCGCGCCCGCCGCGGGGGACTGCGCCATCCAATCCATCGCGTCGCGGCTCTCCTTCCGGAGGCTCACCGGACTCCGCTTGCGCTCCGGCACGTCCGGCGGCGAGTCCTTCACCCGCGGCTCCACCACCGGCTCGGGCGGAGGCGGCGGGGGCGGCAGCCGCTCCAGCGCCACCTGCACCCGCTCGGGGACCGCCGCCTCCGACACGGAGGTCGTCCACGGCCGATACCCCACGAACCGCAACTCCAACTGATGGGACGCCTGCCCCGGGGCGACGCGGACGGTCATCGGCGTCATCCCGACCTGCGTGCCGTCCCAGTGCACCGCCGCGCCGGGCGGATTCGTCACCACCTGGAGCTTGCGCACCGACGGCGCGGACACCTGCGGCAGCACCGCCTGCCCCACGAAGAACAGCACCGCGACGGCGACGAGCGCCGGCCAGACCCAGCCGGGCACCACTCCGCTGGACTCCTCCGCGGCGGCCCCCACGAGCGCCCCGGGCACATGGTCTTCCGGAAACGCGGTCGCGTGCGCGCGGTGCACCGACGACGCCCGCGACGGCTCCTCCGGCCCCCCGCCCCCTCCCTCCCCCGTCCACACCGCGACCTGACGCAGGAAGGACTCCGGGATGCGCGGCGGCTGCCCCGCGAGCTTCAGCTCCTCCTCGAAGAGCCAGCCCATCAGGTGGCGCAGCGTGGACGCGGGGAACAGCGGCGCCCGGTACGCCAGCCACTCCGCCAGCGCGCGCTGGAAGTCCTCCGCGCTGAGGAAGCGATCCTCGCGCTTCAGCGCCAGCGCCCGCGACACCAGGGCCCCCAGGGACGGGTCCAGGTCCGGCGCGTACGTCTGCGCGGGCGTGAGGTGGCCCTTCGCGATGCGCTCCATCACCTCGCGCGTGTCCCCTTCCACGGGCCTGCGGCCGGTGAGCAGCTCGAAGAGCACCACGCCCGCCGTGTACACATCCGAGCGCGCGTCCACCGCCTCCGCCCGCGTCTGCTCCGGGGACAGGTAGAGGTACTTGCCGCGCACCACGCCGGCCTCCGTCTCCGGCCGCCCGGACAGCTGCGCCTTCGCGATGCCGAAGTCGGTGAGCTTCACCTCTCCCTCGTGGCTCACCAGGACGTTGTCCGGCGACACGTCGCGGTGCACCAGCCCCAGCGCGCGGCCCTGCTCGTCGCGGCGCGTGTGCGCGTGGTGCAGGCCCTTGCAGACCTCGATGAGCAGCTGCACCGCCAGCGGCGCCGGCAGGTGCGACAGGCCCTTCAGCTTCGAGCGCTTGAGCACCTTCGACAGGGGCTGCCCGTCCACCCACTCCATGGCCAGGAAGTACTCCCCTTCCTCCTGCCCGAAGTCGAAGACCTGGACGATGTTGCCGTGCGACAGCCCCATGGAGATGCGCGCTTCGTTGAGGAACATCTGCACGAAGGCGGGGTCCTGCGCGAACGGATCCCTCACGCGCTTGATGACCACGGACCGGGACACCCCCTGCGCCACGGTGAAGCGCGCGCGGTGCACCACGGCCATCCCGCCCGCGCCCAGGCGCTCCTGCAGCTCGTACTTCCCGAAGCGCGTCGTGGGCCCACCCGTCGTCACGGGCTGGACGCTACCCCAGCGCTCGCCCCGGAGGGGAGCCCCACCCCGTCCGTCAGCGCTCGCCCCAGTGGAGCTTCTGACGGAGGATGGTGAAGTAGGCCACGCCGGGGTTGCGCACCAGGGCCACGCGGTTGGGCGAGCGCACCACCTCGATGCAGTCGCCGCCCTGCAGCGAGTGCCCCGTCTGTCCATCCAGCGTGAGGTACGTGTCCGCCGTCTCGCTCTTCAGCGTGACGCGAATCGTGCGGTCCGCCGGCACCACGATGGAGCGCTGGGTGAGCGCGTGCGAGCAGATGGGCGACAGGATGGTGCAGTCCACCGAGGGGTGCACGATGGGCCCGCCCGCGGACAGCGAGTACGCCGTGGAGCCGGTGGGCGTGGCCAGGATGACGCCGTCCGCCTTGTAGGTGGTGATGGGCACCCCGTCGATGGACGTCTCGTGGTCCGCGATGCGCGCGAGCGCGCCCTTGTTGATGACCACGTCGTTGAGGACCTCGTCCTCGATGAGGACCTTGCCCCCGCGCAGGAGCCGGCACGACAGCTTCATCCGCGAGTCCACGTGGAAGTTCCCCGCCAGCACGTCGTCCAGCCGGCTGAAGAGCTCCTCCACGGACACTTCCGTCATGAAGCCCAGGCTGCCCAGGTTCACGCCGATGATGGGCACGTCGCGGCCCCCCAACAGCCGCGCCGCGTAGATGAGGGTGCCGTCCCCGCCCAGCACCACCACCAGGTCCGCGCGCGACGCCAGCTCCCGGTCCTCCATGCGCGGCCAGTTCAGCGCGTGCGCCAGGGCGCGGTCCGCCAGGACGGTCAGGTCCGGGTGCCGTTCGTGGATCTCCGCCGCCAGGGCCACGGCCTGCGGGGTGTCTCGCTTCGCGACGATGGCCAGGGTCTTCACGCCCCCCAGGTTCTAGTCCAGCCCGCCAGCCAGCCCTCCAAGGAAAATGACGCACCTGCCCAGCCCCGGACATCACAAGGGGGCGCGACAGGGAGATTTGGACGCTAGGTTTGCGGACCCCATGGACCTCTTCGACCACGCCAGCCAGAAGGAACAGGCCGTCCTGGCGCCGCTCGCCGAGCGCATGCGCCCCACCTCGCTCAGCGAGTACCTGGGCCAGGAGCACCTCACCGGGGAGGGCCGCTTCCTGCGCCGCGCCCTGGAGAGCGACCAGGTGCCCAGCCTCATCCTCTGGGGCCCGCCCGGCACGGGCAAGACGACGCTCGCCCAGCTCGTCGCGCGCTCCACCGGCGCCGCCTTCGAGACCATGTCCGCGGTGCTCGCGGGCGTGAAGGACATCCGCGAGACGGTGGCCCGCGCGCAGGACCGCTGGAAGCTCCACCGCCAGCGCACGCTGCTCTTCATCGACGAAATCCACCGCTTCAACAAGTCGCAGCAGGACGCGCTGCTCCCCCACGTGGAGAAGGGCACCGTCACGCTGATTGGCGCCACCACGGAGAACCCCTCGTTCGAGGTGAACGCCGCGCTCCTCTCCCGCTGCCGCGTCATCACCCTGCGCGGGCTAGAGCAGGAGGAGCTCATCGCGGTGATGCGCCACGCGGTGGCGGACCCGCGCGGCCTGGGCGGCAAGGTGACGGTGGACGACGCGGCGCTGGAGTTCATCGCGGACGCGGCCGGTGGCGACGCGCGCAAGGCCCTCACCGCGCTGGAGGCCGCGGCGGCCTACGGCCGCACGGCGGTGGACCGCAAGGTGGCGGAGGAGGCGCTCCAGCAGAAGATGCTGCTCTACGACAAGGGCGGCGAGGAGCACTACAACGTCGTCAGCGCCTTCATCAAATCCATGCGCGGCAGCGACGTGGACGCGGCGCTGTACTGGATGACGCGGATGCTGGAGGCGGGCGAGGACCCCGTCTTCATCTTCCGCCGCATGGTCATCTTCGCGTCGGAGGACGTGGGCAACGCGGACCCCCGCGCGCTGGGCGTGGCGGTGGACGCGCTGCGGGCCTTCCAGCTGATGGGCCTGCCCGAAGGGACCCTGCCCCTCACGCAGGCCGTGACGTACCTGGCGCTCGCGCCCAAGTCGAACGCCGTCATCGCCGCGTACGCGGCCGTGCGCGAGGCGGTGACGAAGGAGGGCGCGCTGCCGGTGCCCATGCACCTGCGCAACGCGCCCACCCAGCTGATGAAGTCGCTGGGCTACGGCGGCGGGTACAAGTACCCGCACAACTTCGAGGGCAACTACGTCCCGGAGGACTACCTGCCCGAAGCGCTGCGCTCGCGCTGCTTCTACACCCCGACGCAGAACGGCTTCGAGGCGGAGCTGTCCGAGCGCTACGAAGCCATCCAGCAGCAGCTCGCCGCCCGGCGCGGCGAGCGCGAGCCCGGAGAGGACGGCTGAAGGCGCCGCCCCTCCCGGACAGGGCCCATCAAGACACGGCTTCCAGCGCGGGCACGGCCGCCCCGCTGTCCGCGTCCGGGCCCTTGGGCGAGCGCGGCTTCATGCTGCGGCCGGCGACCTCGTACTGCTTGAGCAGGCGGCGGAAGTTGGAGCGGTCCACGCCCGCCGCGCGCGCCGCGCTGGAGACGTTGTGGTTGTTCTTCTCCAAGAGCGCGGACAGGTAGCGGCGCTCGAAGGCGCGCATGGCCAGGCGCTTGGCCTGGGCATACGGCAGGTGCGCCAGGCTGAACACCTCCACCGCCGAGTCGGCCTGGGGCGCGGCCTGGAAGCCGGGCGGCAGGTCCTCCACGTCGATGGCGTCGTTGGCCGTGAGCACGACGGCGCGCTCGATGACGTTCTCCAGCTCGCGCACGTTGCCCGTCCACCGGTTGCAGGTGAGCGCCTCCATGGCGCGCGGGCTGATGCCGGTGACCTTCTTGTCCGCCTTGGAGGCGTAGACCTTGAGGAAGTGGTGCGCGAGCAGCGGCACGTCCTCCGGGCGGTCGCGCAGGGGCGGCAGGTCGATGGTGATGACGTTGAGGCGGTAGAACAGGTCCTCGCGGAACTTGCCCTGCTCCTTGGCGCGCGACAGGTCCACGTGCGTGGCGGCGATGACGCGCACGTCCACCTTCACGGGCTCGTTGGCGCCCACGCGCTTGACCTCGCCCTCCTGGAGGACGCGCAGCAGGCGCACCTGGGTGGCCGGGGGCACGTCGCCAATCTCGTCCAGGAAGATGGTGCCGCCGTCGGCCGCCTCGAAGAGGCCCTTCTTGTTGCCGGTGGCGCCGGTGAAGCTGCCCTTCACGTGGCCGAAGAGCTCGCTCTCCAGCAGCGTCTCCGTGAGCGCCGAACAGTTGACGGCGACGAAGGGCTTGTCCCGGCGCGCGCTGCGGTAGTGGATGGCGCGGGCGACCAGCTCCTTGCCCGTGCCGCTCTCACCCTGGATGAGCACCGTGGCGGTGGAGTGGCTGACGGTCTCCACCAGCTTGAACACGGCGCGCATCTGCGAGGACTGACCGATGAGGTCCTCGAACTGGCTGCGCGCGGTGAGCGCCTCCTCCAGCGCGCGGGTGCGGTCCTTCAGCGCCTTGCGCTCGGCGGCCTTGGCCACCGTGAGGCTCACCTCGTCGATGTTCTCGAAGGGCTTGGTGAGGTAGTCGTACGCGCCCGCCTTCACCGCCTCCACCGCCGTCTCCACGGTGGCGAAGGCCGTCATCATGATGACCTCCACGTCCGGGCGGTCCGCCTTGATGGCGCGCAGGAGGTCCATGCCGGACAGGTGCGGCATCTTGATGTCCAGCACGACCACGTCGATGGACGGATCCTTCGCCGCCGCGAGCCCCTCCACCGCGTCGTCGATGGCCACGACCGGGTGCCCCTCCCGCTGGAGGATCTGGGTGACGGCCTTGAGGACGACGGAGTCGTCATCCACGACGAGGACCTTGGCGCGCTTGACTTGGTTCACGGCAACCTCTCGAGCTGCAGGGGAATGGGCAGGAAGACGGTGAAGCGGGAGCCCTGGCCGACGTGGGTGTCCACCTGGAAGGTGCCCCCGTGGTCCTGGACGATGCGATAGGCGATGGACAGGCCCAGGCCCGTGCCCTCGCCGGGAGGCTTGGTGGTGAAGGACGGCTCGAAGATGCGCGGCAGGTGGCGCTCCTCGATGCCCGTCCCGGTGTCCGTCACCGCGAAGAAGGTCCGGTCGCCCTCGCGCCCCGTCTCCAGGGACAGGCGCCCCTCGGCCTGGGGCAGCGACTGGAGGCCGTTCTGCAGCAGGTTGAGCACCACCTGCGCGAGCGTGCCGGGGTCGCCGTACACCTTGGGGAGGCCGTCCTTGAGGCCCAGCGTCAGCTCCACCTTGGGCATGGACTTGAGCTGCGCGCGGAAGAGCACCGCCGCGTCCTCCACGCACTTGGACACGTCGAAGAGGCGGCGGTCCTCCACGCGGCTGTGCCGGCTGAACTTCAGCAGGCTCTCCACGATGCGCTTGCAGCGCAGCGCGCTCTCTTCAATCAGCTTCAGCGACTCCAGGTCGCCGTCGCTGCGGCCCGCGTCGCGCGACATGAGCTGCGCGAAGGCCAGGATGCCGCCCAGCGGGTTGTTGATTTCGTGGGCCACGCCGCCCGCCAGCTGCCCCACCGCGGCCATCTTCTCCGTCTCGATGAGCCGGCGCGTCATCGCCTGCTCCTCGGTGACGTCGCGGTAGGTGCACACCGCGCGGTCGTCGCCGGAGAACGGATAGGCGGCCACCACGTAGCTGCGCCCGCCCTGCTGCACCTCGCCCCGCGCGCCCTTGCCGCTCTCCATCGCGGAGGGCAGCGGGCAGCCCGCGCACGGCGTGTCCCGGCCGAAGAGGTACTGGTGGCACGGGACGTCGGAGGGCACCTCTTCGATGGAGCGGCGGGCCACCTGCGCGTACGCGACGTTGGCCCGGCGCACCGCGAAGTCCCGCGCGCGCACCACCGCGAGCGGCGTCTCCATGCAGTCGAAGGACAGCTCCCATTCGCGCTTGGCCGCGGACAGCAGGCGCGTGCGCACCGCGACGCGCTCCTCCAGGTCCGCGTTGAGCTGCTTGAGCTCCGCGTTCTGCTCCTGGGTGACGCGGTAGAGCCGGTCGTTCTCCGTGTGGAGCGCGTACTGCTCGAAGGCGCTCTTCACCGTGAGCACCAGGTGGCTGTCGTTCCAGGGCTTGGAGATGAAGCGGAAGATCTCGGAGCGGTTGATGGCCTCTTCGATGGCCTGCTGATCCGCCTGCCCCGTCAGCATGATGCGCTGGGCCCGGGGCTCCTGGAGCTTCACCTGGGTGAGGAACTCCACCCCGTTCATCCCCGGCATGCGGAAGTCGGAGATGACGACCTCCGGGCGGAACCGCTCCAGCGCGCGCAGGCCCGTCTCCGCGTCCGTCGCCGTCTCGATGTCCCACTCACCACGTCGCAGCACCCGCCGGATGGACTTGAGGATGTTCTCCTCGTCGTCCACGAGCAGCAGCCGCCCTCGGGCGACCGGGTCCTGCGCCTGCGCTTGTGCCACCAGGGTTCCCATGGACTTTCCGGAGTCCGACATTTGCAATGGCCTTGCCAAACCGGAGATTTGGATAAACCCCGGGAATCACGCCCATTTTCCAGGACATGACAAAAAGGGTCAGGGTCATTATAGACCCTCCCCTTTCAAACGGGTCAAATCCGACCCCGGGTTTTTGACCCCTGGGTCAGCCAGCCCGGGAGGGCGGCGCGGAGAACAGGGGCGCGGGGGGGTGCAGACAGACGCGGTCGCGGCCCTCGCGCTTGGCTCGGTAGAGGGCCTCGTCGGCGGTCACCAGGAGCTGCTCGGGGGCGAGGATGGCGCGGTGGGGGAAGCTGGAGACGCCCAGCGAGGCGGTGACGCGCAGGGCCCCCTCCGGGCCGGCGTGCAGCTCCCGGACGCCCTTGAGGATGCGCTCGGCCACGGTGAGGGCGCCGGGCAGGTGGGTGCAGGGCAGCAGGATGGCGAACTCCTCCCCTCCGTAGCGGGCCACCAGGTCCGTCTCCCGCACGCTGTGCTGGAGGGCGGCGGCCACTTCCCGCAGCACCCGGTCCCCGGCGCCGTGGCCGTGGGCGTCGTTGATGTTCTTGAAGTGGTCCAGGTCCACCAGGATGAGCGACAGGCTCTCGTCGTAGCGCTGCGCCCGGCGGAACTCCTCGCGCAGCCGCTCCTGGAAGTAGCGGTGGTTGTGCACCTGGGTGAGCCCGTCCGTCACCGCCAGCCGCCGCAGCTCCTCCACCT
Organism: Corallococcus silvisoli; assembly: GCF_009909145.1. NCBI lineage: Bacteria > Pseudomonadati > Myxococcota > Myxococcia > Myxococcales > Myxococcaceae > Corallococcus > Corallococcus silvisoli. The sequence goes on from NZ_JAAAPJ010000011.1 coordinate 180,249, forward strand.
GGGAGTGGAGTGACTTCCACTTGGAGTGCGCCTCCAGGCTCCGGTAGAGCCTCAGACGCAGCTCTTCCTCGTCCAAGGGGGTCAGAATCACCTCAGCACCCCGGCGCAGGGCGGTGAAGCGAAGGACCCGCGCTTCCGGGGGTGCCAGGACGACCACCGCGGGCCGGGGCGCGGGTTGGGGAGGGGTGAGGGCCTCCATCAGGTCGTGGGCCGCGGCGGGGTCCCCTTCGCCGGGGCAGAGCAGGACGCCGTCTACCTCCTGGGTCAGCCCCAGCGCCTCCTGGCTGGAGCGCGCCACCCGGAGCGCGAAGTCCTCCGGACCGAGCGCGCGCACCAGTTGTGGCAGCAACATCTGCGAGTCATCCACCACCAGAAGCGAGTAGGGCTGGGCTTTCACCGTGTCCCCGTAAAATGATGATTACGCGGTACTATAAGGGTTTGTCACGAGAAGGGCCATGGGGTTTGCCACCGGGTTGACCCTCTGGTACCGAGCGCCCGTTTCCTTCTGGATGGAACGCGCGCGAGATGACGACCGTGGCCAAGTACCCGAGCATCAGCCTCTTCTTCCCCGCCTGGAACGAAGAGGACTACGTGGAGCGCGCAGTCAGCCGCGCCCTGGAAGTCCTGCCGAAGCTCACCGACGACTTTGAAATCATCGTCGTCAACGACGCCTCCACGGACCGGACGCAGGAGGTCTGTGACGCACTGGCCGCGAAGGTGCCTCAGCTGCGGGTCATCACCCACCCCGTGAACCTGAAGCTGGGCGGGGCGATGCGCACGGGGCTGTCCGCGAGCACGAAGGACCTGGTGCTGTACTCGGACATCGACCTGCCGTGGGACATGCGGGAGCTGGAGCGGGCGCTGCACCTGATGGACTACCTGGAGGCGGACATGATCTGCGCCTTCCGGTTCGACCGCACGAGCGAGGGCCCCAAGCGCATCGTGTACTCGTTCGTCTACAACCTGCTCATCCGGGCGCTGTTCGACATCCAGATCAAGGACGTGAACTTCAGCTTCAAGCTGATGCACCGCCGGGTGCTGGAGTCGATGGAGCTCAAGAGCCAGGGCTCGTTCATCGACGCGGAGCTGGTGGTGAAGGCCATCCGCAAGGGCTTCCGCGTGTTCCAGATGGGCGTGGACTACTTCCCGCGCACGCGCGGCATCTCCACGCTGGCCTCGCCGTCAGTCATCCTGAAGATGGTGAAGGAGCTGGTGAACCTGTACCCGGAGACGCGCTCGCCGTCCGCGCCGCAGCAGCCGGTGCGGCTGCCGCCGTCGGTGCAGCCCCTGCGCTCGGTGTCAGGCAGCGCGGGGCGCGGGTAGGTTTCCATGGGGCCGCGCACGCGCCTCATCGTCAACGCGGATGACCTGGGCCTGCATCCGTCGCTGGACGCGGGCATCCTGAGGGCGCACCGCGACGGCATCGTCACCAGCGCGACGCTGCTGTCCATGGGCCCCTCGGCGGCCGAGGCCGTGGGCCGGGCGAAGGCGCAGGGCCTGCCGGTGGGCGTGCATCTGGCGCTCTCCACGCGCCTGCCCTGCGCCGCGCCGGAGGACTCCGTGCGGACGGTGGCGCCGGGGGGACGGCTCCGGGGCAGCTGGGCGGACTTCGCGAAGGCGTGGCTCACGGGGCGGGTGCGGCGCGAGGAGCTGGAGCGGGAGCTGACCGCGCAGCTGTCCCGCGCGCGGGAGCTGGGCGCGGAGGTGGACCACCTGGACGGGCACCAGCACCTGCACCTGTTGCCGGGCGTGCGATCCGTGGTGGAGGGGATCGCGGCGCGGGAGGCGTTGCCCCTGCGCTGGCCGGATGCGCTGCCGCGCGCGGCGTGGCTCCGGGCGCCGGGGCCCGCGTTGAAGACCACGGTGCTGGCGGTGCTGGCGCGCACGGCGCCCAGGGCTCGGCCGGGCGTGCGGCGGGTGAGCGCGGGGGGCGTGTTCGAGGCGGGCCGGCTGGATGAACCCGCGCTGCTCGCGGTGCTGGACGCGCTGCCCGCGGGCGACTTCGAGCTGGGGTGTCACCCCGGCGAGGGCGCGCCGCACGTGCCGGAGGATCCGGCGTGGCGCTACGGCTGGGACGCGGAGCTGGCGGCGCTCACCAGTCCCCGGGTGAAGGCGAAGCTCGCGGAGCGGAACATCGCGCTCGCGAGCTACGGCGCGCTCGGCTGAGGCGAAGCCCCGTCACGCCCGCGAACACCCGGGGTTCGGGGGGCCCGCGCGAAGTGGCTAGCGGGCCTCGGCGTCGTAGAGCAGGTGCGGCGTCGTGTAGCCCGCGCCCAGCCCCACCACCTCGCGCACCTCGAAGCCCGCGTCGCGCAGCAGGCGCTCGCCGTCCACGCGCGACTTGAGCACCATGCCGCCGCTGGCCTTCGTGCGGCCCAGGAGCGACACCATCACCCACTCCTGCGCGAGCGCCTTGGCGTGCTTCCAGGAGCCGTCTCCCTCCACCTCCTTCAACAGGAAGCGCCCGCCGGGCCGGAGCAGCCCTCGCACGGACTGGAGAAAGCCGGGCCACCGCGCCTCGGGCAGCAGGTACAGCACGTCGCAGACCACCACCGCGTCGAGCGTGCCGGGGTGCGCCAGCGCCAGCTGCTCCACCGACCCCACGTCCAGCGTCAGGTTGGGCAAGCCCGCCAGGGCCTGCCGCGCCCAGCGCACCTTGCGCTCATCCAGGTCCACGCCCAGCACGCGGCGCTCTGACCCCGAGACCGCCAGCAGCGCGGACAGCAGCCCATGCCCACAGCCGATGTCCGCCACCGTGCCTCGCGGCAGGCGGGAGGCCACCTCGAGCAGCGGCGCCGAGGACGCTCGCGCGTGCACGTGGAACCGCTCGCTCGCGGGCAGCCCCGCGTAGAGCGCCAGCACCTGGGCCATCCGTCCGCTCACGACGCGGCCTCCGCATCCGGCGTCATCCGCCCGCTCATGACACGTACTCCGCGGCGCCATACGCCACCGTCAACGCCAGCATCGCGCAGGCGCTCGTGGCCAGCACGCCCCACCGCAAGCGGGGGCGCTCCCTGAGCAGCAACGCCAGCGTCAGGAACAGCGGGAAGGCGGCCAGCAGGTAGCGCCCCATGCCCATGAAGTCCTTGCTGGACATGGCGGGCAGCCCCACGATGGCCAGCGCGTAGACGCCATAGCCCCACCCCAGCCGCTTCGCCGTCGGCCACACCAGCGAGAGCGCGCCCAGCGTGACGGCGGCGTGCCCCACCAGCCGGAGGCCGTCCGACAGCGACATCTCCCGGCTGAAGCCCTGGAACCAGCGCAGCTTCGCCCACGTGCGCCAGCCCGGCTTCTGGTCCCACCCCGGCGCGGACTGCACCTTCACGAACGCGAACGGCTCGCCGAACGCCTTCCACTGGTAGAGCACGTACAGCACGAAGCCCGCCGCCGCGAACACCGGCAACAGGTCCACGAGGCCCCACTTCAGGCCGCGCTCGCGCTTCCACTCCAGCCGCCGCGCGAGCAGCCCCACCACCAGCGCGGGCGCCACCGGCCGCGCCGCGGTGGCCACGGCGGCCAGCAACACCGCGAACCCCAGCTGCCCCCGCTCCAGCAGCAGGAACGCGCCGATGACGAGCAGCAGGAACAGCGCGTCCGAGTACATGGCCCCGTAGAGGAAGAACGCGAACGGGTAGAACGCCAGCAGCAGCCCCGCGCTCCGCGCCGCCGCTTCATCCGCCCGCGTGCGCGCCCACAGCGTGAAGACGTACAGCGCCCCCAGGCCGCACAGCATGGTGACGAGCATGCCCGCGAGGAACGTGTCCACGTGCACGAGCCCCAGGCCGCGCAACACCAGCGGGTAGAGCGGGAAGAACGCCACCGGGCTCTGCTGGCCGGGCGTGTAGCTGTAGCCCTCCGTGGCGATGCGCGCGTACCAGCCGGCGTCGAAGTGCGCCCAGCCCAGGAGGATGGGGGCGCCCGGCCACGTCAGCCGCGCGGGGCTGTAGCCCAGGGGGAACGCGAGCGCGGACACCGTCACCAACGCGGTGCACACCACCAGGGCGGCGAGCCCGGCGAAGAGGACGGCACGAGGAGCGGAGCGGACCATTCGGGCCATGCCCTTGGTCCAGAACCGCCCTCGCCGTCAAGTCAGGCCCCGGAAGCGGGGAGGGACTTCGCGGCCCCCTCCCCCTCCCGGTCCGTCACGACCTCAGGCCTCGTAGAAGCCCTTGCCGGCCTTCACCTTCTCCACCAGCAGCGGCGCGGGCGTGAAGCGCTCGCCGTACTTGTCCTGGTAGTGCTCCAGCTTGCGCAGCAGGTTGGCCGGTCCCAGGCTGTCCGCGTAGCGCAAGGGGCCGCCCAGGAACGGCGGGAAGCCCAGGCCGAAGATGGCGCCCACGTCGCCGTCGCGGGGGCTGCGCAGGATGCCCTCCCCCAGGCAGCGGATGGCCTCGTTCACCATCTGGAGCGCGCAGCGCTCCGCCATCTCCGTGGGGTCCATGGACTTGCGGTCCTTGCCGTGCGGCAGGAGCAGGTAGACCTGCGGGTCGACCTCCTTCTTCTTCCCGTTCTCGTACAGGTAGAAGCCCTTCTGCGTCTTGCGGCCCAGGCGGCCGTCGGACACCACGCCCTCCAGGGCCTTGGGCGCCGCCATCCGCTTGCCGAAGGCGCCCTCCATCACGGGCCCCACCTTCTGGGCCACGTCGATGCCCACCTCGTCCAGCAGCGTGATGGGCCCCACCGGGAAGCCGAAGTCCACCAGCGCCTTGTCCAGCTGGAGGATGTCCGCGCCTTCCGCCAGCAGGTACGCCGCCTCGTTCATGTACGGCGCGAGGATGCGCGACGTGTAGAAGCCGGGCCCGTCGTTGACGACGATGACCGTCTTGCCCTGCTTGCGGCCCACGTCCACGCAGGTCGCCGTCACCCACTCCGCCGTGCCCGGGTGGGTGATGATCTCCAAGAGCGGCATCTTGTGGACCGGGCTGAAGTAATGCATGCCAATCACCTGCGAGGGCCGCTTGCTGCCCTTGGCCAGCTCGCCAATGGGCAGGCTGGAGGTGTTGGACGCGAAGATGGTGTCCGCGCCGGTGACGGCCTCCACCTCCGCGATGACCTTGTGCTTGAGCTTCAGGTCCTCGAAGACGGCCTCGATGATGAGGTCCACCGACTTGAAGCCGCTGTAGTCCGTGGCCGCGGTGATGTTCGCCAGCTTCGCGGAGGCCTCGCGGTGGGTGAGCGAGCGGCGCTTCACGCGCTCGTCCAGCACCGTCTGCACCTGCTTGAGCGCGCGGCCCGCGCCCGCGTCGTCCTTGTCCTTCACGCGCACGGGCACGCCCTGGAGCACGCCGGCCACGTAGGCGATGCCGCCGCCCATCAGGCCGCCGCCCAGCACGCCCACCTTCTTCACCTCGCGCGGCTTCACGCTGGGGTTGGCGGTGCCGTTCTCCTTCTTCAGCGCCGTCGTGGCGAAGAAGATCTCCACCAGCCGCCGCGACACGTCCGTGAACACCAGCTCCCCGAACGCCTTCGCCTCGGCCTCCAGGCCCGCCTTGCGCCCGGACTCCAGGCCCACGCGGATGACCTGGAGCGCCTTCTCCTGCGCCGGGTACTTGCCGCGCGTCTTCTTCAGGAGCGCCTTCTTCGCCTGGTCGAACAGCACCTTGCGGCCCAGCGGGTTGTCCTCCAGCGCCGCCTCCGTCCACAGCTCCTTGCTGATGAGCCCCTGGAAGAAGCCGGCGAGGCCCCTCTTCTTCCCGCTCTGGGCCACGGCCTTGAAGCCCTGGTGCGCGCGCTCCACCTTGAGCGTGCCCGCCGCCAGCTCCGCCGCGCGCTTGAGGGCGAGGTCCTTCAGCATGGGCACCGGGACGACTTCATCCACGATGCCCAGCTTCTTCGCCTTGGACGGCTTGACGCTCTTGCCGGTGAGGATGAGGTCCAGCGCCGCCTGCGCGCCGATGAGCGCGGGCAGCCGCTGCGTGCCGCCGGCGCCGGGGATGAGGCCCAGCTGTGTCTCCGGCAGGCCCAGGGTCGTCTTGGGGCTGTCGGTGGCGATGCGGTAGTGACACGCGAGCGCCCACTCCAGGCCGCCGCCCAGACACGCGCCGTGGATGGCCGCGACCACCGGCTTGGAGAAGGACTCCAGCCGGTCGAACTCCGTGTACGCCGCGTAGCTGATGGCCATGACTTCATCCGGGGACTTGAGGGTCTGGAGGAAGTCGATGTTCGCGCCGACGACGAAGCTGTCCTTCTTGCCGGAGATGAACACGACGGCCTTCACCTCCGGGTCGCGCTCCGCCTGCAGGAGCAGCTCCGTGGACGCGGTGCCCACCTCCGGCGACAGCGTGTTCACCGGGGCGCCCGGCAGGTCCACGGTGATGACCGCGATGCCGTCCGTGACGCCGTAGCTCAAGCCCTGCTTCGCTTCGACTGCCTCTTGCTTGGTCGCCATCACGCACGCTCCAGGATGACCGCGGCGCCCAGCCCGCCCGCGGCGCAGACGGTGCACAGCACCGTGTTCTTGTTCCGACGCTTCAGCTCGTTCAGGGCCTGCGTGACGATGCGCGCCCCGGTGGCACCGAAGGGGTGCCCGATGGAGATGGAGCCGCCCGTCACGTTGAGCCGCGACCGGTCGATTTCACCCACCGGCGCGGCGAAGCCCGCCTTCTTCGCGAACTCCTTGGACGCCAGCGCCTGGAGGTTGCTCGCCACCTGCGCGGCGAAGGCCTCGTGCATCTCCACCAGGTCGATGTCCGCGAGCTTCATCCCCGCGCGCTTGAGCGCCACGGGCGCCGCGTACGCCGGGCCCTGGAGCAGCTGGTCGCCCGGGTCCGTGGCCGCGAACGCGTGCGAGCGCAGGAAGCCCAGCGGCTCGTAGCCCAGCGCCTTCGCCTTCTCCTCGCTCATCAGGATGAGCGCCGCGGCGCCATCCGTCAGCGGGGACGCGTTGCCAGCGGTGACGCTGCCATAGCGGCGGTCGAACACCGGCTTGAGCTTGGACAGCGCCTCCAGGCTGGTGTCCTCGCGCACGATGTTGTCCTTGGTGGCGGACTGCTCGTACTTGGGCGGCACCAGGACGTGCATCACCTCGTCGTCGAAGCGGCCTTCCTTCCACGCCTTGGCCGCGTTCTGGTGCGAGTTGAACGCGATGAGGTCCTGCTCCTCGCGGGTGATGCCGTTCTCCTTGGCCATCTTCTCCGCGCTCTCGCCCATGGTCTCGCCGGTGGAGAACTCGGCGATGGCGGGGGGCACGGGGATGAGGTCCCTGGCCTTGAGCTTCTGGAAGGGCTTGAGCCTGTCCGGCAGGCTCTTGCCCTTGGACGACGCGGCCAGCGCGTGCGCCAGGGGACGGCTGGTGAAGATGGGCGCGTCCGACAGGGACTCGGTGCCGCCCGCGATGACGACGTCCGCGTCACCCAGCGCGATGGCGTTGGCGCCCGCCACCATCGACTGGATGGACGTGGCGCAGGCGCGCGCCACCGTGAAGGCGTCGATGTTCTTGGGCAGGCCCGCCGCCAGCACCACCTCGCGCGCGATGGAGGGCGCGGTCAGCGTGGGGATGACCTGTCCGAAGACGACCTGGTTGATTTCGCGGGGGTCCAGGTCGCTGCGCTGCACCAACTCCTGGACCACCATCCGGCCCAGGTCCAGCGCCGTCAGCCCGGCGAAGACGGTGCCCGCCTTCGCGAACGGCGTCCGCAGCCCCCGGACAATGGCCACCCGCCGGTGGCCGTTGCGCTTCTCGCTTGCCATGTGTGCCTCACCCTCTGTGAAACGAGTGAGGCACTTCTAACGACCAGCAATGCACCGCGTCAACGGCGGATTGATTCAAGAGTCAACTGCCCACCAGGAGGGGGGACGGGCCCCGGGCTCAGCCCAGGGTGCCCTGGCGGAGGGCAGCGCCGTGGCGGTGGACGGCGTCCACGAGGAACTTCGCGGCGTCCGGGTCGGTGGGGGGGAGGATGCCGTGGCCCAGGTTGAAGATGTGCCCCACGGGGCCGGCGCGGCGGAGGATGTCCTTCACGCGGCCGTCCAGCTCCTCGCGGGGGAGGAACAGGTGGAGCGGGTCCAGGTTGCCCTGGGTGGCGACGTCGGGCCCGAGGATGCGGCGGCCCTCGTCCACGTTCACGCGCCAGTCCAGGCCGATGACGTCCGCGCCGGTGCGCTTCAAGAGCGGCAGGTGCGGGGTCATGTTGGTGCCGAAGAGGATGACGGGGACGCCGGTGGCCTTGAGCTCCGTGACCATGCGGGTGAGGTACGGGAGGCTGAAGCGTTCGAAGTCCCAGGGGGACAGCTCGCCGCCCCAGGAGTCGAAGATCTGGACGATGCTGGCGCCGGCCTCCACCTGCATCTTGAGGTACGGGATGAGGGTGTCGGTGAGCTTCTGGAAGAGGCGGTGGGCCAGCTCCGGCTGCTCGAAGAGCAGGCGCTTGATGACGATGTAGCTCTTGGAGCCGCCGCCCTCGACCATGTACGCGGCCAGGGTGAAGGGCGCGCCCGCGAAGCCGATGACGGGCACGGAGTCGTTGAGGGCCTTGCGCGTGCGGCGGATGGCCTCCGCGACGAAGCCGGTGCCTTCGACGGGGTCCGGGACGCCGAGCTTGTCGATGTCCGCGGCGGTGCGCAGCGGGTTGGGGAAGTGCGGGCCCTTGTCCCCGAGCTCCAGGTGGATGCCCATGGCCTCCACGGGGATGAGGATGTCGGAGAAGATGATGGCCGCGTCCACGCCCAGGCGGGTGATGGGCTGGACGGTGACCTCCGCGGCCAGGTCCGGGTGCTTGCAGAGATCGAGGAAGGGGATGGTGCCGCGGATGGCGCGGTACTCGGGCAGGTAGCGGCCCGCCTGACGCATCAGCCACACGGGGGTGGTGTCGGTCGGCTGGCGGCGCGCCGTGCGCAGGAGTCGGTCGTTCACGTCGTCACCTTGAAGGGGCGGGAGGGAGTCACGGGCTTCACGGCCCGGGGGTGTACCCTATCCGCATGGACCAAGCGTATCGCTACATTCCGAGCCTCCTCGCGCTTGCATGCATGGCCTGCGCGACGGGCCGGAGCGCGTCACCGCCGCTGCCCCGGTGGCCGCTGCCCGGCGAGTCGGTCCGCTGGGAGCCGGTCCCTGGCGTCAGCGTGATTGCGCCACCCCTTCCCCCAGCGAAACCGGAACCTGAGCGCTCGGCGACCCATGCTGAATGCAAGCACCTCGACCCCTCCGCCATCATCGACCTGGCGTCTCGCGCCACCACGCTCTTCGTCTGCTCCTGGTATCACCACGACTCCGACAGGCAGCTCCGCATGGACTGGTCCGCCAATATCTTCGACCCCGAAGCGTCACCAGAAGACAACCTCCAGCGGCTCGAACGGGAGCAGGTCCGTCCCTTCGCAGGAACCGAGTACACGCGCCTGCCCGCGCCATGGGTGGGCTGGGAATGGCACAAGGCGGTCCGCGAATGGGGCGGTCCAGGTCCCGGCGAAAACATCAGCGACCGATGGATTGTCGTTGGGAGAGGACTGCTCTTCCTTCAGACGATCTCCCTCGAAAACGACCCGTTCCCCGAGGGAGAGGCGTTCCTCGACTCGCTGAGGGTCACCGCCACGGAACAACGGTGAACCCGATGACGAGCCCGTTGTTTCCCGCGTTCAATCAACAAGGCCCCTTGGGAGCCTCGCTCAGCCGCCATCCTTGCCGCCGCCGTGGTCATCGCCTCCGTCGTCGTCCCCGCCGCCGTGGTCATCCGATGGCAGCGTGATGTCGCGCACCTGCTCCTCCCCCTCGCGGACGCAGACCTCCTCCTCCAGGTCCTCCAGGTGGTCGGCCTTCACCTCCAACTCGTAGCAACCCGCGGGCAGCGGCCCCAGTCGCGCCTCGCCGTTCCCAGCGTCCACCTTCACCTTGTCGCCGCCCGTGCCCTTCAGCTCCACCTCCACACCGGAGGGGATGGCGCCCCGCTCGTCCGTCACCCGCAGGGTGAGGAAGGCGCCGGGTCCGGACTGGATGTCGCCCACGTCGGTGACTCGGGCGCCCTGGGCCACCACGGGCTTTCGCGCCGCCCGCGTCTTCGTCGCGATGACGAACAGCTCCAGCGACGTCGCGGGCACGCCGTCCAGTTCGAACCGCCCGTCCGAGTCCACTGACACGCGCAGGTCGGAGCGCCCCAGCACGCTCACGCGCGCCACGCCCGACTCCGCGCCGAGCACGCGCCCTCGCACCGTGCCCGTCCGCAACGGCCCGTTGTCGAAGCCGCCACAGCCGGCCAGCGCCAGCACCATGGCCCACCCGCATGCATTGGCTCGCATCAGAAGCGGTACCCTCCGGCCAGCATCAGGCCTCCAAAGCCCACCATGCGCGTCTGCCCGTCCACCGGGACATAGGCCCACAGCAACTGCGTGCGTGCTTCCAACACCCATGCCGGGCTGAAACGGAACGACACCGCGGCCATCCACCCCGGCCATGCCGTCAGGTAGTGCTCATTCCGGTCCAGCAACTCCAACTGGAAGGAGCGCTCCAGCCACAAGCCGGCCACGCGCGGACCCGTGGAGAAGCCCAGCCGTCCCCACGTCCACGTCGGCCCCAGGGCCACGCCCACGAGCAGCGTGCGATGGCGCACCGGAACGAACCCGCCCGGCTCCAACCGCAGCGACTGGCTCCCCTGCCCCGCCGCCACGTCGACCCAGAGGTCCAACCTCCCCTCCAGCAGCACGCCCTCCCAGCCCAGGCCCACGCCCGCGAGCCCGGACGCGGGCAGCACCTGCTCGCGGCTGCGCGTATCGAGGAAGCCCAACACGCCCGCCCCCAACGTCACCGTGCGCCGGGGCCCGTCCGCCACGGAGCGCAGGAGCGCCTCCAGCTCCCGCCGCTCACCGGAGCGCAGCGCCACGGTGTCCTCCCACAACACCTGGCCGCCCTTGCGCAGCTCCAGCCTGCGCCGGCCTTCCGGCACCACCACGCCCCCAGGCAGCTCCCCCGCCTCCTGGCCATCCACCTTGAGCGTGAAGCCCTCCAGCCGCGCGCTGTAGGAGAAGACCTCCGGCTGTCCGGGCCGCTCCAACGTGCCGGCCAGCAACACCGGATCCGCGCCCACCTCCAGCATCTGCGCGCTGGGCCGCTGACGCCCTTCCGTATAGGCCCATGTGTTGCGCCGGGCCCAGTCGTGCGCCTCCGTGGCGCTCACCGCGCCGTCGCGGTTGCGGTCGCCGCGTCCATCCAGTGCCTGGATGAGGAAGTGCGTGTAGATGTCATTGGCCAGCGCGTCGTCCTCTCGCGCCGCCTCGCCCCAGTCGCTGGCGGACAACACCAGCGACGCGCGGCTCGCCGCCTCCAGCGGCTGCATCAGGAAGGGCGCCTTGGTGTGCGACAGCTCGTCGCGCACCTCCGGGGGGAGCAGCGACTTGCCCGTGCCGCTGTGACAGGTGGCCAGCACCAGCACCCGCCGCCGGGACCCCAGCCGCTCCAGCGCCTGCTCCAGGCTCGCCATCTCCAGCCCCGTTCCGGCCACATCCCGGTAGCGGGTGTCCGACGTCACCAGGTAGCGCCGCAGCTCGCCTCGCGCGTCGCGCGCCAGCGAGCCGTGGCCGGACACGTAGACGACCACCACGTCCTGTGGACGCCACGACCGGGCCTCCAAGGCCTGGAGCGCGGCGAGCACGGCGGTCCGCGTCGTCTGCTCGGGGCGCGTGAGCACCGTCACGGAGCGGAAGCCCCCACGCGAGGGATCCGCCAGCACGCGGCCCAGGTCGTCCGCGTCCTTCGCCGCGTAGCGCAACCCATTCCACGAGGGGTCCGCGTACGCGGAGATCCCGATGAGCAGCGCGTGCCGTTCGCCCTCCTGCGCCGTGGCCAGCACGCCGTCCTCCAGGCGCACCCGCACCGCGCGGCCCTTCTCCCGCGAGTCCGCCGTGCGGCATGCGCCGAGCGTCACCAGCGCAAGCACCAGGGGGATGAACAGCAGGCGGGACACGCGCGGCTCCTCAGGGAGCAGCATGCCCCGACTCCACCCTCAAGCGAAGACGGACCTGGGCCGCGTCCTGGGGCACCTGCCCGCTGACGCGCACCGCCTCCAGCGCCGCGGCCCCCTGCTCCCCTTGTGGCCAGGCGACCAGCACCAGCGTCACCGGTCCGTGTTCGTCCTCCAGCGACACGCCCGCCAGGTCCGCGCCGTCCCGGAGGTCATGCGTGCCCGGGGTCAGCGCGTGGCGGCCCAGGACCTGCGGGGGCACACCGGGAGCCTCGCGCACCAGCAAGGCGTCGCCGGACTCACTGGCGTGGTAGCGAAGGAGCACCACCGCTTCCGGCGGGAGCACCGCCCCGTCGGCGACCGCGCGCACCTCTCCGTCCGGCAGCCGCGCCGCCGCCGTGACCTCCAATGCCAGGGGCGCGCTCCCCTTGGTGCGCTGCGAGGACGGCGCCACGCCCGGCCTATCGGTGCCTGGACGCACGACGAGGGCCAGGACGACCGCGGCCGCCGCCCCGAGCGCTCCGGTCAACCACGCCCGCCTCGGACCGCCGAGCTTCCGGCGCACCCGGGCCCAGCCGACGGCGTCCTCCCGGAGGGGCCGTCCGGAGGTCTCGACGAGCGCTTCGTCCGCCAGCGCATCCAGACCGAAGGCGTCACCAGATTCCGCGTCCTCTCCGGCGAGGAACGTCTCGCAGGTCTCGCAGGGGCGCGAGAGGTGGTCGGCGAAGTACCGCACCGCTTCGGGCTCCCGCTGCTGGAGGGCCTTCAAGGACTCCACGTCCAGGTGTCTGTCGCTCCCGCTCATGGCTCACCCCACCTCCGCGGCCAACAGCCGCGCCAGCAGCTCACGCTTCACCCGGGCGCGGAAGCGCTCCAAGCGCATCGTCACCGCGCTCTTGCCCAGCCCCAGGCGGTCGGCGATCTCCCGCGCGCTCAGCTCTCCCTCCAGATAGAAGAGCCGGGCCGTGTCCTTCTCCGGCCCCTCGGGCAGCCCTTCGATGAGCGCGCGCACCACCGCCACCCGGCGCTCCAGCGTCAAGGATGGCGGCAGCGCGGGCACGGCGGCGTCCGCCTCTCGCGCCAGGTCCTCCGCCACGCGGGCCCGGGCCTTCGCGCCACGGCTGAGCGCATACGCGTGGTGCCGGGCGATGGTCAGCAGCCAGCCGCTGAACGCGCGCGGGTGCTGGAGCCGGGGCAGCTCGCGGAAGGCACGCACGAACGTCTCCTGCACCACGTCCTCCACCTCCGCCGCCCCCAGCGCCCCCGAGCCCTGCGCCACACGGCGCACGGCCCCGTGGAAGCGCTGGTAGAGCTGGCCGCATGCGGGCTGCTCGCCCCGCGCCGCCCGGCGGATGCAGTCCGCCAGCTCCTGCTCCGTCACCACGCCGCCCTCCCAGCCCTCGCGCCAGACCGACGCCCGCGCGTGGGTCCCCGTTCGGGGCGACGCCCCGGCCGGGATGCCCGTCCAGCTGTGAAGGTGCACGCCATGGCTCCCGTCGAGTACCCCGTCGACAGGGAAGGAGTCACGAAGGGCTTTTCCGGCCACGGCCCCCGCCCGTCCGGAGGCTGGAGCCCCTGGAAGCGGATGTCCCACCCCGCAAGAAAGCCGCGGGGAAACTCCCGGCCGTGGCCGTTTCGCGCGGCCGGACTCCTTCCTTTTCAACGGAAGGCGGCCCATCGCAACGCGCCCTCCAGAACCTGGGGATACACGTCATGCGTTTCATCGGTCTGTTCGCGTCCATCCTGTGCCTGTCCGCGTGTGGCAATGGGACCTCGTCGGTGGGGTTGAGCACGCGGATGGGCTCCGCGACCTCGAGTGCCGGCCTCCCGCGCCAGGTCACGCAGCGGTTGGAGCTCTCCAATGGCATCACCGTGGAGCGGGTGCGGCTGTCGATCCGCGAGCTGGAGCTCAAGCGCGAGGGCCATCACGACGACGTGTCGAAGGAAGACGCTGGCACGGGCACCGACGACAATGGCGAGCACAAGCAGCGCACGGGCGCGTTCCTCATCGACCTGTCGGGCACGGCGCTGGAGGGCCAGGTCGTCCAGTTGCGCGACGTGTCGGTGGTGGCGGGCATCTACGATGAGATTGAGTTCGACATCGGCAAGGTCTCCGTCACCGAAGCGGGCGACAACGCGGCGCTGAAGGAGCTGGCGGAGCTGGGCGCCTCCATCGTCATCAACGGGCGCATCGACGGCGAGCCCTTCCAGTTCGTGTCCAGCGTCCGGGTGGAACAGGAGCGCGAGGCGAGCTTCGAGGTCACCGGCGGCGGCGACCAGAACGTGACCATCAACATCGACCCCAGCAGCTGGTTCACGGGCGAGGGCGGCGCGCGGTTGGATCCGCGTGACGAGCGCAACCGCTCGCGGCTGGAGAACAACCTGCGCGACTCCATCGACGCCTTCGACGACGACGATCGCGACGGCGGCGAGGACTCCGACGATGACCACGGCGGTGGCCATCACGGCAAGGACTGAGCCCGTCCGCCTCCAGGGCTGACGGCGCACCGGCCGCGGGCGCCGTCACCCCAACACGCGCGCGAGGTACGGCGCGGTGCGGCTGTCCTTCACCTTCGCCACGGACTCGGGCGTTCCCTGCGCCACCACCCGGCCTCCGGCGTTCCCCGCGCCGGGTCCCACGTCGATGACGTGGTCGCTGGCGGCGACGACGCGCAGGTCGTGCTCCACGACGATGACCGTGTTGCCCGCGTCCACCAGCCCCTCCAGCTGCGTCATCAGCTTGTCCACGTCCGCCGGATGCAGCCCCGTCGTGGGCTCGTCCAGCACGTAGAGCGTGTCCCCGTGCTGCGTGCGTTGCAGCTCCGTGGCCAGCTTGATGCGCTGGGCTTCGCCACCGGACAGCTCCGTCGCGGGCTGCCCCAGCCGCAGGTAGCCCAGGCCCACGTCGCGCAACACCTTGAGCGCGCGTTGGAGCGGCGGCGCGTCGGTGAAGAAGTCGAACGCGCCGTCCACCGTCATGCCCAGGACGTCCGCGATGCTCCGCTCGCGGTAGCGCACCTCCAGCGTCTTCGCGTTGTAGCGAGTGCCGTGGCACGTCGGGCACGGCGCGTAGACGCTGGGCAGGAAGAGCAGCTCCACGCTGACGAAGCCTTCGCCCTCGCAGGTCTCGCAGCGTCCGCCCACCGTGTTGAAGGAGAAGCGCCCCGCGCCGTACTTGCGCGACTTCGCCAGGGGCGTCGCCGCGAACAGCTTGCGCACGTGGTCGAACAGGCCCGTGTAGGTGGCCAGGTTGGAGCGCGGCGTGCGGCCAATGGGCTTCTGGTCCACCGTCACCAACCGCTTGAGCGAGTCCATCCCTTCCACGATGTGCCCCTCGCTGGCCACCGACGGCTCGCGGTCCAACGGCTCGCCCTCCTCCTCGTCCGGCGTCAGCGTCTGCCCCAGCCTCGCGGCGACCAACTCCACCAGGGCCTGGCTCACGAGGCTGGACTTGCCGGAGCCGGACACGCCCGTCACGGTGGTGAAGACTCCCAGCGGGAAGTCCACGTCCAGCCCGCGCAGGTTGTTGCGCTTCACGCCCTCCAGCCGCAGCCGCCCGGTGGCCTTTCGGGGCGCGCGGCGGCGCACGGCCTCCTCGTCGAAGAGGTAGCGCCGCGTCCGGGACGCCTCCACCTTCGCGAGCCCTTCTGGCGGCCCGCTGTAGAGCACACGCCCCCCGTGCTCCCCCGCGGCGGGCCCCACGTCGACGAGCCAGTCCGCGTGGCGGATGACGTCCACTTCATGCTCCACGACGAAGAGCGAGTTGCCCGCCTCCTTCAGCCGGTCCAGCGCCGTGAGCAGCGCCTCCGTGTCCGCCGGGTGCAGGCCCGCGGACGGCTCGTCCATCACGTACACCACGCCGAAGAGGTTGGAGCGCACCTGGGTGGCCAGCCTCAGCCGCTGCAGCTCGCCCGGAGACAGCGCGGGCGTGGCGCGCTCCAGCGACAGGTAGCCCAGCCCCAGGTCCGTCAGCACCTGGATGCGCGCGAGCAGGTCCTTGGTGATGCGCTGGGCGACGATGACCTTCTCCGGGTGCTCCCGCGCCATCGCCTCCGCGGCCTTTCCCTTCCCTTCCGCCGTGGCCCGCAGGAGGTCCGCGACCTGCTCCAGGGGCAGGCGGGACAGCTCACCGATGTCCCGCCCCCCGAACGTCACCGACAGCGACTCGCGCTTCAGGCGCTTGCCTTCACAGGTCGGGCACTCGCTGGCGACCATGTAGCGGGCGACGCGCTTCTTCATCATCGCGCTCTGGGTCGTCGCGAAGGTGGTCAGCACGTAGCGCTTCGCGCCGGTGAACGTGCCCATGTAGCTGGGCGGATCCTTGCGCGCGAGGGCCCGCTTCACCTCCGCCGACGTGAAGCCCGCGTAGACAGGGACGGTGGGCTGCTCGTCGGTGAAGAGGATCCACTGGCGGTCCTTCTTCGGCAGGTCGCGCCAGGGCGTGTCGACGTCGTAGCCGAGCGTCACCAGGATGTCGCGCAGGTTCTGGCCGTGCCACGCGGGCGGCCACGCGGCGACGGCGCGCTCGCGGATGCTCAGGCGGTCGTCGGGCACCATGGAGCGCTCGGTCACTTCGAACGTCCGGCCGATGCCGTGGCACGTCGGGCACGCACCCGCGGGGGTGTTCGGCGAGAACGCATCCGAGTCCAGCCGCCCCAGCTTCGGCGGATACGTGCCCGCGCGCGAGTACAGCATGCGCACGGAGTTCGACAGCGTCGTCACGCTGCCCACCGACGAGCGCGACGTCGGCGCGCCCCGGTGCTGTTGGAGCGCCACCGCCGGGGGCAGCCCGTCGATGGCGTCCACCTCCGGAACCCCCACCTGATCAATCAGGCGCCGGGCATACGGGGCCACGGATTCGAAATAGCGCCGCTGCGCTTCCGCGTAGAGCGTCCCGAACGCGAGCGATGACTTGCCGGAGCCGGAGACCCCAGTGAAGACCACCAGCGCATCGCGGGGGATGTCCACGTCGACGTGCTTCAGGTTGTGCTCCCGGGCCCCCCGGACTCGGACGAAGCCGGTGGGGTCGGAAGTCTTGCGGGAACGCGGAGCCTTGGGGGGAGCCATGGGAGACGGATAGCGCGGCGACCGCCGCCACAGGGGAACGAAGTGGAGGCCGTCGTGGAGGATGCGAAATGGCGCGCCGTCGCGCTGTCGGATTCCAGCCAGAGGTCTCCGCTCACGCCCTGCGTCCGCCGGCGTCCCAGCTCCCGCGCGCGGGCAGCTCGCGCACGCGTGCCGCCTTCTCCCGCGGCCCGTTCAAGAATGCGACACGGGTGTCGCGCCCGGGGGCATGGTACGCGCCGTGTGGGAAGCCCTCCCCCTCTGTACGGCACATGGCATCCGGATTGCTGTGCGCTCGGGCCACACCTCGCGGAAGCCCCCCATCCAGACGTCACCGGGACGCTTTGGAGAAAGTGACTTCGGAACCATGTTTGAAGCGTCGCGGCCCCCTGTCGCGCCTTCGCTGACCACGCCCCCTCGCGCCCACCTGTCGCGATGGGCCGCGCGCGCGGGCCTGCTGCTGGCCTGCGCGGCCTCGGTGGCGACGTCGGAGGCGTTGTCGCCCCTCGTCACCTCCGAGGTGTTCGCCGGCGAGCCAGTGACGCTCACGAACCAGGCCCCGAACTTCCAACGCGACCTGGTGATCCGCGTGACCGCTTCGAAGTCGCACGCGAGGACCGTCGAACCGACCGCGCTTACGAAATTCACCCTGCGGTGGTTGCCCGAAGACCCTGACGAGACGGCCCGCCCCCGGTTCAGCTTCTCGCTGTCCACCGGAAACGAAGTCGCCGGAGGGAGGATGCAGGACACCGCTCCACTGGCGGGCGAACCCATCACACGGGAGCACCTCACGCGCCTGGAGACGACCTGCAAGCTCGAGGGCCCCTGTGAATACACCGCGCGCGTGCGCTTCGAGATGCAGGCGGAGGGTCCCAAGGGCTCGCTCCAGATTGACTGGACTGTCGTGGCCGGAGCGCGCGTCCGGGGAATGAGCGCAGTGCCGGAGGGCTTCAGCGTGACCGTGTCAGCGCCGTGATCGTCCTGGAGCCACCCCGCACGCCCCCCACCCGAGGCAGTGGCCTCCTGCACCCCGTGGTGCTGGGAGCCATCGTCCTGCTCGTCTTGAATGACCACGTCTTCAAGGCGCGCTGGCCCTCGTGGTGGACGGGGAAGCTGTCCGACGTCGCCGGGCTCGCGATGTTCCCCCTGCTCCTCCAAGCGCTCTGGGAACAGGTAGCGGGCTTTCGTGCTCGGGACTTCCGCCCCTCCTTCTCCGTGCTCGTGGGCGCGGTGCTGCTGACGGGGCTGTGCTTCTCCGCGACGAAGCTTTCACCGGACGCGGGGGATGCGTGGAGTTGGGCCTTGGGCGGGCTGCAATGGCCCTTCCGCGTGCTCGGCGCGTGGTTGAGCGGCGCGCGCATCCCGTCACTGGTGCCCACGCAGCACACGATGGACCTCACGGACCTGTTCACGCTGCCGGCCTTGGGGGTCTCCCTGTGGCTGGGCTGGCGGCGAGCGGCCAGCGCCACGGACTGCGCCGCGCCTCCGCGCTGACGCTTCCGGGGGGTGCTCAGGGCTGAGGCAGCGTGCTTCGCGCCACGTCGATGAAGGCCCGCAGGGGGGCGGAGGCCCGCGCACGGTGGGGATAGTAGAGGTAGAGGCCGGGCACGGTGGGCGACCAGTCCTCCAGCACGGGGACGAGGCTGCCCTCGCGCAGGTGGGGCGCGACCGAGAGTTCGGCCATGTACGCGAGTCCCAGCCCCGCCAGCGCCATGCGGATGATGAGCCCCGAGTGGTCCGTCACCAGCGGGCCCGTCACCGGGACGCGCAGCTCGCGCCGGCCGCGCTCCAGCTCCCAGCGGTAGGGCAGGCCCGTGGTGGGCGAGCGGAAGCCGATGCAGGAGTGGTCCGACAGGTCCTCCGGCTTCACGGGCCGGCCGTGGCGCTCCAGGTAGTCCGGGGACGCGACGACGAGGAAGCGGAAGGCGGGCGTCAGGCGCACCTGCACCATGTCGCGCTCCACGGACTCCATCAGCCGGATGCCCGCGTCGAGCCCCTCCTCCACGATGTTCACGAAGCCGTCCGTCACCCCCACCTCGATGCGCACGTGCGGATGGGCCTGGGCGAAGCGGGGCAGCACGGGCTCCAGCACGCCCGGCAGCGCCATGGTCGGCGCCGTGAGGCGCAGGGTGCCGGTGAGCTGGGTGCCCTCCGCGGGGAACCGCTCGAGCGCCTCCAGCGCGGACTCCAGCCCCGGCGCCGCGAGCGCCATCAGCCGGCGGCCCGCGTCGGTGAGGGACACGTTGCGCGTGGTGCGCGCGAGCAGCGCCGAACCCAGCCGCGCCTCCAGCTGCCGCACCGACTGACTCACCGCCGACGTGGAGACGCCCAGCTCGCGCGCGGCCTGGGTGAAGTTCCGTCGCCTCGCCACGGTGACGAACACGGCCAGCTCGTTGAGGGGCGTCAGCGCCATCGTGGCGCCATCATAGTCAGCCCGTTCAGGCCCCGCGTCTTCTTCGCGGAGCCGGACGGGCTCCGACAGGCGGCGCGATGCACGGGTCGGTCGCGCGCAGGACAGACGGACAGGAAGGCCGCACGCCGTCGCCCAGGGGCTCGCGGCGCGCCGGTATCCTCTCCACCGCACCCACCCCGGAGGGAAGGATGTCCACGGTCCATGAGGCGAAGGTGGAAGCCATCGCCCGGCAGCTGCGACAGCGAAAGGGAGCGGGCCCGGCGTCCTTCAAGAAGAAGACGCCGCCCCACCAGGTCCCCAAGCGGTTCGATTCGCGGCGCCGCGATGAGAAGGTGGACCTGGGGGACCTGGACCAGATCCTGGAGATCGACCCGGTGGGGATGACCTGCACGGCCGAGCCCGCGGTCACCTTCGACGCGGTGGTGCGCGCGACGCTGCCCTTCGGGCTCGTCCCCTTCATCGTCCCGGAGCACAAGACCATCACGCTGGGAGGCGCGGTCGCGGGGTGCTCCATCGAGTCCATGTCCTTCCGGCAGGGCGGCTTCCACGACACCTGTCTGGAGTACGAGGTCCTCACCGCGAAGGGCGAGGTGCTGCGCTGCTCCCCCCAGGAGGAGCCGCTCCTCTTCCAGATGATGCACGGCTCGTTCGGGACGCTCGGCATCCTGTCGCGGCTCAAGTTCAGGCTCGTGCGCGCCGCCCCCTTCGTGCGCGTGACGTACGAGCCCCACACCTCGCTGGAGTCCTTCCAGCAGGCCATCCTGCGCCACTTCCATGCCCAGGACGCGGACTACCTGGACGGGCAGATCTTCTCCCCCACGAAGCACGTGCTGTGCGTGGGCCACTTCGTGGACCGGGCGCCATACGTGAACCGCTACGAATGGATGACCGCGTACTGCGAGACCATCCCGCGCCGGCGCGAGGACTACCTCACCACGTATGACTATCTCTTCCGCTACAACCGGGGCGTCACCCACGCGAGGCCCCGGAGCCTGCTGGCGCGGGCGTTGTTCGGGAAGCTGATCCATTCAGACAGCGTGCTCAGGACCGCGAACCGCTTCCACCAGCTGCTGCCCGCGAAGGACCCGCCGGTCATCGTGGACGTGTTCGTCCCGTTCTCACGCACGGCCGAGTTCATGGACTGGTACCACCGCGAGATGAAGCACTACCCGGTGTGGTGCGTGCCCTTCCGGCGGACGCGGGACTACGAATGGCTGACACCGCAGTGGTGGGCCGGCATGAGCGATCCGCTCTTCCTGGACCTCGCCGTCTACGGCATGCCCCAGCCACCGGGCCGCAACCTCTACAAGGAGTTCGAGGACGCGTTGCAACGCATCAACGGCACCAAGACGCTCATCTCCTACAACTACTATGACGAGCAGACCTTCTGGAGCATCTGGAACAAGGAGACGTTCCAGGCCGTGAAGCGGCGCACCGACCCGGACAACCTCTTCCGGGACCTCTACACGAAGACCTGCAAGGCGGCGCTCGGGCTGTAGCGGCGCGCATGCGCTGCTTCAGCGAGGCACGACGCTGTAGCGCCCCAGCTTCGACACCGAGCCGCGGGCCGCGGGGGCCGCACTTGAAGTGATGGCATGTTCTTCTCCCAGGTGATGAAACCGGGATGTCATCGGCCGTCAAGGCCCCGGGACGCTCGACACGGTGTCGGCGGGCATGGCGAAGTACCCCTCCCCATCTTCCAAGGAGGCTCCCCCGTGAGCCAGGAAGCTTTCATCTTCGACGCCGTTCGTACCCCTCGCGGCAAGGGCAAGAAGGGCGCCCTGCACGGCACCAAGCCGGTGTCGCTGCTCGTCGGCCTGGTGGACGCGCTCAAGAAGCGACACCCGACCCTGGACCCCCAGCGAATCGACGACGTGGTGCTGGGCGTCGTGTCTCCGGTGGGAGACCAGGGTGCGGACATCGCGCGGACCGTGGTGCTCGCGGCCGGACTGCCGGACACCACCGGCGGCGTGCAGCTCAACCGCTTCTGCGCCTCCGGCCTCACGGCGGTGAACATGGCCGCGCAGCAGGTGCGCTCCGGCTGGGAGCAGCTGGTCATCGCGGGTGGCGTGGAGAGCATGTCCCGCGTCCCCATGGGCTCCGACGGCGGCGCGTGGGCCATGGACCCCGCCACCAACTACGACACGTACTTCGTCCCCCAGGGCATCTCCGCGGACCTCATCGCGACGCTGGAGGGCTTCACCCGCGAGGACGTGGACCGCTACGCCGTGCGCTCGCAGGAGCGCGCCGCGAAGGCCTGGGCCAACGGCTACTTCCAGAAGTCCGTCGTCCCCGTGGTGGACCAGAACGGCCTCACGGTGCTGGCGCGCGACGAATACATGCGCCCGGACTCCACGGTGGCCTCGCTGGGCCAGCTCAACCCGGCCTTCGCCGGGATGGGCGAGGCGGGCGGCTTCGACGCGGTGGCGCTCCAGAAGTACCACGCCGTGGAGCGCATCCATCACGTGCACACGCCGGGCAACTCGTCCGGCATCGTGGACGGCGCGGCGCTCGTGCTGGTGGGTTCGGAGAAGGTCGGCCGGGAGCTGGGCCTCACGCCGCGCGCGCGCATCGCCGCGGTCGCCACGTCCGGGGCGGACCCCACCATCATGCTCACGGGGCCGCTGCCGGCCACGCGGAAGCTGCTCGACATCGCCGGCCTGAAGGCCCGCGACATCGACCTGTTCGAGCTCAACGAGGCCTTCGCCTCCGTGGTGCTCAAGTACCAGAAGGACCTGGACATCCCGGACGACAAGCTCAACGTCAACGGCGGCGCCATCGCCATGGGCCACCCGCTGGGCGCCACCGGCGCCATGATTTTGGGCACCGTGGTGGACGAGCTGGAGCGGCGGCAGGCGCGCCGCGCGGTCGTCACCCTCTGCGTTGGCGGCGGGATGGGCGTGGCCACCCTCGTCGAGCGCGTCTGAAGCCTTCCCTCCCCTTTCGACCCCATTCGAGCGAACCCATGAGCGAACAGAACACCCTGCGCTGGGACCAGGACGCCGACGGCATCGTCGTCTTGACGATGGATGACCCGAGCCAGTCCGCCAACACCATGAACGCCGCCTACGTGAAGTCCATGCGCGCGGCGGTGGACCGGCTGGTCCAGGAGAAGGACCGCATCACGGGCGTGATCATCACCTCCGCGAAGAAGACGTTCTTCGCGGGCGGCGACCTGAACGACCTGCGCCGCGTGAAGAAGGAAGAAGCCCAGCAGGTCTTCGAGCTGGGCCAGGAGATCAAGTCACAGCTGCGCGCCCTGGAGACGCTGGGCCGGCCCGTGGTCGCGGCCATCAACGGCGCGGCGCTGGGCGGCGGGCTGGAGATCGCGCTCGCGTGTCACCGCCGCATCGCCGCGGACGTGAAGGGCGTCCAACTGGGCCTGCCGGAGGTGACGTTGGGCCTGTTGCCCGGCGGCGGCGGCGTGGTGCGCACGGTGCGCATGCTGGGCATCGTGGACGCGCTGATGAAGGTGCTGCTCCAGGGCCAGCGCTACCGCCCGCAGGAGGCGAAGGAGCTGGGGCTGGTGCATGAGGTGGTGGCGTCCGTGGACGCGCTCCTGCCCGCGGCGAAGGCGTGGGTGAAGGCGAACCCGACCGCGCAGCAGCCGTGGGACCAGAAGGGCTACAAGATTCCCGGCGGTACGCCCTCCTCCCCGGCCCTCGCGGCGAACCTGCCCGCGTTCCCCGCCAACCTCCGCAAGCAGTTGAAGGGCGCGAACATGCCGGCGCCCCGCGCCATCATGGCGGTGGCGGTGGAGAGCACGCAGGTGGACATCGACACGGCGTTCACCGTGGAGTCGCGCTACTTCACGGAGCTGGCCACGGGGCAGGTCGCGAAGAACATGATGCAGGCGTTCTTCTTCGACATGCAGCACATCAACTCCGGCGGCGGCCGTCCGAAGGGCTTCCCGCAGCACACCGCGAAGAAGGTCGGCGTGCTGGGCGCGGGGATGATGGGCGCGGGCATCGCGTACGTGTGCGCCAAGGCGGGCATCGACGTGGTGCTCAAGGACGTGAGCGTCGCGTCCGCGGAGAAGGGCAAGGGCTACTCCGTCAAGCTGGTGGAGAAGTCCGTCCAGAAGGGCTCCCTCACGAAGGAGAAGGGCGACGCGCTGCTGGCGCGCATCACCCCCGCGGAGGACCCGGCCGCGCTCGCGGGCTGCGACCTGGTCATCGAAGCGGTCTTCGAGGACGTGAAGCTCAAGCACAAGGTGTTCCAGGAGATTCAAGGCGTGGTGGCGCCGGACGCGGTGCTGGCGTCCAACACCTCCACCCTGCCCATCTCCCTGCTCGCGGAAGGGGTGTCGCGCCCGCCGGACTTCGTCGGGATGCACTTCTTCTCGCCGGTGGACAAGATGCCGCTGCTGGAGCTCATCGCGGGCAAGCAGACGGGTGACGCGACGCTCGCGAAGGCCATCGACATCGCGGTGCAGATTGGAAAGACGCCCATCGTCGTCAATGACAGCCGGGGCTTCTTCACCAGCCGCGTGATTGGCACGTTCCTCAACGAGGCCCTGGCGATGGTGGGCGAAGGCATCGCGCCCGCGTCCATCGAGCAGGCGGGACTCCAGGCGGGCTACCCCGCCGCCCCGCTCCAGCTGATGGACGAATTGACGCTGACGCTGCCCCGGAAGATCCGCGAGGAGACGAAGGCGGCCACCGTGGCCGCGGGGCAGCCGTGGGCGGAGCACGGCAGCTACGCGGTGGTGGACTCGATGATCGACCAGCACCAACGCAAGGGCCGCTCCACCGGCGGCGGGTTCTACGACTACGAGGACGGCAAGCGCACGAACCTCTGGCCGGGGCTGGCGCGGCACTACGCCAAGGCCGGGCACACCATCCCTTTCGAGGACATGAAGGAGCGGATGCTGTTCGCGGAGGCCATCGACACGGTGCGCTGCTTCGACGAGGGCGTCCTGCGCTCGGTCGCGGACGCGAACGTGGGCTCCATCCTGGGCATCGGGTTCCCGCCGTGGACGGGCGGCGTCGTGCAGTACATCAATGGCTATGAGGGGCCGTCCGGCACGGGTCCTCGCGGCTTCGTCAGCCGCGCGCGGGAGCTGGCGGAGCGCTACGGGAAGCACTTCCTGCCGCCCGCTTCGCTGGTCGCCAAGGCCGAGCGCGGCGAGAAGCTGGAGTAGCCGGCGCGAAAACGCTCCCGCCGTGTTGGCGCGGCGGGAGCGGCTGGCGCGGCGATTCGCGCCCCCTCAACGTGGGACGATGGCTCCCGACGCATCCCGCGCGATCGTCCCACGCGGGATGCCATCCTCGTCGTACACGTCCTCCATGGACCCATTGAATTTCCGGTCCGGCGTCAGCCAGACCGTCTTGAAGCGGCGCCTGCCGTCCGGGCTCCACCAGCCCTGGACGATCTCGAACAGACAGGTTGGATCGAGGTAGCTCAACCACTCCTGCATCAGGAATCCATCCACTGGCATCATCGGGCTGCGCAACCGGAGGGCGACCGCTCTCTCTCCATACAGCGCGCGGTGGCGCTCCAGCAGGGCAGGATCCAGCGAAGTGCGATCAAGGTAGGTCACCCTGACCACAGCGTCTTCCTCCAGGGTCTCCACCCGGTCCATCCGGCCATCCACGTACCAGGCGCGCAGGTACTCCCGGCTGATGAAGGAGTCCGACAGGTCCTCGGGTTTCACCTCGTCGGAGGGCTTGAAGGTCCAAGCCCGGAACAGCCTCTGGGTCTCCTCGGACAAGCTCACCTCGTTTCAGGGCAACGACTCTCGATACGTGTCGAGTTAGATTTCCGGGCATGAAAATCCTTCGCGCCCTCTTCCCCCTGACGGCCGCGCTCACACTGCTCACCGGGTGCGCGACCATCGACACGTCGAACCTCTCACCATCGTGTCGCGGCCAGTACGACGCCTGCCTCAACAGCTGCCGGTCCGCGTACCAGCCTCCGCAGCGGATGACCCCGGACTCCAATCTGAGCCAGATCGACACCCAGACCCCGAGCTGTGTCGACGACTGCAACCGGAAGGCGAAGTCCTGCACCTGAGACCATGCAACCCGAGCGATACGAACTCCTGGATGGCTCGACACCGGACGTCACGCCGCTGGCGGCGGAGGTCGGACGCAAGCAGCCCCTGAGTGCGTTCACCCTGCTGGATGGCGGAGACGTCTTCGAGGCCCGAGGTGGCCGGCCTCCCGCGGAAGGCCCCACGCGGGCCCGCGCCTATGTGAGCGCGAAGCTGGAGTTCAAGCCATACGGCGCACCGGCGGCGCAGGTGAAGCGGGTCCAGGAGGAGATTGCCCGTCAGCTCTCCGGCAACCTCCAGCTCATCGCCCGGTTGGAGGCCGCCCGGCCCCTCACGCTGGAGCTGATTCCGTCCGGCCACACGCTGGCGAAGTATGGCTATCCCAAGGCGGTGTCCCCCCGGGCCGCGGGCCTGTTCTGGGACCACCCGGACTGGCCCCGCGCGAGGATCGCCCTGCGGCAGGACAAGCTCGACACGGAGCAGTACCTGGTCTTCCACGAGATGGCGCATGCCATCCAGGGGCTGGCGTTCACCCAGCAAGAGAGCGAGCTCATCTACCGCACGATGCTGCGCACGTACCGCAGCCGCGCGGCGGTCGATGAGGTGTTCGCCATCTACAGCGAGCGCGAGTTCGTCGCCGGCGTCTCCGCCCACGACCTGCGCGCCCCGGGCGTGTACGGCATGGCCCGTCAGCGGTGGAACGAGGAGCACCTGTTCACCCGCTTCGTGCGCAACCTCTACTTCCCCTACAAGCCGCTGGCGGGAGGCGCCGCGGGAATGTCCCCGTCCGGCTTCGGTTGAGGCCGGATCCGAGGCGCACGGCGAGTCCTTGCGCGCCCTGCCCACGCAGGCACCCTCGGATTGAAGCCCGATTCCGCCACATGGTAGGACCCGGGTGGCCGGTTCGCCTCGACGGAACATCATGGAATCCCCCGGAGCTGGACGGCCTCGTCGGCGATTGAAGCGGATCATCGCGGGCGTGCTCCTGACCCTCGTCGCGACCCTGGTGATGGGGGTGGGCGCGGCGGTCCTCGCGCTGCACCACCTGGGCGCGCCCTGGCTGAAGGAGCGCATCGTCGCCAGGGTCGAAGCCTCGACGGGCCTGCGGCTGGACTACCGGACCGCCCGGGTGGAGGTGTTCTCCGGCCTGTGGCTGGAAGGACTGGTGGTGTGGACGCCTCCGCCGTTCCAGGACGCCGCGCCCGAGTTGCTGCGCGTCGGCACGCTGGAGGCACGCTGGTCGCTGTCCGACCTGCTGAGCGAGACCCCACGGGTGGAGCAGGTGTCGGCGCGGGACGTGGCCGTGACCGTGGTGGCCCAGGACGCGGGCCCCACGTCCCTCACGGTCGCGACAGGAGCGCGGAGCCCCGAGCCCCCACCGGATGAGGCCTCCCTGGGCGCCTCACGGCAGGCCGCGGACTTCTTCGCCTCCGCGCCTCCGTTCGGGACCCTCGACGTGTCGGGCGTGTCGCTGGGCTATGTCCGCGTCCGGAATGGCGCGGTGGTCGACCGCTGGTCCCTGCGGGGGCTCTCGGCCCACATCGAAGGGAAGCCCGAGACCGGGGGATGGAAGGTCCTCGCGACCCTGGGCCAGACCGGGGAGCCCCTCATGCTGGAGCTGGGCCGTGAAGGTCCGGCGCTTCCTCCCGCCCTCGCGCGATTGGAGTTGGCCTTGTCCGTGGAGGCAGGAGCCGCCGCCGCGAGCGCCCGCGTGGACCTGGATGTGGAAAGGCAGACCTTCGACCCACGCTTCACGGTGCGCACGCTGCTGCACGGCGCGGCCCTGGCGAAGTTCGATGCCCAGAAGCAACACATCACCGTCGACCTGGAGCGCACGCGGCTGACCGATAGCGCCGAGCTCCAGTTGCAGGTGGTGCTTCCGGACGCGGCGGAGGACTCGCCCGTGGTGACGCGGGCCCTGGCGGACGTGGACCTGGGACGCCTGTTGCAATGGCTCCCCGCGGATCTGCGCCCCTGCTCGCTCGAGCGCGGCAAGGTGCACCTGGACGCCCAGGACGTCACGCTCGGCGCCATGCCCCAGTTGGGAGCCCAGGGCAGGTTCGGGCTGGAGGTCGAGGCCGCCGCGCTCCAGTTCATCCAGGCTCCGCTCCGGGTGACGCTCGGCGAGGGACGCATCACCCTGGCGGCGACACCGGATCCACGCCAGGGGTTGGCCGCCCGGCTGGCGTTCACGCTCCAGGGGCTCGAGGTCCAGGGCCCGACCGCGCTTCGCCTTCCGAAAGCGTCTGGCGAGCTGCAAGGCAACCAGCTGAGGCCCGACCTCGCATCGCCCCTCAAGGTCGCGGGGGACGCGTCGCTGTCCGCGAAGGTGGATGCCCTGGAGGTCCGTGCCGCCGGGCTCCGCGCGACGGCGGAGCGGCTGGGATTCCAACTCCAGGCGCCGCTCGCGGGCGAGCCGCCCTTCGCGCTGAAAGCGGACGTGCCCGTGGGGGCGCTCCGGGTGTTCACCTCGGAGGGGCGCGAGGTGCTGAAGGGCCCGGTGCACCTGAAGCTCCACGCGTCGGAGGTGTTCCCCCAGTTGGACGATCCCCCACGCAGCCGCGCCCGCGCGCGGCTGGAGCTGGATGTTGGCGTCCTGCACGCATCCCTCGACGCGACCAAGGGCACGGACGATGTCGCCTACACCCTGGAGGTGGCGACGCCGGACCTCGTCGCCGCGCGCCCCTTCCTACCGGACGCCATCGCCGCGAGCCTTCCCTGGCAGCGTCTGGGCGTGGGCCTGGCATCCACGGGCCGGCTGACGGCGCTCTTCGCCCCTTCTCCGCGCGTGGAGCACCGGACGGAGCTGCGCTTGCAGCGGCCGGGATGGGACGACGTGTCAGCCACCAGCGCCACCGCCGTGCTGAGCTCGCGAGGGGACTCCTGGCGGCACCAGGGTGAGCTGGACCTGCACGTCGAAGGGCTGCGCATCGGAGAAGCCGACGCCGGGCCCCAACACCAGACACTCACGCTGGAGGTCGACCGCCGGAAGCCGTCGCTCCGGCTGGGGATCATCAGCCAGGCGGGCCTGAAGCTCGCGGTGGATGCCGCGCTGGCCTTCGACCGGAAGACCCGCGCCCTGCGCATGGACCTGAAGGGAGACCTTCCGCCCCTGGGGCCCCTGGCCCCGCTCCTGACACGGGCCGGCGTGCCCACGGAGCTGGAGCCGTCGCGGCTCGCCTTCAACGGCGAGCTGCATGGCGCCCTGTTCGGAGTGCTCACGGGCATCGCGGCGGATGGGACTCCCCGCCTGGCCCCGACGCCCTTGCGGACCGCGGCCTTCGAGGGAACCGCCGCGGTGGACGTGCGGGGGTTCCGCTGGAAGCAGCCCGAGGTCACCGTCCACGTCCCCGCGTTGCGTTGGCAGGCCGAGTCCCGCATCAACGGGCCCCAGCGCATCGTCCACAGCAAGGTGATGGTGGAGAAGGCCTCCGTGGGCATGAACGACCGCCGGCTGACCTTCGCGGACATGTC
Organism: Corallococcus silvisoli; assembly: GCF_009909145.1. Taxonomy (NCBI): domain Bacteria; kingdom Pseudomonadati; phylum Myxococcota; class Myxococcia; order Myxococcales; family Myxococcaceae; genus Corallococcus; species Corallococcus silvisoli. The sequence continues at coordinate 209,080 of NZ_JAAAPJ010000011.1, forward strand.
CAGCGACGACACCGCCACCTTCACCGACCAGTGGGAGGCGGGGGAGCTTGAATCGAAGCACCGGGTGAAGGTCCGCTCCCTGGAACAGAAGCCGGCGCTGCCCTACCCGGTCCAGGACCTGGAGGGGTCGTTCACCGCGCGCCGCAAGGCCAACGGCGTCATCCACGTCCCCGACCTGCGCGTGTTCAACGCGGCGACCCGGACGCAGCTCCAGCTCCAGGGCCGGCTCGACCTCAGCGAGGGCCGGCGCCGTCTGGCGCTCCGGGGGGAGCTGGAGCAGGACATGGCGAGCCTCGCGCAGCCCGGCCGCATCGAGAGCAGCGGCAAGGTGTCCGTGGATTTCCGGGTGGCCTCCCCCGACCTGGTGGTCTTCAGGACCCTGTCCCATCTGGCCTTCCAGAACGTGAACCTGCGGCTGCCTGAAGCGGGCATCGAGGTCGAGACGCTGGATGGCAGCGTGCCGCTGACCGAGAACGTGACCCTCGCGGACGGCCTGCCGCGGCTGTTGAGCGACGTCGACGTCAATCCGTATTCGATGCTGCGGTTCGCGGACCAGCACCCGCTGCTCTCGCGCAGCAGCTTCGTGTCGGTGGGCCGCATCACCACGCCGCACCTCTCCATCGCGCCGCTGGCGGGCAACCTGACCATCAACCAGAACGTGGTCTCCATGAGCCAGCTGGAGATGGGCGTCCGGGGCGGGCGCATCACGGGGCAGTGCCTGCTGGACTGGCAGGGGAAGAACTCCACCCTGGAGGCCCACGTGCGGGCGACGGGCGTGAAGTCATCCCGGGGCGAGCCCTTCGACGGCAACGCCGCCGTGGTCATCTCCGCCAGGGACCGGAGCGTCAACGGACGCGCGGAGATCCTCCGCATCGGCAACCGCCACCTGCTCGACCTGCTGGACATCGAAGACCCGCGCCACACCGACCCGGCCACCAACCGCGTCCGCTATGCCTTGAGCCTGGGCTATCCGGAGCACGTGCGCGTGAGCTTCAACCACGGCTTCGGCAGCCTGCGCATCACCCTGGGCGGGCTGGCGCAGCTGATCCGCATCGATGAAATCCGGGGCATCCCCATGGGCCCCATCGTCGACCGGCTCATCCAATCCATGACCCCTCCGGAGGCCACGCCATGAAACACCGTGGGTTGCTGCTGCTCGCCGCCCTCGCCGCTCCCGGGTGCATCCGCGCTCCGGAGATCGTCATGGTCGACCGCGCCACGGCGCTGGAGGAGCAGGCCGCGGGCTCGTTCAAGGACGGGGAGCAGCGGCTCGCCCGCGCGGGGATGAACCCGACGCCGGTGCCGCTCACCCCCAACCAGTTGGAGGACCTGGGCATCCAGCCCACGCCGCTGGTGGAGAACATCAGCAAGACGCCCGCGGACCGCGTCGACGACCTCTTGCGCCGCCACTGCGTGGGCGAAGGGCGCGACGGGCTGCTGGTGGACACCCGGCGCCAGTGCCAGGCCGGACGCTTGTCCGCCGACGATGTCGCGCTGGTGGACCGGGTGAACCGGGCCCGGCGGCAGCTCTGGAGCTGGATGGGAACGGTCCGTCCCGGCGTCCCCGAAGCATCGCTGCGCCGCAACTGGCAGCAGGTGCACGCGGAGGGCGTGGTGTGCGGCGGCTGGGTGGAGGCCGCGGACGGCACCTGGGGAGAGAAGAAGTGCTGACGCTCCGGGGCCGGTGGTTCATCACCCTGGCCGTGCTCCTCGCGAGCGGCGCCCAGGCCCAGGACGATGAGATCGACGGAGGCGTGATCGCCCCCACGCGGCTCACCGTGGGCGTGGGGGACCAGTTCCTGGGTCAACTGGGGCCGGATGGAAACACGCTGTTCTTCGTGTCCAACCGCAACATCGCGACGGAGATCTACTCCCAGGACGTGGAGCAGGGCCGCGAGCGGCGCCTCTTCGACGAAGGCGCGGACGTGACCTGGCCTCGCGTCAGCCCCGACGGCAAGCACCTGCTGTACATCTCGTTCCGGAACCAGGCCAGCGGGCAGCTGTGCGTGCGCGACCTGCCGGGCGCGGAGGAGCGCCGGTGTCTCGAGGAGGAGACCAGCGCGTTGCAGGCGGAATGGATGGATGCCTCGCACATCGCGCTGGTGAGCCGCGCCACCATCCAGGGAGATCTCCGCCTGTCGCGAGTCACGGTGGGGCGCGAGTGGAGCGTGAGCCCCCTGCTCGAACGCAACCTGACCAGCCCCACCCTCTCTCCCGACGGCCGCTGGCTGGTGTACGTCCCGGTCGAACGCTCCGTGCAGCAGGTGGGACCCGGCTTCGCCGCGCGGGCCGCCCCCCATCTGGAGGCCATCCGGGTGGACCGCCCTGACGCGGTCCCGGTGCCGCTGGCGCTCGACCTGCCGGGGCAGACCGGGCAGCCGGTCTTCGCGCGCGATGGGCGCTCGCTGTACGTGGTGCAGTTCTTCACCGACTCCAACGCGGACGGAGTGATTGACGCCAGCGACAGCGGGGTGCTGTTCCGCGTGCCTTTCGCCACCGAGCAGGACGACGCGCCCGAGCGGGCCGCCGCCTCCAGCCCGGATCAGCTCACCAGCGAGGGCTGGAACTGCGAGTACCCGGCCCCCGCGGCCACGACCCTGCTCGCGACGTGCGCCCGCGACCGCTCGCTGGATGTGTATCAGCTGCCGCTGGATGGCCAGGTTCCCAGCGACTGGGACGTGCCCCGGCTCAACGAAGAGCTGGGGATGGTCGGCAAGCGCGCGGATCAGCTCCTGCTCTACCGCCAGCGCCTGCTGCGCGAAACGCGGCCCAAGCCCCGCCGACTGCTGATGATGCGCCTGAGCCAGCTCCACCTGGCCTTCGAGGACTTCGACGCGGCGGACTTCTACGCCCGTCACATGACCGCGGTGGATGACCCGGCCACCGCGGGGCTCTCCGAGCCGCTGCGGATCCTCATCGCGCACCGGCGCGACATGAAGGAGCGCGAGCGGGGCCGGATGCTGGATGAGCTGAGCGAAGCCGAGGAGCAGCGCATGGCCGCGCTGGATCCCGCCAAGGCCCCCAGCCCTCCCTCCGCCGTGTTCCGGCATGTGGTGCGCAGCGAGCTGGCGGAGGCCGACGGAGACTTCACTCGGGCGCGTCAGGAGTTGGAGGCGGCCCAGGTGACGGACACCACGCCGCGCGCGGTGCTGGAAGCCTGGTTCGAACGGGCGGACGGGCTGTACCGCAAGCTCGACGACCGGGAGGCCCTGGTCGAAGCAGGCCGTCGGCTCTCCACGAACAAGGTCTTCCGGGACGACGACCAGCTCGACTTCGCCCGCGCCGCCGTGCGCGCCCTGTACCGGGGGCGCACGTACGCGGAGGCGGACGCCGCGATGGCCCAGGCGCTCGCGGCGGCGCCAGCCGGATCCGCCTATGCCTTCGCGCTGGAGCTGGGCCGGCACGTCAATGCGTTGCATGAGGAGCGGCCCCCGCGCCCTGTCCGGGATGCGCTGATTGCCTTCTACCGTCAGCAGACGGACCCCTTGCGCCGGCGGGCCCTGGTGCAGGACGCCGTGGAGCGCGCGGCGGGACTGGGCGCGGACGGAGTGCTGGAGGCCCTGGCGACGGTCTACGTCGAGGACGCGCCGGCCGGCACCGAGGAGCGCCGCCGGGCCGAACGGTTGTTCCGCCGCGCGATGATGGGGCGCGCGTATCGCCGCATGGGGAGGCAGCGGTGGGAGGAAGCGCGCGCGGACTTCGACCTGGTGACGCGGCGGACAGGCTCCCTGGAGAGCGCCGTGGAGTCCATGAGCCTGCGGCTGCGGGCCGGCGTCAGCCCCGAGGTGGTGGAGAAGGAGGTCACCACCACCTCCGCGAAGATGGCCGGGCCGCTCGCGCACTTCGTGAAGGCCTATGTCATCGCGCGCCAGCTGCCGAAGCTGGAGGACGACCGGGCCCACGCCCAGGCCGTGGCCGCCGCCGTGAAGGAGCTGCGAGCCGCGTGGCCGGAGCTCAAGAACCAGCGCGCGGTGCGGGCCCTCTACGGCGCCATCCAGCACGAGGACTTCCTGCGCGGCCACGACCCCGCGGCCGCCGAGCGCGCCAACCGTCACTACATGGTGGCCCTGGACCTGGTGCGCAACAACGTCCGCTACAAGGCGATGGTCCTCGGCGCGCTGGGGCTGCTCCACACGCAGGTGGGCAACTTCCACATCGCCCTGGGCTACCTCGACCAGCGGGACAAGCTGCCCTACGTGGAGAACGGAGCGGGGCTGGCGGTGTCCCTGGCCCGCGCCCGGGCGCTGCTGCACGTCGGCCGGGAAGCGGAGGCCGCGCAGGCCGCGGATCAAGCCCTGGCCATGGTGGACGCCACGCCCAAGCAGGCCCGGTTCCTCCCCCTCGCGTTGGACCGCGCGGCGCTCTCCAACCTCGCCGCGGGCCGGTTCGAGCGCGCGCTGACGCTCTACGACCGGGAGCTGCCCGCAGTGGAGGCAAGTCCCCGCGACGCGGAGGGGCTGCGCAACCGGCTGGTGGTGCGTCTGGCCCGCTGCGCCGCGGCGCTGGGCGCGGGTCAGCCCCAGCGGGCCTTGGAGGACCTGGATCAGGTGGACCGGGACCTGGGGACCCCCGCGGTCCGGGCGACGCTGACGTGGGCGCGCGCCACGCCCGAGCACGTCCAGCGGGCCTACCGCATCATCGCCGCGGGCCTGCGCGCCAACGCGGAGGCCCGGCTCGGCAGGCTGGACGCCGCGGCCCGTGCGCTGGAGCAGCGGCGTGCGCTGTTTTTGGAGCAGTTCGACGCGTTGGACCGGGATGAGGACCTTCGTGCGGCGACGCTGGCGGAGACGCGGCTGGCGGAGAACGCCGTGGACCGCAAGGACCCGGCGCAGGCGGCCCGCTGGCTGGGACAGGCGCTGGAGCACGCTGATGCCCTGATGGCTCGCACCCATGCGCCGGTCGATGTCAGCCAGTTGGACGTGCTCGGGTTCGCGGCCCGGTTGCAGGTGGCGGGGGACGCGCGGCTGCCGTTCGACGTGGACCGGCGGGTGGAACAGGCGCGGCGCACCCTCGTGGAGCAGAAGGATCCGTCCTGGCGCTCCTATCTGGCGTGGTTCGAAACCTATCTGGCGCTGGGTGTGAATCCATCAGCGGAGGTCAGAGACGCGGTGCTCCTGCCCCCACGGCCTTGAGGTGGGCTGGGGGCGTCTGGCTGGAGATCCACGTCCAGGGTGTGGGAACTTCCACCCCATGGCCCTGCCCAAGACCCGCTTCATCGAGACCACCCTGCGTTCGCCGCTGCTGCAGTTGCCCGTTCGCTCCGTGGTCTTCGAGTTGGATGCAGCGCGTGTGCTGTATTCGCCGGCGTCGGTGCTCACCCCCGAGCAGCTTCGGGATGCCGGTGCCATCACCGACCTCGTGGCCCCGAGCCTGATGCACACCGCGGGCATGAAGGCGGCGGCGGCGGCGCACCCGAGCGCGCGGCTCTGGGGGCCGGTGGGCGTGCGGGAGAAGCACCCCGACCTGTCCTGGCACGGAATCCTCGGCGTCGACCCCTGGCCCTTCGAGGCGGAGCTGGCGCTCATTCCGCTCCCGGGAATGCCGAAGATGAACGAGAGCCTGTTCCTGCACCACGCCTCGAAGGCGCTCTTCGTGACGGACATGGCCTTCAACGTCTTGGAGCCCAAGGGCCTCGCCGCCTGGATGTTCTATGGGTCCTTCGGCATCTACCGGCGGTTCGCCGTCAGCCGGCTGTTCCTGAGGTTCGCCAAGGACCGGCCCGCGTTCGAGGCCACGCTCGCGAAGGTCGCCGGGCTCGACTTCCAGCACGTGGTGCCCTCTCACGGCGAGCCGGTGCTCGACGATGGGAAGGCCCGGCTGATCGCCGCGTTCCGCGAACGCGGGCTGATCAAATAACCGCCGTGGGAACGACAGCCCCTGGGCCTGATCCAGGCCGGTCTCGTACCGGGGCGCGACTGCTTCACACCCGCGCGAGCGCCTACGCTGGGCGGTTCCACCGGGCGCGGCTTCCCATCCGGGCCGCGCTCCTCGACAGGAGCCCCGTGCCATGGTCCTCGAGCCTCGCGTCCTCCGTGCCGTCCTCATCGGATCCCTGCTGTCGCTGGCCTGCTCCGACAAGCCCGGACCCGTGGAGCCCCCTCCTCCTCCGGCGGAAGCCTGGGACGGAACGTACACACCCCTGGCCGAGTCGACGGATTGGGTCGACCGGGGCGAGTACGCGGCCTGCGCGTTCACTCCGCCCCCGGGGACAGTCATCGACTGCGACGACCCATCGCTCTTCGACCTGTCGCGGTGTGACACCGCCTCGCTGGCCAGCGTGGACCCGCACGGCATCTACCAGGTGGACATGCGTCATGCGGCGGGCTTCTCGGACTTCGCGGGCATCCGGGTCCCCGCCGATGGCAGCACGGGGACCCTGAACGGCCTCACGGGGCTGAGCACCCCGCTCACGCGGCAGCAGCTCCAGGGGAGCTTCTTCGTGTCCTCGCGGCACACCCAGGGGTCCAGCGTGCGGCAGCTCGTCTTCGCGGGCTGTGGCGTCACTGGACCCGGGCTGGTGACGGGGTGCTTCGCCCGCTGCGGGAATGGCAAGGTCAACTCCACGGGCACCTTCGAGGCCGCGCGGATGACCTGGGGGCGGGGCGAAGCCGAGGCGTCGGGTGGGCTGCGCCTCCTCTCGGAGACCCACGTCCAGACCGACTTTCCGGTGGACGTGTATGTCCACCGTGGCCACGCCTACGTCGTGTCCGTCGACGACCTGTACACCGGAGGCACGGGCGGACTCACGGTGGTCGACGTCCGCGACCCGAGCCACCCGGTCATCACCCAGCACATCACCCTCCCGGGTGACTCTTTCTGGAACGCGGCCTGGGCCAAGGACGACGCGCTCTACATCGCCAGCAGGCGCTCGGGCGTCATCGTCTTCGACATCACCCACCCCAAAGCCCCGGCCTACGTGCGCAACGTGCCCGGTGGCCCCGCCCTCAATGTCCACACGATGTTCGTGGACGGCGACCGGCTCCACGCCGTGTCCCCCGGGCCCGCGCCCACCGGAGAGACCCTCATCTTCGACATCTCCACGCCGCTCAACCCCGTCCTGCTCAACCGCTTCGTCGCCGCCGACACGACGTCGTACATTCCCTCGGCGCACGACTCCTTCGCCTACCAGGACCGCCTCTACGTCAACCACTTCAGCGCCGGCTACGTCGTCTTCGACGTGAAGGACCCGATGAGCCCGCGCGAGCTGGGCCACTACACCTTCGAGAGCGACAACAGCTTCGCGACGAGCCACGCGAGCGCGGTGGGCACCTTCGCGGGGAAGACCGTCGCCTTCGAGGGGGGCGAGTACCAGGGCGCCCACCTGCGGGTGCTGGACGTCACGGACCCCACGAACATCCAGCTCATGGGCGAGTACAAGCTGCGTCCGCAGACCTCCATCCACAACATGATCCTCCGGGGCAAGCGTCTCTACGTCACCTACTACCAGGAGGGCCTGCGCGTGCTGGACGTCTCCGTCCCCCCACGCCCCCGCGAGATCGCCTACTTCAACACCTTCCGCGAGTCCGACCCCCACCGGACCGACGACCTGCTCGAGGGAGCCATCGGCATCCGCGTCCCCGGGGACGGCTACGTGTACGTCGTGGACACCTCGCGCGGGCTGCTCATCCTGAACGAGCTCTGACCCACGTCCGCGGATTCCTGAGGGCCGCCTTGAATATTGATTCGAGTCCTTCGTCGGGCACGCCATTCCACCACGAGGCCCTCATGCTCCGGATGCTCCCCCAAGCCCTCCCCTTCTGCCTGTTGGCCCTGGGCTGTGAGTCCCCACGGCACGCTCAACTCCTCGAGCGGCGCGCGGCCCTCCGCGAGGTCCACCTGCAGGCGTTCAGCACTGCCGCCACGGGCTTCGCGGACACCCGCTGGAGCATGAGCCTCGACGAGGTGCGGGCCCAGCATCCGGACGCCGTGCCCCTGGACCAGGACGTCCTGGAGCTTCGGACGGAGCTCTGGAACAGGCCTGCGTCGATTCACTTCGTCTTCTCCCAGGAGAAGCTCGCGGAGGTGTCCATCCACCTCGCGGAATCGGGAGACCTCCGCGACGCCTACCGTGAAGTCGCGAGCAGGCTTCAAGCGACCTACGGCGAGCCGCAGGAAGTCCAGGACACGGCGAAGGACGCCGCCAACCAACGGGCCGTGCTCGGTGCGCTCACGCTCCTCACCTTCGCGGCCGACAGCACCCAGGCCCTCCACGACCGCAGGCCTCCGGACGAAAACCTCCTGCACCAGTTGAACGGACAGGCAGCCCAGGGCGCCGTGGAGGCCTATTGGGACACTCAGGAGTACACCCTGCGGAGCCGGTGGAACACCGTCGAGACGAAGGTGCACCTCGTCGCAAGGCGCACCCTGAACCGGCAGGGGCTGATCCTCTCGTACTCGAGCACGGTCCTGGCGGCGGCCTCGGGCCCTAGGCCTTGAACATGCCAATCACTTCCGACGACGGCAGCGGGCGCGAGAACATCGGGAAGTCGTACTTGAGCGCGTTCTTGTGCTCTTCCGACGAGGTGGCGGCGGTGCAGTCCGTGAGGGTGATGACGTCGTAGCCGTGCTCGTACGCGGTGCGCATGGTCGACTCGACACAGCAGTTGGTGAGGAAGCCGCCAATCACGACCGTCTTGATGCCCTTGCTGCGCAGGATGAAGTCCAGGTTCGTGCTGGCGAAGGTGTCGAGTCCTCGCTTGCCTTCAATCACGATGTCGCCCTTCTGCGGCGCCAGCGAGTCGATGATCTGCGCGCCCCAGCTCCCCTTCACGAACGCCTTCCCATCGACCACGCCCTTCAGGATGCCGTAGGGGTGCCGGGTCAGCTCGCCGTAGCCCTCGGCGAAGGTGATGGGCGCGTGCATCACCGTCACGCCCCGCGCCCGCGCGGCCTTCACCAGCGCCTGGGTGTTCTCCAGCATCTTCGTCTCCGCCATCACGCCCTTCACCGCCGGATGCAGCACCCCGCCCTCGGTGGTGAACTCGTTCTGGTACTCGATGAGCAGCACGGCGGTGGTCGAAGGGTCGAACGACATGGCGGACTCCGAGGTGAAGGGCCGGACCATTCCGGGGCGGTCCGACAGGTTTGACAGCCCCCCGAAGACGCGGTCAAGGCGCGCCCCGAGCATCCGTCCACTACCGCTTCGGAGGTCTGGCGGCGCCAGCGCCATGCGCTGGGCCTGGAGGCGCTAAAGTCCCGCGCATGCTCACGGGTCTCTCCGCCCTCGAAGCGACCGACTGGTCCCGCCTGCTCCACGCCTATGGTCGCGCCACGGACGCCCCCGACCACCTGCGCGCGCTGGTCGAAGGCGATGAATCGGCCCGGAGCGCGGCGCTGTCCTATCTGGGCTCCGCCATCCTCCACCAGGGCACGCCCTGGACCGCGACGGGCCCGGTGACGTGCGTCCTCGCGGGGCTGCTCGCGGAGCCCCGGCTCGACTCCGGCGGGCCCCGGCTCCGGGTGCGCGTGCTCGCGTTCCTCGCGGGCGTCGTCGAGGCCGTCGGGGACCGCTGGGCATCCAGGCAGGAACTGGAGCGCATGGCCCGCTACGACCTGGCGCCGCTCCTCGACGCGGGCGACGACGATGCCCTCTACGAGGACGAGGAGGCCGCTGACGCCCTCTACGCCACGTCCCTCCTAGGGTGTGCCCGGGTCGTGCCGCTCCTCGTCGAACCGGTGCTCGCCAGCCTCGACCACCCGGATACCGGCGTCCGCGCCCAGGCCGCGACGACGGCGGCCCAGCTCGCCCGGGTGCCAGAGGTGTTCGGGGAGGCGCGGCGGCAGGCACTCGTGCTGCGACTGACCGCCCTGGCCCAGGCCACCGCGAACACCGACGAGCGCTCCACGCTGGTGCTCATGTTGGGCGAGCTGGGAGTGGCCCCCACGGCGTTCCTGGAGGACGCCTCCCCGGCGGTGCGCGTCTGCGCCGCGATGGCGAAGACCCTGGCGACGAACGAGGCCGCGACCCGCGAGCTGCTCCAGGCGCTGGAGCACCACGCCGCCCGAATGGACGACTGGTTCACCGTTCGCCCGCCTCCGTTCGAGATGCGCCCCCGCTTCTACGTGCTGGAGCGCCTGCTCGAGCGCGTGGAGGACTTCGACCGGCTCCTCCCCGTGGCCGTCGCCCTGGCGCGCGTCACGACCAAGTCCTTCGTCGATCAGGAGTGGGGCCCGCTGCTGGCCGCGGCCTTCCCGGCGGGAGATGGACAGGTCCGGACGGACGCGCAGCGGCGCTTCCTCTCCGAGCTGGTCGCGAACGCGGACCTCTGGGAACCGACGTTCGGCAATCCCGGGAGGTGGTTCCTGAAGGCCGGGCTGCCGTACCAGAGGGAGTCCTGCGCGGAACGGCTCCAGGGCGCCTGAGCGGCGGCGCTAGTCGGAGCGCAGGGAGACGGAGGGCATGACGCGGCTGGCGCGCAGCGCGGGCACCCAGCACGCCACCAGCGAGCAGACAGACAGCACCCCCGCCACGCCCGCGAAGATGGCGGGATCGCGGGCCTCCACGCCGTGCGGAGGGAATCCATGGGGTGCCCAGAAGCGAACCGCGTGCCAGGGGACCGCCCCCGTCAGCTCCCCGCGGCCCCCCCGAACCGCGGGTCCAAGCGGCTCGGGCCTGCGCGGATCCGGGATGTCGCGTCCCGAAAGCGGACAGCGACCCGTGGGCTCCAGGACGCGTGTCCGTGCTCGGCCCGTGAAGCGACCCCAGCGCTCGGGCTCATCGGAGGGCTCCGAAGGCTCACCCGGCGAGACACGAGGCCGCGCCTCTCACCAAGACGGAAGCGGGCGGAGGTGGAGCCCGCGCCCGCCTTCGCCCCGGGGCCCGCCGGGCTACTGGAAGTTCACCTTGCCATCCAGTTGGTAGCAGACGTGCGGCGCGCCGTCGGTGGGACGAATGGCGACGCTGAGGCGCGAGCCATCCTGCACCGAGCCCCACTGCGAGTACGTCCACAGCCCCTGGGCATCCGGCGAGCTGAGCTCGAGCGTCGTCCCGCGGCGCAGCGCGGCGATGGGCTTGCTCCCGTCGAACGCCAGATCCGCGGCGTCGTTCTCGAAGTCGGTGATGGAGGTGAGCATGACGCTGGTGGACATGGGCGTGCCCGGCGCGATGTCCATCAGGCCCTTGGTCGCGCCGTCCGCGCCCCCGCTCAGGAGCCCGAGCACGTGGTTGTTCGCGTCGAAGGTCGCGGAGATGCTCTGGCTGTACTGGAACGCGATGTAGCCCGGACGAAAGATGTCGACAGTGCTCCCCCGGATGGCGGACAGCACGGTGGCGCTATCAAACAGATACAGCGTCCCAGCTGCGTCGAAGAGCGGGTTGCTGAGGAGCACGGTGCTGGAGCTCACCGGCCTCACGATGCTCCAGGTCCCCGGAGCGGTGCGCGTCGCCACGAAGGTCGCCGGTGTCGACACGGTCTCCGTGAAGACGATGGTGGGCTGCTGCCCCTGTGCGGGGTTGAGCGCGATGCTCAGCGCGGGGACGTTCAGGCGGGACGTGGCGGAGATCTCCTCCTTGCTCCAGACGCCGTTCACGCGCGTGGCGTAGACGATTCGCTGCGCCTCCCCCGACGGAGTGGTGCTTCCGAAGCGCCGGAGATAGGTCACGTGCGGCGTGCCGCTCCGCGGGTCGAGCGCCATCGCGGCGTTGGTGATGTAACCGCCGGTGTTGAACCCGGGGCCGTCGATCTGCTCCTTCCGCCACGTCGTGCCATCCCACGTCGCGTACCAAAGGGAGCGGTGGGTCTCGTTCGAGTAGAGCAGGTGCCCCTTGCCGTCGTCTCCGAAGGCGAGCTCGCAGGTGCCGCCCGTCTTGTCCGGACTGGCGTCCACCACGGTGTTCGTCGTGAGCTGGGGCGCCACCACGCTGAAGCTGAACGAGCCCTCCGCCTTCTTCCCGGACTCCGTCTCCACCTCCACGGACAGCGAGGCCTGCCCCACCTCGCCCGGCAGCGTCCAGGTGACCGCATCCGAGTCCGGCGTGAGCGTGCCGCTGCTCGCGCTCCAGCGGACGGACTTGAAGGCCTCATCCGAGGCGACGACCCGGAAGCGCTCCTCCGCGTGCCCCACGTAGGGCCCCGTCCCGCCCACGCGCTCGATGAGCAGCGAGGCGTTGCCCTTCTCGTGCGAGGAGATGACCTCCGGCGCCTTCGACTCGCTGTCGCAACCCGCGAGCATCGTGAAGCCACCCAGCAGGAGCATCCCCGAGACAATCCCCTTCTTCAGCATTGTATGAACTCCCCCGTGACGCCTCTGACTGGACCGGCCCGCCAGGCGGGAGGCGCCGCCCCATCAAAGACATCCACGAACCGGAAGAGTTCCCTCGAATTTCCACTCACCTCAAAGACAGCCGCGACAGAAGCGACGTGAGAGGGATTCGAGCAGCAACCCCTGGAGTCGACGTGGCGGGTGGCCTCTGGAGGGTCCTGGCCCACGGAAGCCCTCGCCGCGCCCCACGCACCGGGCCCGATGTGCCAGGGCACCGAGCCCCGTCCAGACACCGGAGCCGGCACATCCCCAAACGCGAGTCCCTCATCGCCTCACGGTCCGGCTCCGCCGCGGTGCCGGTGGCGGCACGCGCCGAGCCGCTCGCTCAAGGCTTCCAGGTAGACGTCCAGGGCGGTCAGGCGGATCGCGGAGGCGTGCGCGCGACGAGGGTCCTGCCGAGCCTCGATTCGGAGCGCCGCTGGCACTCGCTCGTCCAGCCACAGCTCGGGAGACGGGAAGCTGGCGTGCGGCCCCCCTCGATGTGCTCGATCACCAGGTGCCCGCGCCAGGGCGCCTCGTAGAGCCGGCCCGCGATCTCCGAGACGAAGAGGACGGCCCGCTCCCCCACACCCAGGGCGGTGTTCCCCCAGACGGAGGGGGCCTGGACGAACTCGAACTCTCCGCCGAGGCACGAAGGGTCGATTCCGTTCCTCGCGACGTAGATCTTCTCGATCCTCGCGCACAGGCTCTGGGGCCGCGGCGCGCTCACGGCCCGCACCTGGACCACGCCGTGCCGAGCCACTTTGTCTTCCAGGAAGCGAGCGCCGCTCATCGGGGCCTCCTTGTCGTGCGCTGCGCGGCCCGCGGACGAAGGTATTATCGCATGAGCCCATGCGAACCCCGTTCACGCGGTCTGCCCGCCCCGCCCTGCTCTTCTCGCTTCTGTGCGCGTGTGCCGGCGGCCCACCGCCAAGGAACCCCGTGAACCCGAACGATCCATCTCTCCGGCAAGGCGAGGCGTCGTCGAGCCCTGGCTCGGGCAGCAATCAGCCCTCCCCGCTCGATCCCTTCCTCCGACGAGGCGAGGCGCTGTTGCGCCATGGCGCGGGCAGCGCCGAGCTCTCGCCGGCCGATCCAGCTCCCGCTGTCCAGGACCTCGGCGCCCAAGCGGGTTTCGGCCGGGCCTGGACGTCGAACTCCATGCGGGCATCGGTCTACGTGTTCAACAGCTACAAGGAAGCACGCGTCGCGGAGGACTGGCTGAAGGCACACGTGCCCAATGGCCTGCAGGGCGACGGAACGGTCAATGGCGATCTGCTCGTGTGGGTGACCGCCGACGCAACGGACGCGGCGGCCCGAGCCGTCATCGGAGACCTGATTGGCGCGTTCGCGGGCGAGGAGTGAAACCGTGAGTCATTGACGGCTCTTTGCGGCCCGCATGAGCCTGGGCATGCATTGCGGGTCCCACGGGCAGCCAACACGGTCCCCGCTTCGGGTGCCCGCCGCCACATCTTCAGCCGGTGCTGCGCCACGCCGTCGTTGCAGTTCCAGAGCTGCACGTCGGCACCCGCCGCCGGGTTCGCGTTGGAGACGTCGAGGCACCGGAAGGCGGCGATGACATTGCTGAAGACCGTGGCGATTTCGGCGAAACACTGCCAGCGCTGCTCATTGCAGGAATAGAGCCGCACGTTGGTGCTCTCCACGGACATTCCGTGCGGAGGCTCCCGTTGTCAGGGGGCGGCGGTCGCGGCGGCGCTCGGCGGGACGTGGGCCTCCACCCAGCCCACGATGTCTCCGACGACCTTCGCCGCGTCGGGCTCGTGCGCGAGGTCGTGGCGCTGGCCCTCGTAGATGATGAGGCGCTTGTCGGCGCTCGTGGCCTGCGCCACCAGGGCGCGGCTGCCCTCGATGGAGGTGATGACGTCCTCGCCCCCATGCACCACCAGCAGTGGGAGCTTCAGGTCCTGGAACTTCCCATCGAGCGCTTCGATGCCGGCGATGAGCGCCTTGGCGGAGCGCGCGGGCAGCTTCTCGTGGGTGATGAGCGGATCCGCGAGGAACCGCTCCTTCTCCGGGCCGTCGTGCAGGAACAACTGGCTGTCCAGGTCCTGCGCGGGCAGCCCCGGGAGGATCGTGCCGAAGATCTTCGCCAGGCGCGTGTCGAAGCCGGACACCCCCGGCGGCAGCACGACGCCCGCGCCGCTCAGGATGAGCCCCGACACGTCGGAGGCGTGCTGGAGCGCGTAGTGCGTGGCGATGAGCCCGCCCATGCTGTGACCGAAGACCACCACCGGCACGCCCGGGTGTCGCGCGCGGGCGTCCTGGACGACGCCATCCACGTCGTCCACCAACTGCTGCATCGACTCGATGCGCTGGCGGTCACCGCCGGAGTGACCGTGGCCCCGGTGGTCCTGCGCGACAACGGCGAAGCCCTGGAGCTGGAGCGCCTCCGCGAGCCGGCCGTAGCGGTCGGAGTAGTCCCGCAGGCCGTGGATGAGGACCACCACGCCACGCACGGGCGGCTGGGCCGGCTCCCACCGGACGCTGCTCAGGCACATGCCGTCGGAGGCGGTCCGCTCGAAGCCGGGGGAAGTTGCGGGACGCGTGCGGCACGCGGTGGCGGCGGCGCAGCCCTGCAACAGGACGAGCGCGGCCAGGGCGCTGAGGAAGGGGACGAAGGGCAAGGGCTTGTTCATGGCGCCCAATGCACCATGCGGCGTCCCAGCCCACATCGGCCAGATGGCGGATCACACGAGGCCCGCGCGCGCGGCCACCAGCGAGGCGCCCGCACGGGTGCTCACGCCCAGCTTTTCGTAGATGTGGATGGTGTGGTGCTGCACCGTGCGGTCCGACACCCCGAGCTTCCCCGCGATCTCCTTGTTCGTCGCTCCGCCCGCCAGCAGGCGCAGCACATCCACCTCACGGGGCGTCAGCGCGGACGTGGGGCCGGGCTCCGGCGCGCGCCGGACGGCCTTCGTCCCGGCCACCACCGCGACGCAGTCCGCATCCAGCCGGCCCGCCTTCACCTCGGCCTCCAGGACCTGCCGGGCCACGGGCGCCGTCCGCGCGGGACGGTGGGGGCGCTCCTCCTGGAGCGCGACCCAGACGTCGGCCACCGCGAGCAGGCGCGCGGCCCGGGACAGGGCGGCGGGCGAGAGGCCCCGGGGATAGCCTCCGCCATCCAGGCGCTCGTGATGCGAGCCCGCGAGCCTCGCCGCGTCCCGCAGCATGGGCGTGGCGGTGAGCAGCTGCTCGGTGGCTTGGGCGTGGGCCCGGGACGACTCCCGGTCCGAGGAGGACCAGTCGGGCCTCAGCCACAGGCCGGTGGGCAGGGTCACGTGTCCCAGGTCATGCAGGTACGCCGCGAGTTGGAGCGTGGCCTGTTCCGCCGCGTCCAGACCCAGCCGGGGCGCGGCGGTCGCGCACGCCTCCGCCACCCGCCGCGAGTGTCCTCGGGTGAAGGGGCTCTGCAGGTCCGCGAAGTCCCCGAAGGTCGTCGCCAGAGCGGTGGCGTCGATGGCGGGCGGGGCTTCGAGCAGGCACGCCTCCGCCGCCTCGATGCGCGCGTCCGACAAGGTCAGGAGCGAGGCGGTCGCGGCCAGCGCCCGCTTCGCCCACGCCGGATCCAGCGTCGTCCCGGCTTGCAGCGCCAGGGCCTCCTGCGCGACGGCCGTACCCGAGCCGACGAAGAAGACGACGGCCACGTGCGCCGCCTGCGCGACCCGCCCGACCTCATGCAGGTCCGTGCCGCCCAGGAGACGCGGGCCGCCCGCGCCGTCCCAGCGCTCATAGGCCTCATCCAGCCCCTGGAGCACCCGCGCGTCCAGCCCCAGGCCGGAGGCGAGCAGTCGCGCCGCGCCACACGCCTCCGCGAACCACTCCGAGCGCAGCCGCCGAGAGGACGTCAGCAGGCGCGCCAGTCCGGCGGCGCGGCGGGGCAGGCTGGGGTTGGCGTCCAGGACCGAGCGCACGACATGCGAGGGGCGGCCCGCGTCCCCGCGCAGCAGGTTGCGGCGCAGGTGCACGTCATTGCCCAGCCGTGACTCCTCGGCGGCGTAGGCGGTGCAGCCCAGGTGGCGCAGCAGGCCCACGTAGAAGGCGGCCCGGGCGTCGTCCCGGGACAGGCCGCCGTCCAGCGCCAGCTCCAGCGCGAACAGGCCGGTCAGCAGGCTCTTCTCCCCCTCCAGCCCATTCGCGAGGTCGAGCACGGAGGACAGCGCGGAGAGCGAGGCCACCGGATCCAGGCGCAGGTTCATCACGGGCATGGCGACCTGTGACAGCGGGGTGAGAGCCACGCAGGACAAAAAAAATCCCCTGCAAACCCGAAGGCTTGCAGGGGACTGGGTGGCGAGGAGTACGGGACTTGAACCCGTGCGACCTGACGCAGTTCGCGCCAGCCCGCCGCAGGCTGCCTCGGAAAATCAGGGACTTGGCGTCACCAGCATCAGACTGGCGCAGGCTGCGCCAGTTGAGCGTAGCAGTGCTGTTACGGCCACCCAGGCGCTGCCCGGTGCCGTCATCCGGCAGTCCCTGGGCCTCATGGCCGCTGGTGCCGGGCGCGGGAAGCGCGAGGAGGCGAAGACGGTCGCGTTCGCCGGGGTGGACGCCCTCGAGCGGCTCGCGGAGGCGCTCCACGCGGAGGCCGGCCACGGGCCCCACCCCTGGACGAAGTGCAGCCGCTGCCTGGACCTGATGGGCGTCGCCAGCATTGGGGTGCGTCATGGGTAGCCCGGCCCTCGCTGCGCCCGCCATCCGCGAGCGGCCCATCCTCTTCAGCGGGCCGATGGTCCGCGCAATCCTCGCCGGCCGGAAGACGGTCACGAGGCGGCTCATCAAGCCGCAGCCGACGGATGTGGAGTTCTGGCTGCATGGCAAGCCCTCCAACAGCCGCGACGGGTTGCCGACCATGCGGGACGCGACGGGCAAGGGCTGGGCTGCGTGCGGCCCGTTCACCTGCCCCTACGGCAAGCCCGGTGACCGGCTCTGGGTGAAGGAGACCTACGCTCTGGACCGCATCCACGATCCGACCCGGCCGAGCGCCGTGCTGCCCACGCTTCTGCGCGACCGCTGGTATCGCGCCGACGGCGAGCAGTGGGTGCCTCTCCGGGGCCGCTGGCGCCCCTCCATCCACATGCCGCGCTGGGCCTCGCGCCTGACGCTGGAGGTGGCGTCCGTCCGCGTGGAGCGCCTGCACGACATCACCGAGGAGGACGCGCAGGCGGAGGGCTGCGCGGCTGTCGTGCACGAAGGCTGGAGCGCGTGGGACCCGGAGACGGAGAGCTATCCGGAGTTCACCGTGGAGCCCGATGCCGAGATGGTGGCTCGGCGGAAGCTTGAGAACGTGCGCCACCACAAGCCCCGAGTCTTCGCCACAGCCCGCGAGCAGTTCCGGCGCCTCTGGACATCCATCAACGGCGCCGAGTCCTGGGCCGCCAACCCGTGGTGCTGGAGGGTGGAGTTCACCGTCCTGCCCGCCGCGCAGTAGCAGCACCAGCAACACGCGCCTCGGCCTGGTGAGGGCCTGACGGCAGCACCCGCCTCCGGGCGGTCCCTCTGCTCCGGCTGTTGGAGCACGGCACGCAGTCCCCCGCGCGAGCGCAGCAGCAGCGCAGCCGGGCTTCCACCCTACCCCGTCACGGGCCGCGCCCTACGCGCGGAGGAAGACGTGCCATGCCTACGAAGAGGGGCGCCCGCGCGGCGCCGCGCAGCACCCGCAGCGAGTTGTTCGCCGCCACGGATGATCTTGCATCGATTCCTCATCCGACGCTGTCAGCCGCGTACCGGGGCCTGGAATCCGCTGTGCACGACGTCTGCGACGTCTACGGAGTGCCGCCGTGCATGGGGAGCGCCCCGGCCCGCCTGCACACCCTCCAGGGCACTCTGGTGGCCAACGATGCGCGCCACGAGTCCGAGAAGGCCGCCCTCCACGCGCAGTTCGCCACCGTGCAGTCCCTGGTGCGCGGCGCGGCCGAGGCTTTCGACGGCACGGCCACAGGCCAGGTGCTGGACGGGCTGCTGCTTCAGATGGCCGCCGTCACGAAGGGCGGTGCCCAGTGAAGGCGGACACGGACGCCGCAGGCTGGAAGCGCATGGCCGTGAAGTGGCAGCGGCATGCGAGCAAGGCAGACGAGAGGACCCGCCGAGCGGAGCGCCAGCGCGATGCCGCCCTCGCTCGCGTGGAGGAGTTGGAGGACCTCCGCGTTGCCAGCATGGGACCGGGAGCCACACGCGATGGGAAGACGGCGTTCAACATGTCCTTCACGGCCGCGAAGGGCACGACGCTCCGCATGGCCGAAGCCCTGGTGACGTTCTTCCGAGGTGAGGGCGCGACCAACTACGTGGAGTTCAAGGTCCACCACCCCACTGACGGAGACTTCATCCTTTGCATCCAAAGGGCCTCTGGGAAGACGCCGCACGAGTTGCGGCAGGATGCCGAGTCTGAGCGCGACGCCCTCCGCGCGCAGGTAGCCGAGGTGACGAATGCCGCCCACAAGGTGGTGTCCGACGCCAAGCGGCCAGATGCCAAGGGCCGGGAGTGGCAGGACGAGCACGGCGAACGACTCGTGCTGGTCCAGTCGACGCTGGTGGGCTTCTTGGAGTCCGCCCTCTCCGCCCTGCCCGCGCCGGAGCGCAAGGAGTGGAGCACCGCGAAGCCGCCCCACGCCTGCCCCATGGGCGACGTCTGCCCCACCTGCGACGAGCCGGAGGTGTCGCCATGACGTGTCCCATGCCCAAGCGCGAGGCGCGCGGCGGTGCCCCGCGCAGCATCGCCACGGAGCGCCAGGTGGACGTGCTGAGCTTCATCGCCGGCCACATCGCGACGCACGGCTACGCTCCCACCACCAGGGACATCGCCGCGCACTTCGGGTGGGCGAGCCACACGGCCGCCGTCGTCCACATGAACGCGCTGCGGACGAAGCGCCTGGTGACGTGGGTGCCCAACATCGCCCGGTCCCTGCAACTCACCGAGTCCGGGCGCGAGTTCGTCGCCCAGCGGCAGGCACGTCAGCCTGTGGAGGAGTCGCGATGAAGGCCGTGGACCTCTTCGCGGGTGCCGGCGGCTGGACAACTGGCGCCACCCAGGCGGGCGTCCAGGTGGTGGCAGCCGTCAACCACTGGCCGCGTGCCGTGGAGACGCACGCCCTCAACCACCCGGCGGTGATGCACCGCTGCCAGGACGTCGCGTTGATGGACCCGCGTGACCTGCCAGCGCACGAACTCCTCATCGCCAGCCCCGCCTGCACCGGTCACACCCGGGCACGTGGGAAGGAGAGGCCTCACCACGACGCTTCCCGTGCCACCGCGTGGGCTGTCGTCGACGTCGCCGAGGTGACGCGCCCGCGCCTCATCCTGGTTGAGAACGTCCCCGAGTTCCTCAGGTGGCGACTCTTCGTCGCCTGGGAGCGGGCGCTCACGCTGCTGGGCTACCACCTCAGCACCCAGGTCCTGGACGCCGCGGACTTCGGTGTCCCTCAGCACCGGCGCCGCCTCTTCATCGTCGGTGCCTTGGGCCGCCGCGCACCACGCCTCACCTCGCCCGGGCTCCAGCACCTACCCGCGCGGGAGATCATCGACTGGAGCGCCGGGGCCTGGTTCCCGGTGGCGTCGCGAGTCGAGGCGACGCGCAACCGCGTGGCGCGCGCCCGCCGCGATGGCCACGGGGAGCGCTTCGTCATGCCGTACTACGGCTCCGGCAGCGGCGAGACGGGACGCAGCCTGGACCGGCCGCTGGGCACCATCCCCGCGGCGGACGTCTGGGCCGTCGTCGACGGCGACCGGATGCGGATGCTCACCACAACGGAGCTCCAGCGCGGCATGGGCTTCCCGGCCAGCTACCGCATCCTCGGCACGCGCGCCGACGTCACGAAGCAGCTCGGCAACGCCGTTCCGCCCCCGCTCGCGTGCGGTGTCGCGCGACAGGCCCTGGAGGCCGCATGAGTTGCCCGCGCCCGATTGACGCTGTTCTCGCCCGCGCCGCGCGCTGGACGGTGGAGCACGGGCTCCTGCAGGACGTGCTTCCGACGCTGCCGGCGGAGTCCGTGGATGCCGTCGTGACGGATCCACCCTACGAGCTCGGTTTCATGGGCAAGGGCTGGGACCGCTCGGGCATCGCGTTCGACCCGGCCACCTGGGCGGCAGTGCTCCGCGTGCTCAAGCCCGGCGGCCATCTGCTCGCCTTCGGCGGCTCGAGGACCTTCCATCGCGTCGCGTGTGCCATTGAGGCCACGGGCCTCGAGGTCCGCGACACGCTCTCGTGGCTGTACGGCACGGGGTTCCCCAAGTCGCTTAACGTGGGCGAGGGGCGCGGCACCGCGCTCAAGCCCGCGTGGGAGCCCATCATCCTCGCGCGCAAGCCGCTGGTCGGCACGGTCGCGGCCAACGTCGAGGCGCACGGCACCGGCGCCCTGAACATCGACGCGTGCCGCATCGCCTACGCCGGAGCGGACGACATGGACAACGCCCGGGTTCCACAGCCGGCGTTCAATTCATCCTCCGGCCTCGTCTACAACATGCAGACCGGGACCGGACGCAACGGCGAGATGTTCGACCCGGGAAAGGGCCGCTGGCCCGCGAACGTCGTGCTCGACGAGGAGGCCGCCGCGGCGCTCGACGCGAGCGACAACCACTCACCCGGCGCCGGGCCCTCCCGCTTTTTCTACACCGCTAAGGCCAGCCGGGCCGAGCGCGATGCCGGGTGCGAGTCGCTACCCGCTCGCACGGGCGCGGAGGCCACCGACAGCGAGGAGGGCCAGGCCCGGCTGAACAGCCCGCGGACCGGGGCTGGACGCACCGGCGGCGCGCGGAACATCCACCCCACCGTCAAGCCTGTGGCCCTCATGCGGTGGCTGGTGCGGCTGGTGACACCTCCAGGCGGCGTGGTGCTGGACCCGTTCGCGGGCAGCGGCAGCACCGGGGTCGCAGCGCTCCGTGAGGGTCGACGCTTCGTGGGCGTCGAGCAGTCCGGCGAGTACGTGGAGATCGCCCGGTGTCGGCTCGCCCACGGCGCCCCGGATGACGCGCAGGGTGATCTCTTCGCCGGGGGCGCGCCATGACGTGCATGCCCTGGTTCAAGGTCCACAGCGGCTGGACGACGCACGAGAAGGTCCTCACCCTCTGCGCCCTCCTGCGCGATGACCGCGCCGACGTCTACGTCGCCCGTCTTTGGGACTACTGCGCGGTGAAGCGCGGGGACGGCAAGTTCACCGGCCCGGCTGCAGCGGGGATGCTTGAGCGGGCTGTGCGTTTCCAGGGCGAGGCAGGAGCGCTGGCCGACGCGATGGTGTCATCGGGCCTGCTGGAGAGGCACGACGACGGCACCCTGGAGGTGCACGACTGGGCAGCCGAGCAGTCCGCCCTGGCTGCGAAGTTTGAGCGGGACCGTGCGCGTCCCCACTCCAGCCGTCGTCCCGCGCGGGGTTTTGAAGATTCCCGCACGGGGTCCGCACGGGGTCCGCACGGGGTCCGCACGGTTCCCGCTCAAACCCCGCCAGGGGAGAGTAGAGAGAAGAGAGTAGAGAAGAAGCAGTCTCCTACGGAGACTGCGGACCGCGCTGGCGCGCAGCCCGCCCTGGCTTCGGTGGAGCCGACTCTCCTCGGCCTTGAGTTGCCTCCCGCGGAACCGAAGCCCCCGCGTCCAGACAGCCCAGCGGCGGCATGGGCGAAGCGCGCGGCCGAGGCGCGGCGGGCCGTCATCCCTGCGACGGCCGTCCAGGAGACTAAGTTCAACCGGAGCCAGTGGGCGCGCCTGGGTGAGGCGCTGAAGACGCACGGCACCCTCACCCTGGACGCCGCCCTCACCCTCTACCTCGCCGCCGACGGGTACCCGCGAGAGCAGGACTACGCGCTCGGACTCTTCATCGCCCAGGTGGACGAGTGGGTGACGAAGGCCCACGGCGCCGCAGCCCGGGCCCGCGCTGGCCCCGGGAGCGACAAGCCCCGCCTGGACCCTCGCCCCGTCACCCACTCCATGCCGGCAGTCGCCGGCGACAAGCCACGCCTGTGAGCCCCGCCATGCTGCGCAACCATGAAGCCGAGAGAGCTGTCATTGGGTGTGTCCTCGTCGGACGCGCCAGCCTTGACGACTGCGGCCACCTGCCCGTCGACGAGTTCGATCATCCAATGCATCGCGATGTCTGGGAGGCAGTACTTCGCGTCCATGCTGCCCGGAAGCCCATCGACGGACTGGCCGTCGCCGAGGAATTGAAGGCTGCTGGGAAACTCGCGGCCATCGGCACCGGCATCATGGACCTGGAGGAGTCCTGCCCCATCCTCGCGCATGCCGCGTCCTACGCGGAGTTGGTGCGCCAGGCGGCAATGCGCCGACGCCTGGACGCACTCCTCACGGAGGCCGCCCGCTCAAACCGCAGTGGCAAGGCGCCGGCGGAGGTGGCGCTGGAGGCATCCGCGAAGCTGGCGCAGCTCAGCTCCGCGGTGCGCGAGCGCCGCCGCACCTTCCGCGATGCGATGGAAGTCTTGCTGGAGCGATTCCACGAAGTGCGCTCTGGCGGCTATGAGCATTACCTGCCAACCGGCATCGACGTCTGGGACGAGCTGCTGGGCGGACTGGAGCGCGGGAAGCTGGAAATCCTCTGTGCCTATCCGTCTGTCGGCAAGGGTGCGGTCGCCGGTCGGATCCTCCTGAACCTCGCTCAGGGCGGCCGGAAGTGCAGCCTCTTCTCGCTGGAGGATCCGGAAATCTGGCTCCCGAAGCGCCACCTGGCCGCGAAGAGCGGAGTCCCTGTCCGCCGCCTCATGGAGGCCCAGCGCCTGCCAGAGCACTACGAGCGGAACATCGAGGACGTTGTCATGCAGTCCCTGGAGTGGGGCGACAACCTCCTCATCGACGACCGGAGCGGGCTCACTGCGGACCAGATTGGCGTGGCCGCGCGACAAGATGTCGTGCAGCACGGCGCCCAGGCAATCGTCGTCGACAACGCGTCGGAGATCGACGTCTCGGGGAGCGACGACAGGCACGACGTCCGGACGGCCCACGCAGTGCGCGTCCTGCGCAATGTGGCGAAGGACCTGAACGTGCCAGTGCTGCTGCTGATGCACCTGAAGAAGTTGGGCAACACCACGAAGGAGCCTCGCTACATCCGGCCCAACACTGAGTTGCTGAAGAACTCCGGCGCCTTCGCCGAGGCAGCCCGGAAAATCGTTGCGCTCTGGCTCGATGAAGACGACCGGGACTCCATCATCGGCACGGTGCTCAAGCAGACGGAGGGCGAGAAGGACATCGACTTCGCGATGCCGTTCCGCGCCTCGGCCGGGCTCGTCGAGTCGGTGGGCGGAAGGAAGCGCGCCGGCGACACGGGCTACTCGCAGGACAACCGAGGTGCCGCATGACGTGCCCGAAGCACAAGCAGTGCCCCAACCTGCCGCGCCTCATGGACGCGTACAAGGCCCGCGGAGAGTTGCGCGCGCAGTTGGAGGCAAGCGAGGCGGAGGTGCGGCGCCTGCGTCTGCGCCTCGCGGGCGTGGGCATCCACGAGGCCGAGTCGCCGTACACGCCGCCGCCCGCGCACGTGCCGTGCGGCGTGCCCACTGCGGAGGGCCCGTGCCCGGAGCCCGCGCCGCTGGGTGGCACCTGCGCTGCCCACCTGGCCGACGAGGTGATGCCGTGACGGTGCTCCTCGCCTGCGGCAGCAGCGGCCTGCACCTGGGCCACCTGCCCGTGCTCCGCGAGTACATGCGGCGCTTCGTCACGCGGCCTGGGACGTTGCTCGTCCACGGCGCGGGAGACGCGCGCAAGACGGACGAGCCCGAGGCCATCGGCGCGGACCGGCTGTGGGAGGTGGCAGCCGCCGTCGAGTGGCCGTGGTTCGACGTGCATGCCGTCGAGCGCTTCCCTGCGGATTGGAAACGCGACGGCCACCGCGCGGGCCCGCTGCGCAACGAGGTGGTGCGCGACGCCGTGCGCGCACTCGCCGCTCAGGGCCACCTCGTCGGCTGGGTGGCGGCGCATACGGACCGGAGCCTGGGCAAGGGCACCCGGCACATGACGGAGCTCTGCCGGGCCGAGGGCTGGCCGGGCCGGGCGTTGATTCTCGCCCCTGACGGGCGACTGCTTGAGGAGGTGCGGTGATGGCGCTGTGCAAGGACGAGAGGACGCTGACGTGCCACTGCGGCAGGGTGTTCCGGACGAGGCACTCACGCGCGCGCTGGTGCAGCGTGGCGTGCACCCATGCTGCGAAGCGCCTGGGCTTGTCGAAGCCGTACGATTTGGATGATCCGGGCGTCCGGTACGACGTGCCGCTGGATGGGCTCGACATCCACGCCCGCGAGGCCCGGCGCGAGGAGCGCATCGCGCGACTCATCTCCGACGGGGTGCCACTCCTGGCCCTCTGCGAGCGCTTCGACTGCGGAGAGAGTTTCGTGCGCGGCATCGCCCAGCGGCAGGGGCTGCCCATCGTCCCCGGCTACACCGGCGCCCCGCCGGTCATGGGGGTGTGACGTGCGCCACGCCTGCCGTCGCGATGCCAACGAGAAGCCCATCGTCCAGGCGCTACGGTTCGCCGGGTGGACGGTGGAGCGCGTCAACGCCACAGGCTTCCCCGACCTGGTCTGCGTCCGCCGCGGGCAGGTGCTGCTGCTCGAGGTGAAGGCCGTGAAGGGCGGCCGCATGAAGCCAGCCCAGGTGGATCTCCACGCCCGGCTCCGCGCGGCTGGCCTGGCAGTCGCCATCGTCACCACGCCCGAGGAGGCCCTCGCGGCGACCCGCGGCGAGGTGGTGCGTACTGCCCTCGATGTCCGCGCGGAGAAGCGCCCTGGCAGTCGCCGCCTCGCCGCCGAGGCCTCTGGCGCTGCCCAGGACGAGCCGGGGACACCGGAGTCCACCCCCGAGTCGTCCCGTGCAATGGCGCCCCCTTCCCGGCCGCCACGCGCGATTCCTGTTGGGGCGCCACGAGCCGCCGCGAAGTCGAAGGACTGGAAGGGCCTCGCGAAGCCCGCCAGCTACCCAGCACAGGAGGAGCCATGACGTGCAGCAAGGAGGGCAAGGTGTGTCATTGCGGCAACCTGGTGCCGGACACCCGTGGAAGACGAGGGGGGCCGCCGAAGTGGTGCAGTCGCCGGTGTGCCGTGGCCGCGTCCAACCTCGGACTCGCGGGGCGGCGCGTGCCGAATGGGCAGGGGCGCATGCCAGACGTGGCCCTGGCGGAGCGCGGGTACTGCCGCCCGGAGGGCATGACTCGCGAGGAGGCCCGGGTGCGCCGCTACCACATCGCCGCGGGCATGCTGCGCGAGGGCCACAACGCCTCCGAGGTGATGGAGCGTTTCGCCGAGTCCGGCATCTCCATCGATGACGTGTGCCGTGTCCACGGCGTGCGCCTCCCGCCCACGGCAGGCCACCTGCCCGCCGGCATCCCTTCCTGGTGACACCATGGCCTGTGCGAAACCACGCCCCCCGCTCACCCCAGCGCAACGGCAGCTGTGCTCGAAGTGGTACCCGCTCGCGGTGAAACTGACGCTGCGGCAGATGGCGCGCACCCGGCGTCTGGAGCACCGTCACGACGAGGCTGAGGGCCTGGCAGCCGAAGCGCTGCTGAAGGCCGCACACGCCTGGCAGCCCTCCCGCTCCCGCTTCCCCTGGTTCCTCCGGTACTACGTGCGAATGGAGGTCCGCACCTTCCGGCACCATGGCGCCCGCGTCGTCCATGTGTCGGAGCGGGAGTACTACCGCAACGGCCGAGTGAAGGACGGCCTGGGCGAGGCAGTCCCTCTCGATGAGGGTCTCGCGGCCGTCATGCCGGGCCCAGCGCAGGATGTGGACGGGCTACTCGACAGCGCACGACTGCTGCGCCGAGTCCGCGGTGAGGTGTCGAGGCGGCTGCTCGCCGCCCGTCCGGCAACGGCCGCGCGCAGACGCATCGTCGCGGAGTCCGTAGGCCTCTGGGTGGAGCGCACCCTGGAGGGCGCCCCCCTGGAGTCATTGGCCTCGCGCATGGGCGTGTCCCGCCAGGCCGTGGACCAGCGCATCGCCCGCGTCCAAGTCGCCTTCGAGTCCTGGGCCGCCGAAGTCCGCGGGGAGGTGGCGCCATGACGTGCCCGGCGCCGGAGACTAGGTGCAGCGTGGAAGACTGCCAGGACCCGGCACAGCGCTCGGGGCTGTGCTGGGGGCACCTCCGTCAGCGGACGCGCGGGAAGGTGTTAGGTGACAAGCGCGCTTGGGGCCAGGGCCCGCGGCGCGTGCTGATGGAGGCCATCTTCGACCTCGTCGACGTCGACGCCATGGACGAGGAGAAGTGGGAGCGCGCCTGGCTGCGCGTCCGTGTCGCGGCCCGGAGGTACATCCTGGCTGACAAGCCCACCGACCCGAGGGGCCGGAAGGGGGAGCGTACAAAGTCCACACCTCGCTGAATCCTGTGGCGGTTGAAACTCACAGGGCAGGGGCAAGGTGTCTGAACCCAGGAAGCACCGCGCCACAGGAAGGAAGCCACCGGGCGGAGCACGCCCCGGTGCCGGCCGTCCGAAGGGCAGTCGCAACGCGCTCCCCTACGGCGCCGTCCAGGCCGTTGAGGCGGTGAGCCTGCGAGTGCCCGAGGGCGCCTCTCCGGCCGCAAAGGCGCTGGCGGACAGGGCCTTCGCACGCGTCGTGGACGTGCTGGAGGAGCGCGTGGGCTTCCAGCAGGCCGGCCACGTGTTGAAGGCGGCCACCATCATCCGTGAGGAGGTGTGCGGCCCCGTCGCGCAGAAGGTGCAGCACTCCGGCCCGGACGGGCAGGCGCTGAGCATCAACATCGACCTGGGGGCGGGGACGTGAGGCCCTGGGAGCGCATCGCCCGCGCGGCGTTGAAGTCCCGGCACTACTACCGGCGGCTGGCGGACAGCCTCATGAACGGCGACTTCGACTGTCCTGGCTGTGGGTGCCTCACGAACAACGGCATCTGCACGGGCTGTCGGTACGACACGAGCCCGATGGCGCTGCTGAAGAAGCGCGTCGCCGAGTTGGAAGTTGCGGCGACGCAACGCCCAGGGTTGCTGCTGCGCGCCGACGCATCTGGTCGAGTGAACGTCCAGGTCCGGTCGAAGAGCCTCGTGGTCCAGTCCGGGGAGCGGATCGCGGTGCGCCTCCGTCTCGCCTTCCGCTTCTTGCTCACTGGCCGAATGGAGCTTGCGAACGCCGTCAGCACGTTCCCCGACGTCACGCCGGAGGCGAAGTGAACTCCGTCGCCTACCGCGCCCCGCCGACGCTCGCGCGCTTCATGCGCAGCAACGCTTTCGTGCGCTGCTGCGTGGGCCCCGTTGGCAGCGGGAAGTCCTCCGCCGCCTGCGTGGAGGTAGTGCGCCGCGCGGCGGAGCAGGCGGCAGGCCCGGACGGCGTGCGTCGTACGCGCTTCGCCGTCATCCGCAACACGTACCGGGAACTCAAGGACACGACACGCAAGACGTTCGAGCAGTGGGTGCTGCCGGCCGTCGGGAAGTGGCACGAGCAGGACTTCACCTTCACCGTCGACATACCCCTGCGCGACGGGACGCGCATGCACTGCGAGGTGCTCTTCCGCGCCCTGGACAGGCCGGAGCACGTCAAGAAGCTCCTCTCCCTGGAGTTGACGGGCGCCTACGTCAACGAGGCCCGGCAGGTGCCGAAGGCCATCCTCGACGTGCTGTGCAGCCGCGTGGGCCGCTACCCAAGCAAGGCCCAGGGCGGTGCCACCTGGTTCGGCGTATGGATGGACACCAACCCGTGGCACACCGCGCACTGGGGCTACAAGCTCTTCAGCAAGGCGCTGCCGGAGGGCTACGAGCTCTTCGAGCAGCCCGGAGGACGCGCGCCCGACGCGGAGAACCTGGAGAACCTGCCGCCCGGCTACTACGAGCGGCAGGTGGCGGGGAAAGACGCCGAGTGGGTGGCGGAGTACATCGACAGCAAGTACCCCAGCCACGACAAGGGCAGCATCTACGGCGATCTCCTGGCCGCGGTGGAGAAGCGCGGCGGCCTCCTCGACTTCCCCGTGGCGACGGACGGCATCTTCACCACGTGGGACTTGGGCCGCGCGGACAGCACCAGCATCTGGTTCTGGCGCCTGCGTGACGGCGGCGGTGTCGACGTCGTCGACCACTACCGCAACAACGGCGAGCCCCTCTCGCACTACTTCGGCGTCCTGGATGGGCGCGCGGCCTCCCGGGGCTACCGCTACCGGAAGCATGTCCTGCCCCACGACGCCCGCGCGAAGACGCTCGTCACGCGCGCCTCTGTGCTGGAGCAGGTGGCCGCGAAGTACGGCCCCGGCGCCGTCACCATCGGCCCGGCGCTGAGTCTGGAGGACGGCATCGCCGCCGCCCGCGCGCTCCTGGAGCGGGACGTGCGCTTCCACGCGCGCTGCGACACCCCTCCCCTGCCGGGCCTGGAGAGCGGCCTGGAGGCGCTGCGCAGCTACCGCTACCAGTACAACGAGTCGCTCCAGACGTACTCGCGGGAGCCGCTGCACGACTGGGCCAGCCATGACGCGGACTCATTCAGGTACCTCGCGGCCTTCGTTCGCGTGGCCGAGGCGCTGACGGCGGCCTCAAGCGAGGCGAAGCGCCCGGCACCGCCCCCGACGGAGCCCGCAACCTTCGTCATGCCGGAGCCTTGGGACATCGCGCCTTCGGGCGGAGGGAGTCGCATCTGATGGCCGAGACGACGCAGCCGGCGGACTACGCCAACACGCCACAGGGCTGGGCGCAGCGCTGGCAGGTGGAGTTGGCAGCCTCGCGCGAGGAGTTGTCGAAGTGGCACGAGCAAGGACGCCGCATCGTCCGCCGCTTCCGTGACGAGCGCGACGCGGACCAGGACGGCGAGACGCGCTGGAACCTTTTCACGGCCAACGTGCAGACGCAGTTGGCGACGCTGTACGGGCAGACACCGAAGGTGAGTGTCAGCCGCCGCTTCGCGGACTCCAACGACGACGTGGCCCGCGTCGCGGCGGAGATGCTGGAGCGCATCCTCAACAGCGACATCGAGCGGGACTCGGACACCTTCGCCCAGGCGCTGGAGTACGCCCTCCTGGACAGACTCCTCCCCGGCTTCGGACTGGCGCGCGTGCGGTACGTGGCGGAGTTCGAGACGGTTCCGGGCACGCCTCCCATGTTGGATCCGGTGACGGGCGCAGTGATGGCGCCCGAGGTGATGCCCATCGACCGCAAGGTGTACGAGTGCGTCGAGACGGACTACTGCCACTGGCAGGACGTCCTCTGGAGCACCTCGCGCGTCTGGCATGAGGTGCGCTGGCTGGCCTTCCGCGCGCAGATGCACCAGCGCGCCTTCGACGGCCGATTCAAGGCGGCGGACGGGAAGAGCCTCTGGGCCGCCATGCCCAAGGTGACCCGCGCGAAGGACGACGACGCGCAGAAGGCCCAGCCGTGGGACCGAGTCGAGGTGTGGGAAATCTGGGACAAGGAATCGCGCCAGGTGTTCTGGTTCGTCGAGGGCTACGCGTCCATCCTCGACATGAAGGAGGACCCATACGGGCTAGAGAGCTTCTTTCCTTGCCCCAGGCCCATGCTGGCCAACATGACGACGGACAAGGTGGTGCCCCGTCCGGACTTCGTCATCGCCAAGGACCTCTACAACCAAATCGACAACCTCACCACGCGCATCAAGTTGCTGGAGGACGCCATCCGCGTGGCAGGCGTCTATGACAAGGGGGCTGGAGGTGACGTCGGGCGGCTCATCAACGGCGCCACGTCCAACACGCTCATCCCTGTCGAGAACTGGGCGGCCTTCGCGGAAAAGGGCGGCATTCGAGGCGTCATCGACTGGCTACCTCTGGAGCAGGTGGTTGGTGCCATCACCACGCTGAGCGGGCGTGTCCGCGACGTGCAGGACCAACTGTTCCAGGTGACGGGCATGGCCGACATCATGCGAGGCGCCAGCGACCCGCGCGAGACGGCGTCCGCCCAAGGCATCAAGGCGCGCTTCGGCAGCGTCCGCCTCCAGCGGCTCCAGGACGAGGTGGCGCGCTTCGCCTCGGACGTCCAGCGCCTCAAGGCTGAAATCATCAGCAAGCTCTACGACGTGGACACCATCCTCACGCAGGCCAACGCCCAGTACACCTTCGACGCGGAGAAGGCGCCCCAGGCCGCGCAACTCCTCCAGGAGCGCCTGGCGGTGTACCGCATCGAAGTCAAGCCGGAGGCCGTGTCCCTCCAGGACTACGCGGCGTTGAAGTCGGAGCGCATGGAAGTGCTGTCCGGCATCGCCAGCTTCATTCAGGCGATGGGGCCGCTGGTGCAGCAGTTGCCCGGGAGCGCCCCCTTCATGCTGCAGATGCTCCAGTGGAGCGTGTCGGGCCTCCGCGGGGCGTCTGCCATCGAGGGTGTGTTGGACAGGGCTGTCACGGCAGCGGAGCAGGCGCAGAAGCAGGCCCAGACGCAGCCGCAGAAGCCACCACCGCCGGATCCGAAGTTGCTGGCGCAGCAACTCAAGGGGCAGCAGGAGTTGGCCAAGGTGCAGGCGGACCTACAGGCCGACCTCATGAGGACGCAGGCCGAGGTGCAGGCCAACGATGCGAAGGAGCGGCAGCAGGCCGAGTGGAACACGAAGGAGGCCGCGAACAAGGCGGCCATCGCCCAGGCAAGCCGCGTCGTCGCGGTGCCGGAAGGAGGGCTGTCGTGAGGCGCCGCTTCGTCTACCGCAGCAACCCGGACACGGGGCAGGTGGAGTCCTTCGAGGTGGGCGCCGACTACCAGTCCGTCGAGGCCCGCACGCCGCTCTTCACGGACCGCTTCATGGAGGGCCACTGCGCGCAGGACGGCACGGACATCAGCAGCCGTGCGAAGCGTCGCGACTACATGCGCGCGCATGACCTCGCGGACACCAGCGACTTCACGGGCGTCTGGGAGCGCGCGGCGCAGGAGCGCGCCCGCTTCTACGGCAGCAACGCGCAGCACGACACCCAGGCACGGCGTGAGGCGATTGTCCGCGCCATGGAAGGCAGGAGAGCACGATGAGCGATGAGAGCATCCGCGACTCACTGAGCAGCGCATTCGACAAGGCGAGCGGGGGCACCAGCGCCACTCCAACTCCGGCGGCACCCGCCGCGCAGCCGACGACGCCCACGCCCCAGGCGAACGCCCAGACCGCCACTGTCACTGCGGCGACGAGCGCCCCGGTCGCCGCCACGGCCACGGTCCCCGTGCCCGCGGGCACGCAGCAGGAGGGTGCGGCTGCGGCCCCTGCGCTGTCGGAGGGCGCCCAGGAGGGCGCGGCCACCGCCGCCAAGCCCGCCAGCCAGGAGTCTGGGGCGAAGCCTGCGGTGCCGCCCGTCAAGGCGCCCCAGTCCTGGCGGCCCGATGCGCGCGAGAAGTGGGCGGCGCTGCCCCCTGAGGTGCAGCAGGAGGTGTCGCGGCGCGAGCGGGAGATGGCGGTCACCATCCAGCAGACGGCCCAGCATCGAAAGGTGGCGGAGGGCTTCCAGCAGGTGGTGCAGCCGTACGCAGGGATGATTCAGGCCGAGGGCGGCGACCCCTTCAAGGCCGTTGGCAGCCTCCTCCAGACGGCGGCGGCGCTGCGCACGGCCCCCCCAGCGCACCGGGCGCAACTCGTCGCCAACATCGTCAAGACGTACGGCGTCCCACTGGAGGACCTGGATGCGGCACTCGCCGGGCAGGCACCGGCCCAGGGACAGCCACAGGCCTCGCAACACCTCGATCCGGAGGCCATCGCCCGGCAGGTCCAGGAGCGCGTGTTGCACAGCGTCCAGCAGCAGCGCCAGTCCGCGATGAGCGCGCGCGCGAAGCAGGAGGCGGATGTCTTCCTGGGCTCTGGCGAGGCAGAGTTCATCGACGACGTGCGCAACGACATCGCCGACATCTTGGAACTCAATGCCAGACGCGGCGTTGAAGTCTCGCTGAAGGACGCGTATAAACGTGCGTGCGAGATGCACCCCGAAGTTTCCAAGGTGCTCAAGCAGCGGGAGCAGGCCCAGCAGGCGAACGCCGCTCAGGCGTCCACGCAGCGAGCCCGTACCGCAGCCTCCTCCGTCGTGACGACTCCGGCCGGCCCCCCAGGCCCCAAGGACGACTCGCTGCGCGGCATGATTGAAACGGCCTGGGCGTCCACGTCCGGCCGGTAGTGGCAGTCGCAGCGCCCGAAGTCAGCGAGAGCCCATGCGGCCCACTCGCTTCATGCAGGCCCCTATTCGCTGCGGGGCGTGAGCGAACGGCGTCGCCGTCCACGCGCAGAAGCCAGCGAGCAAGGACACCACACGAAGCGAGGCCCGCGTGGCCACCCCCAATCTCTCGGAAATCATCACCACGACGCTGACGGCGCGGAGCGGGAAAATCGCCGACAACGTCACGAAGAACAACGCGCTGCTCACCTGGCTGAAGAAGCGTGGCAACCAGCGCACCGTCAGCGGTGGCCGCTCCATCGTTGAGGAGCTCTCCTTCGCCGAGAACGGCAACGGCGGCTGGTACTCCGGCTACGACGTGCTGCCGATGGCGCCGCAGGACGTCCTCTCCGCGGCGGAGTACTCCTTCAAGCAGTACGCCGTGCCCGTCGTCATCAGCGGCCTGGAGCAACTGCAGAATTCTGGCAAGGAGGCCATCATCGACCTGATGGAGGCCCGCCTGAAGGTGGCCGAGTCGACGATGGCCAACGCCATCTCCCAGGGGCTCTACTCGGATGGTACGGGCGCCGGTGGCAAGCAACTCACCGGCCTGGATGCGGCGGTGCCGGTGTCGCCCAACACGGGCGTGTACGGCGGCATCGACCGCGCCGTCTGGGCCTTCTGGCGGCCGCAGGTGCTGGACATGCCCGCGCTGGCGACGAAGGACACCATCCAGCCCGCCATGAACACGCTGTGGGCGAGCCTCGTGCGTGGCGCCGACAAGCCCGACCTCATCACCGCAGGTTCGGGCGCCTGGTCGACGTACATGGCCAGCCTCCAGCCGTTCCAGCGCTTCACGGACTCGTCGGAGGCGTCCCTCGGATTCCCCTCCATCAAGTTCATGACGGTGGACGTCGTCCTGGATGGCGGAATGGGCGGGTTCGCCTCGTCGAACCACATGTACTTCCTGAACACGACGTACCTGCACTACCGGCCGCACAAGGACCGCAACATGGTGCCGCTGGATCCGGGCCGTCGCACGTCCTTCAACCAGGACGCCTCGGCCCAGATTCTGGCGTGGGCCGGCAACCTCACGTGCTCCGGCGCCCAGTTCCAGGGGCGCCTCATCGCCGAGTAGTCGGCGAGCAGTGAAGTAGGCGACGCGCCCCGCGCGTCGCCTTCACGACCGACAGAGGACACCTCTCATGGCCTACCAGAGCACCGAAAACCGCATCATCCCGCAGGGCATCTACGACACGTCCACGGTGCAGAACGCGCCGCTGGGCACCCTCATCACCGCGCAGGACGCGCTCCTCGGCGAGGGCGAGTTCGTCTACCTCAAGGGCGTCGCCAGCACGGCCGCCGGAGACCTCGTCATCTACGACCAGCGTGCCGGAACCACGACGCGCACCGTCGCCGGCAGCCGCGGCCCCTGCGCCGTCGCCATGTCCGCCAACGTGGCCAACCAGTACGGCTGGTACCAGGTGAGTGGCGCCGCCGCGGTGAAGTCGGCGGCCGCCGTTGCTGCCGCGAGCGTCTACGTCACGGCGACGGCTGGCACCGTCGACGACGCCGTGGTGGCGACCGACAAGGTGGACGGCGCCCGCTACAAGACGGCGGACGGCACCCCCGCCGCAGGTCTCGCCATCCTCCAGTTGGCGCGCCCCTCCCTCAACGGCAACGGCTGAGCAGCACCGGGTGGCGGCCGGTTCTCTGGGTGGCCGGCCGCCGCCCGTTTTCACCCAGCACGCCCGGAGGAGATGGCACATGGACTTCAGCACCGAGAGCTTCACGCAGGCGGCAGAGGTGATGCATTCGCAGGGGCGCGGCCCCCAGGGTGCGGAGAAGCTCTTCGTCACGTTCAACATGGAGGCGGAGCCGGACGAGGAGGCCTCGCGTGAGGAAGGCCGGCCCATCTCCTGCGACGTCGAGTACATCCGCATCATCGTCCCCGGGGACAACAAGAACGTGGTGCACCGGCGCGCCAACCCCCAGGACAGGCAGCGCTTCGCCGCGCAGTACGCCGCCTACAAGGCGGGCGAGTCCGAAGCCCTCGTGGGGACGCGGCTGAAGGACTGGCCGGTCATCACCAGGGCCCAGGTGGAAAACCTCGCCTACTTCAAGGTCTACACGGTGGAAGCCCTTGCCGCGCTCAGCGACGAGTCCATCACCCGCATTGGCCCGGTGCGCACCCTCGTTGAGAGGGCTCAGTCCTTCGTCGCCCAGGCCAAGGCCGTCGCGCCGCTGGAGCAGATGCGCGAGGCGCTGAAGGCCAAGGACAACGAGCTCGAGGTCCTCAAGCGCCAGTTGAAGGACCAGGCCGAGGCCATTTCCCGGCTGGAGAAGTCCTCCAGCAAGAAGTGAGGACGCCATGCGCGTGAGCTTCAAACAGCACGAGGAGAAGGACTTCGTCGACGTCCACACCGGACGCGACGGTAAGGACGTCGTCAGCCGCGTGGCGACGGCGGAGGACATGGTGCGCTGGCCGGAGGAGTACGCCGTGTACCTGGGGCAGCCCGCGGCCGACGTGACTGAGGCGGCTTCCACGTACACCGCGCCATCGGTTGAGACGCCGGCGCCCACCACGAAGTCTAAGAAGAAGGGGTAGAGCTTGGCCTGGGACACCGCCGCCAACATCCTCAACGACGCCGCCGTGGAGCTCGGGCTCTACGCCACCGACCAGACGGACCCGTTCGACTCCACCGACGCGGCCGTCGCGCAACTGTGCCGCCTGTTGAAGAGCGTCGGCCAGGACCTGGTGCGCGACTACCAGTGGAGCCACCTGCAGAAGGAGTACACGTTCGCCACCGTGCCCGGGACTGGGGACTACGCCCTGCCGCCGGATTACGCGCGCCTCATCGACCAAACGCCCTGGAATCGCTCCGGCGTCATGCCGCTGGTGGGCCCCCTCAACGCGCAGGGCTGGCAGGTGCTGCGCGCCGTCACCAGCACCGGCGCCGTCGGGCTGTGGTTCCGCGTCGTCGGCAACAGGCTGAGCCTTCTCCCGGTGCCGGGAACCGCGCAGCACCTCGCGTACGAGTACATCTCCGCGCACTGGGTGCAGCCCACCGGGCAGACAGCGCCGACGGCGGAGACGCCGACGGACGGCGACGACGTCCTCTGCTTCGACCGCCGGCTCCTCGTCTGCGCGCTGAAGTTGTCCTGGAAGAAGGCGAAGGGCTTCGACGCGAGTGCGGCGCAGGACGACTTCGAGCGCGCCCTGTCGCGCGCCCAGGGCGGTGACGGTGCCGCGCCGGTGCTGAGCCTCAACGGGTGCCGCCTGGGACCGGAGCGACTCCTCAACGGCGTCAACGTGCCGGACACGGGGTTTGGCACGTGATGCCCCGGCGCCGGAGGCCGCCTGCGCCGCAGACGGTGCAGGCCTTCAACTTGCCCGCGCCCATGGGCGGCCTCAACAGCATCTCCGCCGGAAGCGCCATGCCGCCGACGGACTGCATGCGCCTCTACAACATGGTGCCCGCGGAGCAGGGACTGCGGACGCGCCTGGGAAGCCGCGAGTGGTGCACTGGGCTGACGGGCGCCGGGGACAACCTCGTGCGCAGCGTCCACGCCTTCACGGGTAGCGCGAAGAATGGCGCCACCAACCGCC
This sequence comes from Corallococcus silvisoli, assembly GCF_009909145.1. Lineage (NCBI taxonomy): Bacteria > Pseudomonadati > Myxococcota > Myxococcia > Myxococcales > Myxococcaceae > Corallococcus > Corallococcus silvisoli. The sequence continues at coordinate 244,924 of NZ_JAAAPJ010000011.1, forward strand.
TCTTCGCGATGACATCCACCGGCATCTGGGACGTGACGTCGTCCAGCGCGGCCCCGGCCCAGGTGTTGGCCTTCGACACGTCAACGGGGGACGCCGGCTATGGCTACTCCACCGTCATGGAGACGGCCGCAGGGCACTTCCTCCTCTACTGCGACGAGGCGAACGGGTACCACGTCTATGCCGAGTCGAGCGGCACGTGGACAGCCGTCACCCAGGGCACTGGCGCGCAGCAGGTGAGCGGCGTCAACCCCGCCAACCTCGTGCACGTGATTCTCTTCAAAAATCGCGTCTGGCTCGTCGAGCGCGACTCCGGCAACGCGTGGTACCTCGCCGCCGGCAGCGTCTACGGCAGCGCCACCAACTTCAGCCTGGGGCGCCAGTTTCGCTCGGGCGGCCCGCTGGTGGGCCTCTACAGTTGGACGTACGACGGCGGCGCCGGCATCGACGACTCGCTCATCGCCGTCAGCAATGGCGGAGACGTCGTCATCTACCAGGGCACCGACCCGGCCACGGACTTCGCGCTCCGCGGCGTCTGGCCGGTGGGCCCGCCTCCTGCGGGCCGCGACCTGGTGGTGAGCGTCGGCGGGGACCCGTGGTTGCTGACGCGCTTCGGGCTGCAACCCATCTCCCAGTTGGTGGTGGGGGCGAACAGCGAGATTGCACGCAGCCAACTGCCGACGGCGAAGGTGTCGAGCCTCTTCAACGTCCTGATGCAGACGCGGGCTTCCAGGAAGGGCTGGGCCCTCCGGGTGCACCCGGAGGACGCGACGCTGCTGGTGATGGTGCCCACCAACGATGGCCAGGCCACCGAGCAACTTGCGATGGCCCTCGCCCCGCGGAGTTGGAGCAGCTACCGCGACCTGCCCATCTACTCGTCGGCCGTCCTCGCCGGAAAGCTCTACTACGGCACCGTCGACGGCAAGGTGGGCGTCAACGACGGCTACGTGGACGGACTCACCCTGGCGGACCCAAGCAGCTACACCCCGGTGCAGTGGGCGCTGCTGACGTCCTTCCAGTCGTTGGGCACACCCCGGCAGAAGCAGGTGCAGTTGGTGCGCCCTACCTTCCTGGCCGACGGCGCGACGCCCGCCTACAACGCCCAGGCGCGCTACCGCTACGACTTCACCGAGCTCGCCCCTGTCACCCAGGGGGCTTCGTCCGGCAGCACCTGGGACTCCGCCACGTGGGACTCCGCAGCATGGGGCGGCGACTACCAGGCCACGCAGGCCGTCAACGGCACCACCGGCGTCGGCGTCGAAGTCGCCATCGCCATGCGCGGCACCGCCATCACCCGCACGGTGCTGGTGGGCGTGGACGTCCTCTACACGGAAGGAGGGCTGCTGTGAGGTACTCCGTCCGCGCCGCGCCGCCTGAGCACTTCGTATGGCTGGAGGGCCGGACGGGATGCGTCCTCACGCGGGGCGCGCGCGCCATCGAGGCGGTGGACGCGGCGGGCAGCATCCGCGGCATGGTGGCCTACGACAACTGGACGGAGTCCGCCGTGTCCGCGCACATGGCCGTGGAGTCCGCCTCGGTGTGGCGCACGCTTCTGCGGCCTGCCTTCGAGTACCCCTTCGTCCAGGCCGGGAAGCAACTGCTGCTCGGCTTCATCATCGCGTCCAACAAGCAGAGCATGGCCTTTGTGCAGCGCGTGGGCTTCCGTGAGGCACACCGGATTCAGGACGGGTGGGCGGCGGGCGTCGACCTCGTCATTTGGCAAATGCGGCGGCAGGACTGCCGCTGGCTGGGGAAGGAGACTGCGTAATGGGCAAGTCGGCACCGAAACCGCGCGACTACGGCGAATCCGCGGCGGCGGAGAGCGAGGCGTCAAAGTGGGCGGCGGCATACCAGAACCGGGCGAACCGTCCGGACATCACGACGCCCTACGCGTCGCAGCACTGGGTGCAGGACCCGAAGACGGGCCAGTCGTACATGACGACCGGCTTCAACGGCAGCATGGGCGACACCTCCAACGCGCTCATGAAGCAAGCGGCGACGAACATGTCGCAGCCCTTCGACTGGGGGCAGTTCGGCGCCGTGCCTCAACTGGGAGCCTTCGGAAACGGAGACGCCGCACGACAGCAGGCCATCGACTCCGCGTACTCGCAGGCCACGTCTCGCCTCGACCCGATGTGGCAGCAGCGTGAGGACGCCACGCGCACGCGGCTCCTCAACCAGGGACTCACCGAAGGCAGCGAGGCCTACAACCAGCAGATGGCGGCGCTGGGACAGGAGCGCAACGACGCGTACTCGGGCGCGATGAACATGGCCATCGGCCAGGGCACCGCCGCGGGCAACTCCGTCTTTCAGAACAACCTCACGGCTGCCCAGGCGCGGTACGGCTCCGACACGATGGCACGGCAGACAGCCATCGCCGATGCCCTCCGCGCGCGCGGCATGCCCATGGAGGAAATGGCCTCCTTGCAGAACTTCCTCAGCATGCCGGGATACAGCAGCGCCGCTGGCTACCAGTCGCCTCAAATGCTCAACGCCGCCATCGCCTACGACAATGCCAAGCTGGGGGGTTGGCAGAGCGGAGCAAAGGCGAGTGCCGACCTATGGAGCACCATCATGCAGGCGGGTGGAACCGCCGCCAGCATCGGCATGATGATGTCGGACGAGCGTGCAAAGACGAACGTCGAGCGCCTCGACGAGGAAGTACTTCCGGGTGTCCCCTTCGCCACCTTCGAGTACGTGGGCGAGCCCGGCATCCGCTACCGCGGCGTCATTGCCCAGGACGTTGCGCGCGAGCGCCCTGACCTCGTCGCGGAGGGCCCCGACGGGCTGCTCCGCGTCCACGCCTCTCTTGCCCCGGAGCGCCTGCCGTGAACAACAGTCCGATGTCGAACGACCCCTACGCCTTCCTCGCCTCGCTCACCCCGGAGGAGCAGCAGCAACTCATGGGCATGGGCACCCTCGACGATCGCGCCGCCATGCTGGAGCAGCAGATGGCCCAGGCGGAGGCCCTGCGGAGCGGCGACAACCGCGAGCACTACTCCGCAGCGGCTGGAGCGCTGAGCGGCCTCAGCAATGCGGCGAACAACGTCTACGGCACGTACATGCAGAAGCAGGCGCTGGAGCAGCAGCGGCAACTCCTCAACCAGAAGGACCAGGGGCGCAACCTGTACGCCGACATTCTGCGGCGCCAGCAGCAGCAGGGCAGCGCCATGGACGTCATCCCGTCCAACCCCTTCGCCCTGTGAGGCACACGTGGATGACCTCTCCGCCCTCTTCGCCAGCCCCTTCCCCAACCGCCAGGAGGAAGCCCTGGCCCTCGCACAGGCGCTCCGCGCCCAGCGCCAGGGCGGCGCCACGCCACCGCCGCTGGTGAGCCTGGAGGACGACGGCCCGGCGCGCACCGCCGCGCTCGCAGCTGCGCTGCGCAGCAGCGGCGCCTCCGTGCCCCCCGGCCCGGGTGCCCCCAGCGACAACCTGGACGGCCAGCGCGCCCTTGCGGCCGCGCTGCGCGGTAGGGGACAGGGGCGGCAGAGCATGGACGCATACCGCCTCTTCGCGCCCGATGCGGAAGCCCCACCACAGGTCGACGCCTACGCATCCTCCGTCAACAACCAGCGCGGCGCTGGCATGCTCGGACTCCTCACCGGAGACAGTGTGCTGTCGCGCGTCGGCGAGGCGCAACTGCGAGGCGCAGGTCAGCACGAGTCCATGTTGGCCGAGGCCGGGCAGCAGAACACCGGCAACGTCCTCAAGAAGGCCCTCGCGGACGCGAAGGCCAAGCAGGATGAGAAGGAAGCAAAGTTCGCTCGGGAGAAGTTCGCGGAGGCGCGTCGGCACAATCTCGCGATGGAGGCGAGGCCCGTGCCCTCGATGCTCGTCGCCGGCCCCGGAGGGCAATACTTCGCCGTGAACACCACGAGCGGAGGGCCTGCGACTCCGATTACAGACGCCACTGGGGCACCCATCATCAAGCCCGAGACGGCGAAGCAACTTTCGGCCGAGGAGAAGAACGCACTCCAGGCCCTGTCCACTGAAGTGCAATCCATCGCCTCGCTGGGGAGCCGATTCAAGGACGAATATGCCGGGGACGGACCGCTGGGTAACGCGCGCACCGCAGCTGCCAGTGTTGCGGGGGCGTGGGCTCCGGAGAAGGAGCAGGAGATTGCATCCTTCTGGGCGGATTACGCGAGCCTGATTGACCTGCCCCAGCGCAACAAGGTCTTCGGAGCCTCGCTGTCTGAGGGAGAGAAGGCGGCGTGGGAGTCGGCGAAGAACATCAAGCGCAGCTCCGACCCGGAGCGCATCCGCAGCAAGTTCGCCGAGCTCACGGACATCGCGAACAAAAAGCTGGCGGCTCGCCGCGAAGCGCTCCTCGCCGAAGGGTACAAGCCAGAAGCCGTCAACGCCCTGACATCGCTGGGCGGCCCATCCAGGACGACGCCCGGTGCGTCGATGACACCGGACGGTGCTGGATCCTTCACGCTGGATTCTGCTAACGGACAGGCCCCAGCGGCGACGACTTCCGGGAGCACCATCCCAATCCTCGCCCCCTCGTCTTTGAAGCCCGGTGAGAAAGCTGTCGATGTCATGAAGGAGGGCGAACGCCGGAGGATCCAGATGCAGCCGGGCGTCTACCGCACGGTCGTGAAGCGCAACGGGAAGCTCAAGGTGGAGGACTGAGATGGCCGAGCGCGAACTGTCTGCTGAGGAGGCTCAGGCCCTTGCCTCAATGGAGGCGAATGCTGGAACAGTCGAACGCGAATTGACGCCCGAAGAACTGGCAGCCATCTATGCGATGACTGTGCCCCAGATTGGCGCCGGCGAGACCTTCATCAACCGCGCCGTGAATGCGCTGCCCGTGGGCAAGCCCACCGTGGATGCCATCGTCGCCGCGGAACTCCAGGCGTCGCGAGGGCTGGGACGGATGCTGCCGAACGCCCTGGCCCGGCGGCTGCCTGGCGTCATCGCTGAGCCTGGGGCCAAGCTCACGGACCAGGCGAAAGCCGAGTTGGAGGCGATGGGCACTCCCGCTGAGGATGATACCGCGCCGGGGCTCCTGGACACGTACCGGGACGTGCGCGACACGCGTGCGGCGCGGACAGAACTCGGCAGCGAGCAGAACCCATGGACGGGGCGCGCGGGGACGGGGGCGGGCCTGCTCCTCTCGGCCGGCCTGCCATTGCCCGCGTTCAAGGCGGGGGGCGAGGCGGCAACTGGGCTCACGGGCGCCGTCGCCGCTGCGGCCCGTCCGACGGTCTTGAAGCGCGCGCTGGCCAGCGCCGCCACCGGCGTGGGCTATGGCGCCCTGGGAGGGCTCACGGATGGTTCGGCGGACCTCACGCGCGGCGATTTCAAGGGGGCCGGGCGGGACGCCCTCATCGGTGGTGCGTTCGGTGGCGTCCTCGGCGGCGCGCTGCCGGCAATCACGACGCCCGGCAACCTCAAACGTGCGATGGCGGCAGGAGCCCTCACCGGTGCTGGCGTCGGAACCGTTGCCGGCCTGGCAGGCTCGGAGAAGCCGAAGGATGCCGGAAGCGTTGTGATGAACGCAGGAAAGGGAATGCTCGCCGGTCTCGCCCTGCCGCTCGCTCTCGGGCTCGGCAAGCGCATCTACCGCGGCGTCGTCCAGCCCACGGACGCGGCGAAGTACCTGCGTGAGAAGGGGGTGAAGCTGACGACGGGGCAGATGAACCCTGAAAGCAAGCTCGCCCAGATGGAGGAGATTTCCTCATCGGCGGGCGGATTCGGTCCGGTGGTGAAGAGCCAGCGCGAGGAGTCTTTGCGGAACTGGCAGGACGCTGTGCTCAACGAGTCCCGGCCGCCAGGTGCGCCACCGCTTGACCCGACGAAGCCCGTCGACGCGCGCCTTGCGACGTCGTATCGGGGCTTCGACGAAGCCTATGCGCCCGCCAAGGGCATCATGATGGATGCGAAGACGCCAGGAGGGCGACTCCTCATCAACCCTCCCGACGCTCCGCCACCTAGTGCTCCGGCGAGTGGGGCATCGCCAGCGGCAGCTCCGCCACCGGCGTCAAAGCTTCCGCTCGCGCGCGATGCAAGGGGGCGTTTTCTGCCACGAGAACAGCAGCCCGGCGCCACAACAAGTCCGCCTGGTCAGCCTGCGGCACCTCAGAAGCCACCACCTCCCCCGACAGCCTTCGAGTCCGCGGTGAATGACCCCTCTGTTCTCGCGACGGATGCGGACCGCATCGGAGTGAAGAGGTTCCTCGACAACCAACTCACCACCCTGCGTAACCGCGTGACTGAAGGCAAGGTCGATAGCTCGGTACTCCTCGAACTACGTCACAACATCCGTGCGAAGGTGGCGTCGGAGGCGAAGGACCAGAACTTCAAGGCCGCAGCGCTTCTGGAGAACGCCGAGAGCGAACTCACGGACATCATCGAGTCCTCGCTACCGCCGGACGCGACGCGGGCTCTTCGCGCAGCCGATGTGCAGTTTTCCAAGTACAAGCCCGTCGAGGCGGCCATCGCCGCGTCCGGAGACTCAGTCAACAAGTTCACGCCGCAACACCTCTCCAGGGCCATTCAGTCGGAGACGGAGAAGGGCGCATACGCCCGTGGTGCCGGTGGCGAGATGCGCAAGATGGCGGCGACCGGCAAGGAGGTGCTAGAGGCGCGAGTCCAGAAGACTGGCGTTCAACGCCTCGGGGAGGTGCCCATCCTCGGAGCGTGGGGCACCGCCCCCTTCTCCGCTCTGGCGAACACCTCGTGGGTACAGCCGTTTCTCCTGGGCGAGAGGCTGCCGCAGCGTGCCGGGCAGACCGTTGAGGAGGCCCTGGCGCGTTTCATTAAGCGCAACCCCACCGAGGCCGAGGTGGGCGCCATCATGTCGTCCGCCGACGAAGAGAAGATGCAGCGGCAGCGGGCGATGGCGGAGGCGCTCCGACGCAGTCAGTGACCTACCGCCCGGCCATTGAAACTACCGATGCATCCATCGTGAATTCGATGAACCCGACATCCTGGCTTGTCGCTGGCGCCACGGTGATGGAAAAAGTCGTCCACGAGCCAGGCCGCAAGTCGACGAGGAGTTGTTCCTCCTTGGTGCTGAGCGAAGCCCTCCAAGTGTAGTGGGCCGCCTCTTCTGCCGCAGCGGCTTGAGCCGCCGCCGTTTCATCGGAGGCAGAGTACTCGCGCCCACCCTGGCCAACCACGCCGAGATACCTGAGTTCGCGCACTTCGCGGACAGACATTTGTTTTGGCCCAAGCGTGCTGGAAAATCGTCTCCCCCATTTGAGCTTGATCTTCGGCCGACTGTAGGTTGCGAATTGAAGATTGCCGACCCGGAGAGTTAGCCGCTGCCCGTCCGCATAGGGTTTGACGTCCTCAAGCATGACGAGAAATCTGCCGCTCGGAGTCGTCACGGGTGCGTACCCCGACTGCCCAGGCGCAAAAGTCGCGCTTGTTGACTGAAGGCTCGTAAGCGCCTGGGCTTCTGCTGCCACGCGAGCAGATTCTCTCTCGGACTCTATCATGCGTTCAGAGAGCACTTTCACCTGGGCCTGGAGTGCGACAATGCGTTGGTCCTCTGCTGGGGCCGCGTCGGCTTTGGCGCCCGGGCCGTACTCCTTCCAGACTTGGCGGCCTCCAAGGACGGTGAGGGTGATGATGCCGCCGACAATCAGGAACGCCACGATGCACCCGATGGCGTCATCGCCAGCGGACGAGCGCGGCGCAGGGTCTGCCTTCACTTGATCTTCCACGCCCCCAGCCTCCCGCGCCCCGCCCGGCCCCGTCAACGGGCGCCCCCTCTCGGGACAGGGCGAAGCGTACGGAGTCCACGCATTTTCTCCTCTGGCGCGGGGTGGTCGTCTGCACCATGTCCACACCCCGGGAGACGGTGGGCCATCGGCACCACGAGAGCCGTTCCCACCATTTCGTCGCCACTGGCCCACCCTCGGGCCGGCAGGCGCCGCCTCCCCGCCGGTGTTCGTGGCACCGGCGGGCGAGGTGTCTTTCCTGGAGGTCGTCGATGGCGAAGTGCAAACCGGTTGCGTCGCAGGTCCTCAAGGCGGAGTACGACGCAGTCCTCAACATCGGGGGCGTCGAGTTGCCGTGCTACGTCCTCAACAACGGAGTCCGTGCCCTCTCTCAGGCCGGAGTTCTCAATGCGCTGGGAATGTCGTTTGGCGGCGGCCCGTCGAGCGGACCGGACCGACTGGCCCGTTTCGTGGCCTCTGAGAGGCTAAAGCCTTATGTTTCCGATGGGTTAACCGACCGGAGCACTTCACCCCTACTGTTCCACCCGAAGGGTGGTGGTCCTGTCGTCCGGGGCTACGAGGCGACGGTGCTGGCCGACCTGTGCGACGCCATCATGCGTGCCGACATCGAGGGCGTGCTCCAAAAGCAGCAAGCCCACATCGCGATGCAGGCCCGCGTGGTGGCGCTCGGCTTCATGAAGGTGGGCATCGTCGCCGTCGTGGACGAAGCCACGGGCTACCAACAGCAGCGCGCGCCCGACGCCCTTCAGGCATTGTTGGGGCGGCTCCTGCGCGAGACGCCAGGCCCCCGCGTGAAGCGCTTCACCACTGCCTTCTACAACGAACTCTACCGACTCACCGGCTTGCCGAAGCGTGGAGGCAACCACCCGCGCTACTTCGCCGCGCTGACACGGGACCTCATCTACCGCCGCATGGGCGCGCCCGGGCTGGTGCCGGCGCTGGAGGAGCGCAACCCCTCCGACGCGAACGGCAACCGCCAGGCGCGCCACCACCAGTTCCTGAGCGACGACTTCGGCGTTGAGGTTCTCATCGGGCACCTCCACGCGCTGCTCGCGCTCATGAAGTTGGCGAAGTCATTGAAGCAACTCCGTCACCTTGCGAACCAGGCGCTGCCGCGTCTGGGTGACACCCTGTCGCTGCCGCTCAGCGACGACCTGCTGGACGAGCGCGACCGAGCATGACCCGCGGTGGTCACAACGGATGTGACCCTTCGGACCACTCCTCAGGAATGAGGAGTGGTCCGACCCTCGGTATTGCCGAGGGTCAAGGGGCAAGACCGAATAGACCCTTCCAAGGGCGGCTGCAGCGCCGTCAGGGCTGGCGGTGGATGCTGGGGCTCGCGGGCGCCATCCCGCGCGGAGGAAGTTCCCAGAGGGACTGCCCCGGGGGCGCGGGCACCGCCATGTAGCAGCCGCCCTTGTACTCCGCCGTCTTCGGCGGGCAGGGCGCGTCGTCCTTCAGTTGGATCCAACAGCCGCCGTTGACCTCGCGCTCCGGCTTCGAGCACGGGGGCACCTTCTGGCCATCCAGCGGCCGGTCCGGGACGGAGAGGCGCCGCTCAACCGTCAGGGGCCGCGAGGAGGACCCACCTGAGAGGGTGTTGGTCATGACGCCGTCGTCTACGGTCGCCGGCACGTACACCACCGTCGGCTCGGACGGAGGAGGCTCCGGGGGCGCGCCGGAGTGGACGGCGAGGACCACGGCGGTGGCCGCCACGGCGCCAGCGGCCACCATGCGCAGCCACGGACGCGGCCGGGCGACGGGCAGTGCGGCAGGGAGGACGGAGGGCGCGGCGATGGGCTCCGGCACCGCTTTGGGCGGCTGCCGCGGGGCGACCGGGACGCGTCCCGTCAGCAGGTGCGCCATCCGCTGGGGTGCCCGCAGCGCCGACTGGAAGATGTCCATCACGTCCTCGCTCGTGTCGGCCAACTCGTCCTCAACGGTGCCTGGGGAGGCGCCCGTCTCAACGGAGAGGAGCTCGCAGGCGATGAACGAGGGACGGACGGAGGTCGTCACGAGGTACTGGAGCGCCACATCCGGCGCCAAGTCGAACCGGGCGCCCGTGGGCGTCACCACGTAGGCCGGGTTGCCCGTCTCCTCGTTGCGAGCCTCGTACACCCGCCCCAGCCCCTCGCCGACGCGCAGCCGCCGCCCGAAGCGGTACGGCCCCACTCCGCCCTCGTGTCGCTCCATCAACGGCTGCTCGCGTCGCGTATTCATCCGGCCCCTCATGGTTGCCTGCCAGCCTAGCGCCCAGCCGCAACGGCCGGGGTGGGGAGCGCGTCCAGGGCGTCCGAGAGGAGCGCCTCGACTTGGAGGAGGGTGGCGGTGTGGTAGGCGCGCGGCAGGAGGGTGACGCGGCCTCGCTCCGGGGCCGAATCGCCCAGGGAGGCGACGGCATTCCGTGCCTCCTGGACGCGCTCCCTCAGCACGCGCAGCGCGCACGCCCGGCAGGTGGTGGTGCCGCAGTCGCCCTTCTCGCAGTCCCGCTTCGCCGTCCGCTTCGTGGCCATGGTGCCCCCTGACTCAATGGACCACGTTGTAGCCACAAAGTGGCGACACGTCAAGGCGATGCGAATCGAAGTTGTCATGGCATGCCATGACGCATAGCCTCGCCTCGACGCCAATCTGGGGGATGTATGCCGCTCTTCGAGGATGATGACGTGGAGGAGGTGTCTGCGGTCTCCATCCGGCTGCCGGTCAGCCTATGGGGCCGGATAGACGCCATTGCAGCACGCGAAACCGCACAGCGGAGGGCGTCCGGGAAGAGGCCCGCTGTCATCTCGCGCAACGCCGTTGTCGCCCGCTTCCTGGAACTCTCCTGCGACGACTACGAGAAGCGCGAGGGGCAGGAGGAGGACGCCGTGGGCGCCCGGGAGAAGAAGAAGCGGTAGGGGCGGCAATGGCTTGTGGCGAGCGATGCCGGGCCGTCGTACGGTCCTCGCGCCTGCCAATGTCAGCGCATGCAAGGGGGTTCCTGTGCCAACCGACATGAGTAAGGAAGCGCTTTCGTTCCTCGAAGAGTTCTCCGAGGAAAACCGCCCGAATTATGCGGCCCGCCGCGAAGCCGCAAAGCAGCTCTTCACGGAGATGTTGGCCCTGAATGGCCAGGGGAGCCACGGCATCAGGTTTGTGGAGTCGGGCGACGGCATCTACACCGCTCACGTCCCATGGCAACGAAGTGCTCGGACCGATGCGAGCATCAGCCTGGCGAATGATGGAAAGGCGTTTCTCCTCGCAATCAACGGCGGCGAGAAGAGAATTGAGTTGCCGTTCTCGGTCAATGCCAAGACGTTCCTTGGACTCGAGGTTGTCAGGCCCGACGGGAAGAAGGAACGTGAATCGGCCCTGACCTCTATCGTCAAGGCACTCGTGGACCGCTGAGCGGTTAGGCCGTGACGAGCAGGGCTCTCGTAAGAGGTCTGCTCGTCCGCCGCACCGTCCATCGCCTCACGTGGAGCACGTGGGGTAGCTATTGAGCCTTGCTGCTGAAAGGAGACCCTTGCAGAAAGAACAGATTGAACAGTTGACTGAAGAGACGGACCGCCGCGATCAACTCTTCATCGCCGTCGAGGAGCGACTCGCAGAAGTCGAAAAAGAAATCCCCAGGCTGCTTGCTGAGGCGCGAAGCATCCGCACGAACAAGGAGATGTGGGAGAACTTTCGTCTCAGTTCTGAAAAATGGGGCGAACTGGAGGGTCTCAGCGTCCGCCTCGACGCGCTCATCAAGGAACACGCCGTTCTTGAAGGCATTAAGGACAGGCGAGACGTCCGGCGCTGGCGGTGGATTCAACTTCTCGTCGGCGGCAGCGCTGCGGGGGCTGTGGCCGCAATCGTCCAAAGGCTCATAGCGTTCTTCTCCTGAACGTCTGCACCATGTCCACGGGGGCCCTGACGCTTCGGGGATGCACACGTCCCCCGTTTCGCCCGGTTCGCAGGGAGAGCGTACGAAGTCCACACCCGGCGGGAATCTGCCGGGCATGCGCGCTCGAATCGCTCCCCTCGTCGCGGTCGCCGTCGGCGCCGCCCTCGGACTCACCCTCTCCCTGACGCCGTCGGCGGACGCGTCCCGGAACTCCTCCGGCACGTACGCGCTGCCCACCGGCAACCCGGTGGTGCCGGGCACCACCATCAGCAGCACGTGGGCCAACAGCACCCTGGGGGACATTTCCTCGGAGTTGACTGACAGCCTCTCGCGCAGCGGCAAGGGCGCGATGCAGGCGCCTCTCAAGCTGGCGACGGGCACCGTCGCGGCCCCGGCGCTGTCGTGGGACGCGGACCCGGACACCGGCCTGTACCGGCCCAGCGCGGGCACCGTGGCCATGTCGGCGGACGCGACGCAGGTGCAGACATGGACGGCGGCGGGCACCAACTTCAAACGCCCGGCCAACTTCGACGTGGGACTCGTGGCGGACGGAGGCGTCACCGCCAGCAGCCTCACCGTCTCCGGTGCCACGCAGCTCGCCACGCTCAATGTCAGCGGGACGGCGACGGTGGCGGGTCAGGGCATGTTCACCGGCGGCGCGGCGGCCGTGACGCTCAAGCCGGGGACGCTCAACCACACGTACATGGAGTTCTACTCCAACAGCGCACTGCCCGCGGTGCGCTCGGGGTACTTCGGCTACCCGGGTGCCTTCAGCAACAGCATGGTGCTGGCTAACGAGGCCGCGCCCAACGGCCAAATCACCCTCGTTCCATCGAGTGGAGAGGTCGTCCTTAGCGGTACGAAGTTCTCCATCACCGGCGCGACTCCGGCATCTGGCACGGGGTTCTACAACGCTGTCACCCCCAAGAACATCGTCAAGGCGTGGGCCACCATCACGACGACGGGAGGCGGCTCGACGGCAACGACGGTGCTGGATGGGTTCAACGTGTTCAGCGCCAGCGTCAGCACCACGCAACTCACCGTCAACATGACGGCGAACATGGCCAACAACAACTACGCCATCCTCGTGACGCCCTTCGCGAGCACCATTTCATGCGGCGCCGTCTTCAACGGCGCAAACTCGTTCTCGGTGTCGTGCCGCGACATCAGCGGCAGCACGCTGCCCTTCCCTTTCTACAACTTCCAGACGAGCGGCTCGATCCGGATGCACATCGCCGTCCTGGGTGCGCAGCCCAACCCGTAGGAGACGCCGTGACGACTCCGTCCGCGCCGCCGCCTGCGCCATCTCCGGAGCGCCCTACCGGCCTTGAGGGCTGGCTGGGCCACGCCCGCACCATCGCGGCCATCGCCGGCATCATCGCCGCCGGGCTGGGCGCGTACTACGGGGCCGTCGGGCGCCTGGAGCGCGTGGCCGACAGGGCCGAGCTCGCCGTGGCCTCCGCGCAGGCTGCAGTGCGCCTGGCCACCGAGTCGCGCGAGGCCGGGGAGACGCAACTCCGCGAGTACCGCACCGCGGCCGACGCCCGCATCGAGGGCGTCAAGGCGTCCATCGCCGCGACGGACAGGCGTGTGGACCTGCTTGAGGAGCGGCTCCGCGCGATGAGCAGCACCATCGACAGGATGGACCGGCGGCAGGAGGTGCTGCTCGACCGGCTCAACGCTCCGCGCACCCGCGCGGTGCGTGACTACCAGCAGTAGCCCAACCCTCTCGGAGCCCCGCATGCTGAAGCCCCTCATCCCCGCCAACCTCGTCTGGCTCGCGCTCGCCCTGGGCGCGGCCCTCTTCGCCGGGAGCGAGTTCGCCCCCGCCCCCTACAACCTGCTGTGCGCCGGCCTGGGCAGTGTCGCGCTGTACCTCGCCGGCAAGGGCTGGCGCATGCCCGCGTGGGCCGTCGGCAAGCCGCTCCTGCCGACGACGCTGGTGCCGCTGGCCCTCGGGCTGGTGCAGGCCCTCAACGCCCTCGGCGGCGCCCTCCCCGCCTCCGTCCAGCCCTTCGTCGCGCCGCTGACGGGCCTGCTGGCGCTGCTGGCTGGTGTCGTCGAGCCAGAGCCTGTGAAGGCCGTGGCCGCGCCACCCGCGGACGCCGCCGGCAACACGCTGGTGCCCGAGGCGGGCCCGGTGGTGCAGGTGGCGGCCACGTGCAGCGTCGCCCAGGCCGCGCGAGGGGAGTGCTGATGCGCCCGGCCCTCGTCGTCCTGGCGCTCCTCCTCGCCACGTCGGCGAGGGCGACGCCCACGGACGCCCCGGTGGCCACCTCGGCCCAGGCGTCCTCTCCCGTCGGCTGCCCCGAGGAAGGCCGTGCGCAGGCCGCTGCGGCCCCTCCGGACTACCACTCCGGCCCTGACGCCCGGTGCGTCGCCGGAGGGCTGGTGACGCTGTACGGGCCCGACGGGCAGCCCTACGGCCAGATGACGCGCGTGGGCCCCGGCTGGTACCTCACAGCGGAGGGCTACCGCCTGGCGGACGCCGCCTTCCGGCGCGCCCAGGAGCAGCGCGACGCGGCCCGGGCCGAGCTCGCCGCACGCGGCCCTCCCCTGCCCGGCGTGCCGGTGCGGGAGGTGCCCACGGCGATGTCCGCGCGCTGGTCCACGCCCGTCCTCGTGGGGCTGGCCGTCGTCACGTTCGCGGCCGGCGGATTCGTGGGCTGCCGGGCTGCCGGGGGCTGCCGATGAAGTTGCGCACGTGGCACTTGGAGGCGGCCGCGGTGTACGCGGTCCTCATCGCCGTCAACCTCTTCACCCGCGCGGACACGTTGGAGTGGTTGGGCGCGCTCGCGGTGGCCCTCGGCTTCCATCATGCCTCCGTCTCGTCTCGCATGGCAGAGGCCGAAGCGGCCCGTCCCATCCCCTCCGTCGACTGCTTCCGGATGGCGGCTCTCTACTTCGTCGGCAAGGAGGTGGCGTGGTTCACCTACTTCGCCGTGAAAGGCTCATACTCCGCCCTCGTCGGCTGCGCCGTCTTCGCCGTGCATCCCCTGTGGCGCCGCTGGTACCGCGCCCGCTACCCGAAAACGGTGACGACATGAGCGCCCCGTCGCAGCGCGCCGCCTTCTTGGCGCTGGTCCTGGAGCAGATGGGCGCCCCCTACCGCTGGGGAGCCAAGGGGCTCAAGCCGAGCGCGTCCGCCCTCCGTCTCTTCGACTGCAGCGGCCTCGTCACCTGGTGTCTCCAGGAAGTGGGCGGCCCGGACTGGCGGGCCACGCACAACACCGACCGCCTCTGGGACGTCTGCACGCCAGTGGCAATCGAGGCGGAGCTGCTCCCGGGCGATCTGGTGCTGTACGGGCGCCCCGGGACGAAGACGGCGGATGGCCGCCCGGTGACGCGCGAGGATCCCAACCACGTCATGGTGTATGTCGGCGCGGGCGTGGTGGTGGGCGCATCCGGGGGCGGCAGCACCACGCTCACCCTGGCGGATGCCGCCGCGGCTGGCGCGCGGGTGAAGACGTTCCCGCGCATCGCCTACCGGGGCGACGTCCTGGGCTTCCGCCGGCTGCCTTTCAGCTCGTGATGAGATCGTCGCCTCGATGCCGCCTGATGAGGGCCTTGAGGTCCTCCAGCGTTTCGGCCTTCCAGAGAATCTGGCGGCCGGCGATGCCCTGGGCGGAGAAGGGCGTCTCGGTCGCGTACGCGCGCCCCTTCTCGGAGAGCGAGTAGCGCCAGTCTCCAGGATCCACCTTGTTCTGCTTCGCGAGCAGCGGGAACCCCGCCGACTCGTCCAGGTGGACGATGGCGATGCCGGTGTTGTTGTAGATGGTCTCCATCGTCTCCCGGTACGCGAGTCGCGCGTTCGCGCCCTTCGACGCTGCCAGGGCTTCGCCGAGGGACAAGAGGGCGTGGAGGATGTTGAGGTCGGTGTGGCGGAGCGGTTCAGTGGGCTGGGCGGTAGCGTTCGTGGCGGTCATCGTCGTGTCTCGAGTGAAGGTTTGGGTTGAGGCGGCGGTCTACGCATCGAGCAGTGCGAGTTGCTCGGGTTGGCGGGTGGAGAGGTGCGCGAAGCGGTGGTGGAAGAAAGCCATCCCAGCGCGCGTCACCATCGTCTGGCCGACGTCGCGCTCGACTCCCTTCGCCCCTTTGGCGAGGCGCGCCCGGTTCACCAGGTAGCCCTTGGTGACGAACTCGGCGTGAGGCAGGAGGCGGTTCTTCTTCTTCTTCTTCCGGTTCAACCCCGGGCGCCGGTAGCAGAACCCCTCGGACTCCAGCGCGGCGTAGAAGGTGTTGGGCGGGATGCACAGGGCCGTCGCAGCGTCGAGTAGGCACCTGTCACGCCCCTCCGAGTCCAGGTACCGCCGGGCGAGGTCGACATCTGGCTTCTGGGCGACGAGCTGCGCCTGCTGGGCTTCCACCTGCTCCGCCAGGTCGGCCGCGAGGCGCAGGGCCTCCGGCAGTGTCTTCGGCACCGCGAAGGCGGGGGCCACCGGCGCGAGCGAGCTACCGCGCTGATGGGTCTTGAAGACCTGGATGACCTTCACCCGGAATTCCGCCGACACCCACATGGCGTAGTCGTAGACAAGGTCCTCGCAGACGTAGGTCCCCTGGTTGGGGCCGCCCCTGATGGACTCGACCGGACCGTTCCTCAGATCTGAGGAACGGGTGAGTGCTGCCACCATCTCCCTCGTGGCGTCGAGACGGAGGAAGTTCGACGGCTGGTGTCGCAGCTCCGCGCCGGCCGCGCGGTGCAAGTCGTTGAGGCTGTACCTGCCGTGGGCGTCCTGCGTGATGACGACACCGGCGACCTGGATGCTGCTGGGCTGACAGGACATGACGATCTCCATCTGGCGCGCGTGAACACCTCTGCCGTGCGCCGCGGTCAGAGGCATTGGAGAAGAAGCGTCGGCGCGGGTCCTCCGACTACAGCGGCAGCAGGTCGGCTTGGAGCGCGACGCCCGCGGTGATGCGGGTGCCCGTGAGTCCCGGCACCGGTGCGCCCCCGGCGGGCACGTGCGTCAGCGTCAGGCCGGCCGTCACCCTCTGCACGGTGACGGAGGCGCCCAGGGACATGCCCAGCCAGGTGCCGCTGACCTCCCCGGTGCGGCGGCGCAGCACCGGGCCCGCCTCCACCGTGCCCAGCACCAACTGCGCGGGCGTGTGCACCTGCCACCAGTGCAGGGCCACGCCCGCGTCCGCGCGCAGCGACGTCCAGGAGGTGCCACTCGCGGAGTCGAGGGACGCGCCCGCGGCGAGGTAGCCGCCCACCGTCAGCGGCAGTGCGCCGCGCGCGCCCAGTCGGTGGAGGCGCGCTGCCGCGCTCAGGCCCAGGCGCCCACCGGGGCGCAGCAGCAGCCCACCGGCCGCGTCGGGGCCGTCCCCGGTGACGCTGGGGGCGACGTGGGCCAGCGCCTGGAGGGAGACGTGCTCGCTCCACCGCGAGTACCCCACGCTCAGTGCCAGGGGGCGCGGGTTGCCCCCGGGCGCGGCCGGGTTGAGGAGCCCCTGCGCGGTGGCCGTGGCGACGATGGAGCTCCACGCCGGGTAGCCCGCGGAGTCGGAGGGCGCCACGTCCTCCTGGGCGCGGGCGGAGTTGGACAGGAGGAGGGACAACAGCAGGACGGCGGAGGGGAGCTTCGACACGGGGGACCTCGGGGGCGGGCGCGCGGGTAGAGCCCTGCCGTCCGGCGCCCAGGCCGGCAGGTGGTGAGAGGGATGGATGGGGTGCGGGGGCTACTTGCCGTCGCGGGCGAGCAGCAGCCAGCGCAGGTGCCGGACGGTGGCGCGCGCGTGGTCGTAGAGGAGCACCAGGTGCTCGACGACGTAGAGCTCGCGGTCGGGGACGAAGGTCGCGGCGCGCCGCTCCTCCAGCGCCTGCCGAAGGTACACGGCGAGGTCCAGTGCCTCCTGGTAGGCATCCACCAGCGCGTCGCGCCCGTTGTGAGGCTGGAGGGGCACTCCGTATCGCGCGCGGCCCTGCGTGTCACGGGCGCGCGCGTCCTTCTGCACCAGCCGCCAGATGGCTGGCATGGACCAAGGCGTGAGCGGGATTCCACGGGCGCCGCCGCGCGCCTCGTCGCGCTCCAGGTCCTGCACCACGAGGTCCCAGACGGCGGGCTTGTCGTTGGCCACCGGGGGCGGCTGGGGCTCGAGGTGGTCAGCCACGGGACACCTCCGGCTTTCGAGCGAGGACGCACGGCGGGATGACCCCGGCCCTGAATCCCTTCCACTTCGATTCGCCAGCAGCACGGAACACGTCCAGCGACCTAGTTGAGCGGTCGCGGGTCCGCTCCATTCCACAGTTCAGGCACTTCCGGATGGGCTGCTTCTGGCCCTCGACGTCACCCTCAACGGCGTACGCTCGGTGCTGCCACATGTGCCCGTTGCTACCCACGGGACTCCTCCTCCCCGGGCAGCGAGAGATCGCGGATGCGCATGGCGAGGGCCCGTGCGAAGTGGGCCACCGGAGAGGGTGCCGTCTCCAGGAGACGCGCTGCCCGCGCGCGCATGTCCTCCGCCCCGAGGCGGGCCCCATCGAGCACACCAGCGGCGAGGACGCGCCGGGCCAGCTCGCCGTCCACCAGGTCCTGCACCTCCGGCACCGGCAGCTCCGGGTACGCGGCCCGAAGGACGGAAACCGCAGCGCCCTGCTCCGGCGTGGTGACGTGCAGCGCAGGCCAGAGGCGCTCCAGGGCACGCTTGACGAGGATGGACACCGCGCACGACTCGCCCACCTCATCCGCCAGCGCGGTGGCGATGGCCTCTATGTCGCCATGCGAGTGCATCACTCCCATCGCGTTGACGCACGCGGAGTTGCCCTCCGCATCCCGCCAGCGCCAGACGGGGTTGCCGTAGGCGCGGGTCCACCCATTGAGCCGCATGCCGGAGTCCAGGAGCGCGCCCGTCATCCGGCTCAACGCGCGCTTCTCCTTCTGCTGCTCCTTGAGCGGCGGTACCGCGGGGCGCACGTCCAGGGCGCTCAGCATCTGGAGCGGCGGCGTGGCGGGCGTGCAGGCGCAGTCCGCCGCCGGGAAGTCGCATCGCGAGCACATGCGGATGGCACCAGCCATCGTCACCGGGGCGGAGCACTTCTCGCAGCGGGGGCGCTCCGGCACGGGCGTCGTCGTGGCGGGCGGGTCGGTGAGGGCGAGCCAGAACGCGAGCGGCCGGGTGATGACAACTTCCTTGTCGTCGTCGTCAGGCTGGAACAGCCAGGTTCGCGCCTCCTGGGCGAGTCCCGCGACCTGCGCGCGGAGCGCGTCGCACTCGGACTCGGCGCGGGTGGTGATGCGCTCCCCATCGGCGCCGCACGGCTCGTCATCGAGGTGGCAGGCCAACTCCTGGAAGGCGTGCTCGGAGATGTCGTGGCGGTCGCCCAGCAACGTGAGCGTGGCGCGGGCGCTGCGCAGGAGGTCCAAGGCGTCGTCGCGCTCTTCCTTCAACTCCGCGACCCGGGCCTGAAGCCCAGGGACGAGCGCTGCCGCGTCCATCGCCGCGCTCGTCGCATGCGTCTGCACGCGCAATTGCTCCTGGAGAGCATCAGCCCTCTCGCCCCCTTCCTGGACATCGCGCTCCAACTCCGTCACGCGGGAGCTTCGCGCGGACAGCTTCGCCTCCAGCTCCGCCACCTGGGAAGCGCCGCGAGCGAGCTCTTCGAGCGCAGTCCATGCCGCCTTGCGACGGCGCTCGCCGGAGCACTGGTTGATGGCCTCGCCCACGGCATTTCTCAAATCGTTCGTGTCGCTCATCACGTCACCTCGTGCTACGAGAGGGCGCGCCGCCGTGACGGCGCGCGGGGAGAGGGCGGGCGGCCTGTGCTGCGCCGCCCGCGGCACGACATCGGTGGCCTACGGGATAGGGAGCGGCTGCAACTCCCCAGCGGCGACGGCGAGCGCGATGGCGACGGCCACTGCCATGTCCTTCGGAGTGACGTTGGGCCAGCGGTACTTCGCGGCGCGTGAGGCGTAGGTCTCCGTCAGCGTCTTTGCCTGGGGAGTCCCCTCGGTCACGCGGATGGTCCAAAGCCGCACCAACTCGGCGCCCTTGTTCGGGCCCCCGGGCGGCGGCCGGCACCAGTACTCCTCGCGCGCGCGGAAGTGCGCGAGAGCGTCTGGAAACGCCTTGAGGTCGTCGGTGGGCACGCCGGGGATGTCACCCAGCATCAGCGTCTGCACGAAGGCCGTGCTCAACTGCGCCATTGCACACTCCACCTCGGCTTCGGTGAGTGGGACGCCAGGCTTCAGGTCGACTCGCTTTCCGAACGCTGCCACGAGGTTGTTGAGCAGGCGTCGCGCATGGTTGTAGGTGATGCCCGAAAACGGCTGACGCAGGCCCGGAATCTCCGTGCCGACGTTGAGCGGTGAGAAGGGGGTGGCGAAGGCGGGGAGCGACCAGCACAGCAGGACGACAAGCAACGACTGCAGCGTCTTCTTCATGGGGTGGAACCTTTGGGGAAGGAGGGGCCGCGCGCCTGGAGCACTCCCAGGCGCGCGAAGAGAGAGGCGGGCCGCCATGACTGCGCGGCCCGCGACAGCCGTTGCTGCGAGGGGGGACTACGGCGCGGTGTAGACGTCCTGCCCGCGGATCACCGTGCGCAGCACCGTGGCGGCACGCACCGTGGCGGCATCAGCGCCGATGACCTTGCGATCCACCTCGACCCACGACGCCGGGTAGCCCGGCACCAGCATGCCGCCCACTTCGCGGCGGGCCTGAGCGGACTCGCGGGTGGCCGCGATGACGCCCTGCTCGGCAGTCAGACGCTCCGACGGATCCCAGTGCTCCATGACCTGGGCAATCCACGCGAAGGGGCTGTCCACGCCCGGCGCAATGGGACCGAAGCCGTCGCGCCCGAAAGCCAGCCGCACCCCACGGGCCATTACCGACGCGTAGGGGGACGCGCGTCCCGCCTCGGTGGCCGTCAGGTACTCGTCGATCACGGGCTTGAGTTGGATGTGTCCCGGGTTCTGCACGAGCGGCCATCCGAGTTGGGCCAACCCGTCCACGGTCTCCGGATCCGCCATGTCCCAGTGCTCCATGGTGCCGCACTGGCCCTGCATGTGCTCCTCTTTCGCGACGTCCAGCGCGAACTGGGCCGCCGCGCTGCCGTAGGCGTGGATGATGCTGCACGCGTTCGGCGTGCTCTTGACCCGCCGGTACGCCGCCGCCATCTCCGCGTGGGAGAGGTTGCTGTGTCCGAGGTACCCAGGCGTGTAGATGGAGGGGCACTGCTCATCCGAGTTGAGGTATCCGCGCTTGGACCAGCCGATGCAGGCCTTGAGGCCGCCATCCGCGAAGCTCTTGATCCAGAGCTTGCCGCTGGCGGCGCGCAGTCCCTCGGGGCAGACATCCGTCGGGGACAGCGGGAGGCACGCCACCGTCAAGTTGACGGGATGGCTGACGAGCGCCTTCACCGCGGCGGCGCGCGTCGGGCTGTACTCGAAGGGGATGTCCAGCGCGGACACGATGCCCACCGAGGCGGCCACGTCGAGCCAATGCGTGTACTGGGCCGCGAAATAAGAGTCAGGGTGCCGAGTTGCCATCGCCGCGAAGACGAGCGCCTGGGCCCCCACTTCGTGCACGAAACCGTCCAGGCTCCCGTCTGCCGCGCGTCCATACAGACCGCTGTAGGGGTCCGCGTCCCAGATGCTGATGCCAGCGGCATTGAGTGCCGCATTGTTCGCGAACTGGCCATGCCCCTCGAAGGCGTCAAACCCGGTGACGGGGTTGTTCGGCGACGCCAGCGACAACTCCACCCGGATGTTGCGGCCGTGGCTACTCAGATAGAACTTGCGCCCGAAGAGGAACACGGACCACGCGCCGGCGGGGCGCTGCTGGGCGCAGATCGAGGCGAACGTCCGCACCTCGTCGAAGGTGGGGTCCATGTTGAGCACCGGGATGCCGTCAGCCCCGATGACCACCTGCCCGTCCTCGTCGAAGGTGGGCACGAAGCACAACTCGGTGGCCGCCTCGAAGGGGAAGAGCATGTGCTCGTGCGCATCCACGAAGCCGGGCAGCACCTGCTTGCCGTGCAGATTCTCAACCTTCGTGCTCGGGCCGCGGAAGTTGAGGACGGAGGCGTTGGTTCCAACCCAGATGATGGAGCCGTTCTTCGCAGCCACCGCCTGAGCGTGCGGCGCCGTGGGGTTGGACGTGTAGACGTCCGCGTTGAGGATGATGCGATCCGCATACGTGCGCGGGATGCCACCCAGAGTGGACTGCTCGGGCTGACTGGCGAACGTCGGGGTTGCCGCGAGGCATGCGAATGCCAGCGCGGCGATACGCGAGAGGAAAGACATACGACTCCAGTGAGTTGTGTGGGTTTGCTGCGTGCTGCTGCGCTGGCGGGCGACCTCGAGTCGCCACTGCCGGGCCCACGCCCACGTCAGCGTCCTCTACCTGCTCGGTACATCACCCCGGCGAGCTCCGGGCACTGCGTTCGCTGCTACTCCCCGTCCCCGTACCCGTACCCGGACCCGGACCCGTCCCCGTCCCCGTCCCCGTCCCCGTACCCGTCCCCGTACCCGTCCCCGTACCCGTACCCGTACCCGGACCCGTCCCCGTACCCGGACCCGTACCCGGACCCGGACCCGGACCCGGACCCGGACCCGGACCCGTACCCGTCCCCGTACCCGGACCCGTCCCCGTACCCGGACCCGTACCCGGACCCGGACCCGTACCCGTCCCCGTACCCGTACCCGTACCCGTACCCGGACCCGGACCCGTCCCCGTACCCGGACCCGTACCCACGCGTGCCGCCGCTCACTTGCGCGACTCCCACGCCGTGATGGCCTCGGCGGTGCAGTCGGCCACCAGCACGACGCCCGGGACCTCGACGCGCCCGGGCAACTTCGGCCCGACCCGGCTGTCGCCCTTCGGCCCCACGGCGGCGAGGCCCACCTCACCGCCGGAGTCCTTGCCGTAGTAGAGCGCCTGGCGGGCTCCCTCCAGCACCGCGTGCCCGTCCTTGCGGTCGTAGTCGATGAGCGTCCCCTGGAGCACGCGCGCCCAGTTGCTGCCCACGGGCTTGGAGATGACCACCACCTGCTTCGCCTTCGCCGCCGTCTTCTTCGTCGTCGCCATGACTGCCTCCTGCTGCTGGGTGAGTACTGCGTAGAGAGCTCGGAGTGGGCTGGAGGGGGTGTGCCCGTCCACTCCGAGCGGGCGCGCGACAACCGCGCCGCGAAAGGCCCGACGGCACCATGCCGTCGGGGTGCAACCTCGTGCGCTGTCGCACCGTGCCCTCAGAGCCGAGAGAGTCGGAACGCACGCTGCTGCGTAAAGGCCCGGTGGCCCAATGCCACCGGGGTGCGTCACCTGCGTGTTGGTGGCCGTGCCAGCGCACGTCCCCGGGTGCTCCCGGCACGCAGGCTCCGCGACAGTTCAGGCCGCCTCAGCGGCGACGACAGCAGCCAGGCTCGCGGCGTGCGGCTGGTAGTCCGTCTCACCGTTGGGTTCGTCATCGCGCGCCGGGCGCACCGCCACACACCGGCTGCTGTGGCCGCCCTCCCACCGGAGCTTCGCCACGCGTCGTCCGTGCGCACTCGCAGGAGTACCGACCCAGTAGAACTCGCCGTAGCCGCTCACGGTGATGCACCACAGGTTGCGCGTGGTGTCCTTGGCCACAGCGGCGTACCGGTCGGCAATGCGCTGCTGCGTCTTCGCCACCTGCGTGCCTGAGTGCTTGCAGGCACGCACCTTCACTCGCGCCTCACGGACCCAGCGCTCCAGCATTTCGCGCCCGTCACGCTCCATCGACTCATAGACGCCCTGCTGCGTCTGCTTCATGGCTACCCCTCCGTGTTCCGCCAGTAGATGCCCTCAGTGACGGGGACCCCCGCCACCTTCGACTGCCGCTCAAGCTCCGCCCGAAACGCCGCCTCCACCTTCGCCATCTCCTCGTCCGACTCGACGCGCAGGTAGCCCTCCCACAACTTCAGCACCTGCCGCGTGGTGAGACCGAGCACCACCGCCGCGCCCCCGAACTCCAACCGCGAAGCGTCCAGCACATCGCGGAACTCCAACACCAGCCGAGCCACGCTCGACTCGGCGAGCACCAGGCGCGGCTTCACAGGAGCGGCACGGACAGGGACCCCGGCCTCCAACTTCGCCAGGAGGTTCGGCCAGTGCTGCGCCATGAAGTCCCGCCGCACCACCAACCGCGTGGGGTACACCGTGCCGTGCGGCGAGTTCTCCGGCTCGTCGCACTCGCTGAAGACAGCCACCGGCAACCACATGTCCCGCTCGTCAGGCGTCCGGAAGAGCATGGCCTTGCCGCTCCGCGCACGACGTTTTCCGAAGGCCCAGAGCGTGATTGTGGCCGGACAGGACACGTCAGCCTCCCGCCCCGGGCTCTGGCGGCGTGGCCAGGCGGCGCTCCACCTCCGCCTGCAACTGCTCCAGGTTCGCCCTCATGACCGGCGCCCACTTCGCCTTCGGCTGCTCCGCGAGTTTCGCGTTGGCGAGGTCGAGGGTGGCGCCCAACTCCGCGTCCGTGAGTCCGTTGGCCGCCTTGCCCTTGTGGGGGCCGAAGGCAACGAGCACTGCGACGGCCTCGGGCTTTGCGAACGTGTGGACCTGGGCCGGGCGCGACTCGCGGGGCGACTCAGCAACAGGTGCTCGAAGTTCGCCCTGAACATCCATCACCGGCAGAGTGGATGCCGGCAACGCCGGCTGTTCATGCTCGACGGGTTGGGACTCGACAACGCGCGGTTCGCGCTTCGACTTCGTGGGGGGCTCCGTAGGCGCCGCGGCTTCCAACTCGTCCGGGTCGTACGTGCCGGCGAGCAAGTCTGGGTAGACGGCGCGGGCGAGCGCTGCGGAGCACCGGGCGCGGAGCATGGCGTCCGGGTACTTCCTCCAGTTGTCCCGTCCCCCGAGGCCCGCCGCCGTGGCTTGCTCCATCGTCCAGGAGAGCGACACCTCCGCCCCGCCAACACGCCTCGTCTTGTACGTGGCTCGCTTAGGGGTGGACTCCGCCAGGGTGAAGTACTCGCACACCTCACGCCGAGCGATACACAGGCCCACCATGAGGTCGGCCGCCATCACCGGCTTGCCGTCCATGACATGGATGCTGCGCAGTGCCTGCATCGGCCCCAGCCCGAACTCGCGGCCGGTGAGCAGCACCACGAGCACGTCTCCCGGCTTTCCGTGGAGCGCGCGCGGGATGAGGGAGCTTCTCGCGAGTTGCTCCGCCGCCCGCATCGCTCCACCCATCACCTCGGGCTCGAACATCGCCAAATCCGACATGGTCACGACTCCAAAGGTTTGACGTTGCATTCCTACGTATCAGGCCGGTCTGACTCTCAGGCCGCAACCAGCGCGCGCTTCCTCGCCCACCACAACTCGCACTCGACGGAGGAGCGTAGGAGCACCTCTTCCAGGTCCAGCGCCGCGAGCCGCGTCCGCGCCGCCGTGTACGCCACCTGCTGCTCGCGCCAACTCCGGTCCGTCTGCGCACTGCCGTCCGGCGCCAACCGCTCAATGGCGTCCTCCGCGGCGCGCATGCTCTCTGACTCCATGGCCTGCGCCCGCTCGATGCGCTCCATCTCATGGCGCAGGTACGGGACGTCGGCCTCGGGGCGGCAGTGGCCCGCGCGCAGGTGCGCCTCCAGCGCGGCGAGCACGACGTGGAGCGGCTTCATTGTGAAGCCTCCAGGAGGTTGGCCTTCGCGCGCTTCACCGCCGCCTCGACGCGCATGATGGCGGCATCCGCCTTGAGGTAGGCCGCTCCACGGCACGTGCACCACGGAGAGGCAGCTTGCTTGAGCTTGAGGGCAGCGCGGCGCTCCAACTCCGTCGCCTCTGACAGCAACTCGCTGGGGTTGATGGTGGACATGGCGGCCTCCAGGAGGCGGGGCCCGTCTTGGCGCCCCGCCGGAGTGGCTCGGTTAGTGGTCGGAGCTCCGCGGCCTGGAGACGAACTCCATCCGGACGATGCCGCCGAACTTGCCCACCGCATCCTTCGCCTGCTGCTCGCTCGGGAAGCGATAGGGATTGGCGGTGTTGAAGCCGAGGAAGAACTCGTCGCTGCGCTCGTCGTACTGCACGACCTGCGCGCTGTTGGGCCCGGCGCCCTCCACGATGAAGCACGTGAAATTCAGCATGGTCATTACCCCCTGTGCTGCGTGTCTGCCCTGCGGTGCTGCCCTGCTGGCGTCTCCGGTGGCGACCACCGAACTCCCGCTCCGCTACCGCCTCGCCCGACCGCCTCAACGAGACCGACAGTACGGCATCTGTTTGCTGTTTGCAAGCTGCAAACAGCAGTTTGCAAACACGAAGTATGCAAACTACATTTGGACCCACCACCAGCTGCCTTGAAGGAGGCGATGTGCGACAGTCCGAAGCCATGACCCTGACCCCCAAGCCCCCCGCCCGGAAGAAGACGGGCACCTACGCGTTCCGGCCTCCGCAGGACCAGGACGCCTGGCTCTCCGCGAAGTTGGAGTCCGGTTGGGGCCAGACGGAACTCCTCACGGAGGTGATGGCCCTGCACCTCCGATTGGAGGCCTCTCTCGACAGCCACGCCGAGGCGATCTCGGCCTTCCGCCAGCGCGAGGGACTGCTCCCGCGCTACGAGGGCGACACGGCTGGCCTCCACGAGGCACTGGCCCGACTGATGGTGCGCGGACTGGAGGCCGAGGGCGTCGCGGCAAAGGCCGCCAAGAAGAGCGGCCGGTAATGAGCGCGCCGCGCTCAACGAGGGCAGCTCGGCACCGCCCGCGCCCGCGGAGCCTCATCCGCGGGGATGCGCCGTGCTGCGTCCAGGCGGAGTCGGTTGCGTGTGACTGCGGCACCGCCTGGGCCTGCGAGCACCACGGAGAGACACACCGGCCCCACCCGGAGGGCTGACACATGGCCTGCACCGCCCGGGACCGCGACATCCGCCCAACGCTGCGCCAGGAGGTGGCACAGCGGTCCCCAGGAGCCCGCGTCCTCGACGAACTCGGGCTCGCCCATGGCATCTGCCGCGTGGACGTGGCGTCCGTCACCGCGGACTGCCTCCATGGCTATGAGCTCAAGGCAGACCGGGACACGCTCACCCGGCTGCCGGCGCAGGTGGTGCGGTACAGCGCCGTCCTGGACCGCTGCACCCTCGTCGTCGGGGACGCGCACTTCCAGGAGGCACTGCAGGTGGTGCCATCCTGGTGGGGCATCCTCCGCGCGAGCGTTGACCTCTTCGGCATCCGCTTCGAGCAGGTCCGCAACGGGCAGGCCAATCCCGCGCCAGACGCACTCGCCACCTCCCGGCTCCTGTGGCGCGGAGAAGCGCTGTCCATGCTCGAAGAGTTGGGCGCGGCGACTGGGGTCCGCTCGCAACCGCGCAACGAGGTCTACCGGCGGCTCATCAGCGTGTTGCCGGAGGAGCAACTTCGCGCACGCGTCCGCCAGGTGCTGCTGACGCGCAGTGCGTGGCGAGGGTCTTGACAGCCGCGCAGAACCGGCGCACCTTGCCTTTCGTTGTTCGCAGTACTCGCTGGGGCTTCGGCCCAGGTAAGCAGCGAGCATCCACCTCAGCCGGCACGCCCGGCACCATTCAGAGCCACAGCCCGCGAGGCATACCCGTGCGACGGGGTGCAGCCCGGGAGGCGGCTCCGGCACCGCGCCCGGCGTCTTACCTCGTCGGGCGAGGGTGCCGTCTTTCCGAGGTGGCGCCATGTCAGCACAGCATCCACAGACGCAACGTGCTGGCATGGCGCCTGTCCTCCGGCACCTCGCTCACGGCCTTGACTACGTGAGCGAGGACGCCGTCTTTCAGGGGCGGCCCACGCCGAGCCGCGAAGCAGCCTCCGCCGGCACCTCGTGCGCGAATGGGGCCATCGATGTTTCACGCTCAGTGACATTGCCAAATGCCGCCACGCACCGCGCAATGGCATGCATTGCCATGACACATACCCGCGGCGAAAGTTGCGGTGGGCAAGCATCTCGGGCGCAGTTGATCAGCGCGCCCGCGCCCTCTGGAAACGGCACTCGCGGCAACTCGCGCAGCTCCAGCCGAGCTTGCTTGGAAAACAGCGAGCGCACGGCCACAGAGTGCGATTGCAAGCGAAAAGTGAGGCCAATCGCTTGCGAGCCAAACAAGCTCTTGGTACATGTATCAGTAGTGTTGTCCGACCGTGGCACGGCTGGTGCCGGGGGCGCGGTGGGTCGGCGACATGCTCCTCAGCAGCGACAGGCAGCAGCGACAGGCAGCAGCACGGACATCGGATTTCGTCGTGGCCTCAATACTGCACGCACGTGCAGAGACACGACACCCGGGGGATACGGTGAGCGACGAGGGCATCGCCGACAACATCGAAGCGATGGTGCGGCGTGAGGTGGAGCGAGTGCTTGGCGTGCGGCGTACCGCGCCGGCGGCCAATGACGGGGGCGACGAGTTGTTGTCCCAGGCAGAGGCTGCTGCGGAGGCGCGCTGCTCCGTCAGCACCATCCGCGCGTGGCAGGCCAAGGGCATCCTTGGCAGGTACGGCCCAGGGCGCGCGGCGCTCGTGAAGCGCAGCGAGTTGTACGCACCGAAGGCCCAGGCTGCGCGCTCGGATGCGAATGCCGACGCGAAGGCTGACGCCATCATCGCCCGGCGGAGGGCGCGCTGATGGGCAACATCTACCGGAGGTCCGACTCGCCGTACTGGTGGGGCTGGTACTACGTCACGCTGACAGCATCGCCCGGTGCCAAGGCGGCGCGGAAGCGAGTCACCGTCTCACTGGAGACGGGAGACGAGGAGCAGGCGCGCCGCACGCTGCGCGCGCTCGAGCGCAAGGTGGAGGCGGCGAAGGCGCAGGGCTTGAGCGCGACCGGCCCAGTGACGGTCTCTGCGTACACCACAAGGTGGCTTGCTGGGCGCGAGGCTCGCGGCATCGCCAGCGTCGACGACGACAAGGGACGTTTGGCGCACGTGCTGCCGTACCTGGGGGAAATGGAACTCTCCAAGGTACGCCACGTCCACGTCCGGGACGCCATGGCCCATGTGAAGGCGAAGATGCATGCCAAGGAGATTGCGCCCCGCACCGTGCGGCACGTGTACTCCGTGCTCCGGACGATCTTCGCGGATGCGGTGGTGGAGGAGTTGATTGAGGCGTCCCCGTGCAAACTCCGCGAGCGGCGGGGGGAAATCCCGCCCGCGGAGGATGCCGACCCGCTCTGGCGCGACTCCGCCGTCTTCGAGCGCGACGAAGTCCTGGGGCTGCTGATGGACCGGCGGCTGCCGCAGGTCCGGCGCGTCACCTATGCCCTCGCGTTCGTCGGATCCACGCGCTTTGGCGAGACGGCCGCGGTCACCTGGGCGGACTGGGACGGCGTGTCAGAGCCGCTGGGCAAGCTGTGGGTTACGAAGTCGTACGACCACAAGAAGCACGTTGTGAAGGGCACGAAGACGGGGGTGACGCGGCAGATGCCGGTCCATCCCGTGCTCTCCGCCATCCTCGCGGAGTGGAAAGGAACCGGTTGGGCTCGCACCTTCGGCCGGACACCCCGCGCGGAGGACCTCATTGTCCCAGCGCCCACCGGCATCCACCAGCGCCCCCAACACACCCTGCGCCGGCTGCACCGGGACTGCGCGACGCTCGGCATCCGCATCCGCCGGATGCACGACGCCCGCCGCACCTTCATCAGCCTGGCCCGCGCCGACGGCGCCCGGGAGGACCTGCTGGCCTGGGTGACGCACGGCCGGAGGCCCGGAATCATGGCCGCCTACACCACGCCACCGTGGGGCGCCCTCTGTGCCGAGGTGGCGAAGCTGAAGCTCCAACCCAGAGAGGACGCGATGACGAGCTGCTACGGTGGTGTTACGGAGGATTCTGGCAAAAAAAATCCCCTGCAAACCCGAGGGCTTGCAGGGGACAAAGTGGCGAGGAGTACGGGACTTGAACCCGTGGCCTCCGGCGTGACAGGCCGGCGTTCTAACCAACTGAACTAACTCCCCACAAAATCTATTGGGCGGAACAGGGATTGAACCTGTGACCATCGCCTTGTAAGGGCGCCGCTCTACCGCTGAGCTATCCGCCCTGCGCGGCCCCGCCGTGATTCAGTGAGGCGGCTTGTACCGTCCCTATCCGGCCCCGTCAAGCATACGTTTTCGAGCCCCCCGCGCATTCCGTTCCACCTCCTTTTCCAGGGGCGGATCCGGTCCCGCGGATCCGCCCTAGCCTGCCCGCACCTTCCACCGCCGCACGCGGCGGCGGGACCGGGGAATCAACAACCCGGCGCCCACCAACAGGGCCACCGGCACGAACACCAACAGCGTCTGCATCATCGCCTCCATGCGCCCGAACATACGGACCCCGTCTGACATCCTGACGGGGAGTTCGTGACTTTCAGGAAACGACAATCCAACCGGCGGGTTTCCGGTCGCCCCGGAGACAGGGCGGCCGGCACCGGGCTCGAGCGGCTACTCGCCCCGCCGAGGACCGCCCCGGCCCCCCGGTCCCGGGCCGTGATGGGACCGCATCTCGGACTGGAGGAGCGCCTGGGCCTGGGTCTTCTGGGCGTCCGTCAGGACCTGCTCGGCCTCCTGGTACGCCGCCATGTCATTGGCGCGCAGCTCGTCGAACAGGCCGTGGGCCTTCTCCCAGTTGGCGCGGCGGGCCGCATCGTCCTGCGTGCCGGTGTCGGGCGGCGGTCCTGGAGGCCTCGAGCCCTGCTCACCGCCCCCCGGCGGCGGGGACGGCCGCAGTGCCTCCAGGGACGCCTTCACCGGCGCGTTCTTCGCGTCCAGCGCGGCCTGGATCCGCTCCAGGCTCGCGGCCTGGGTGTCGGTGAGGGCGAGCTCCTGACGGTGGTCGAGCAACAAGCGGACCCCCGACTTTCGCTCGAAGGGTGGCGGCCGGTGCTCGCCCTGGGCGGTGCCCTGCGTCGTGGGGGTCGTGGATGTTGCGAAGGCGGGAACGGCGAACAGCAGGCCCAGCATGAACAGGTGGCGCTTCATGGTGATGCTCCTCCAGACGTGCGCGTGAAGACCGCACCCGGAAGCCGGGGCCTGGCGGCGCGTGGACACCCTGGGGAACCGACTGGGAGGGGTTTGTCCCCCACGGCGTCCCGTGCCGTGCAGGCCCGGGGCTCCCGGGCTGACCGTGCGCAAGGTGCTCCGCCCATGTGCCGCGAACATGTCCCGCGTGTTACCGATTGTGTTTCGAGCCGCGACGATGCGTGAAGCCGCCCATCCCGAGGGCAGGAGGGAGGGGGAACGGCGGGTCGGTCGTGGGGGGCCTCGCGTGGGGCGGCGCCGGGTGCGTAGCATGCGCGCCCCTTGGACGGATTCGCGCGCATGACGGATGGTGGACGGCCCCGGCGCTGGTGGCCCTGGGCCCTGGCGGCGGTGGCCGTGGGCGCCTGGGTGCTCCGGGCGCTGCCCTTCTTCCACCGCGCAGGGGCGCTCGGCTACGTCGTCAACTACGACGAGGGCGTCTACTACGCGGCGTCCGCGCTCCTGTGGAAGGGGCTCCTGCCCTACCGCGACTTCCTCTTCGTGCACCCGCCGGGCGCGCTGCTCCTGGGGGCTCCGGCCGCGGTGGTGGGCGCGTTCGGGGATCCAGCCGTGGGGTTCGCGCTGGCGCGGTGGCTGGCCACCGGACTGGGCGCGGTGAGCACCGTGCTGGTGGGACGGCTGGCGATGCGCGCCTGGGGTCCCGTGGCGGGCGTGGTGGCCGCGCTGGCCTACGCGGCGCACCCGGAGGTCGTCACCATGGAGCGCGGGCCGTTCCTGGATCCGCTGCTCAACCTGTGCGGGCTGGGGCTCGCGAACGCGTGGCTCCTGCCCTCGGGCCGGGCCCCCCTGCCCCGCCGCGCGGCCATCGCCGGGGTGCTGGCGGGCGTCATGGCGTCGGTGAAGGTGCTGGGCGGCATCTGGGGCGCGGCGGCGCTCGTGGCCCGGGCGCCCGGTCCTCGCTGGAGCCTGGCGCGGCGGTTCGTGCTGGCCGCGTCCTTCACCGTGCTGGCGCTCGTGGGCCCCCTGGCGCTGCGGGCCCCGGGTGCCTTCGTCCGCGACGTGCTGTGGTTCCAGTCCGCCCGCCCCGAGGATGGCGTCACGTCCCGCTGGGAGCGGCTTTTGGAGATGACCCACGAGCGGCGCCGCTACGCCCTGCTGCTCGCGGCGGTGGGCCTGTGCGTGGCGCTGGCGAGGGCCGTACGCCGGAGCACCCGCGAGGAGGCCGCGCCCGAGCGCTTCGTGGCCGCCACCTACCTGCTCACCGTGGCGGCGTACCTCGCCGCGCACAGCTACTGGTCCAACTACAACGCGCTCCTCGCGGGCCCGGAGTCGCTGCTCGCCGGACTGGGCGCGGCGGCGCTCGTGGGCTTCGCCGCCGCGAGGGCCCGGCCCGTGGGAGCGGTGGCGTTCGGACTGGTCCTGCTCGGGCCGCTGTACTCGGTGCGCGAGGCGCTGCGCGGCGCGGAGATCCGCCCCCCAGAGCAGGTCCTCCAGGCCCGCTACGTCCGCGCCCAGGTGCCCCCGGACGCGACCCTGTGTGGCTTCGAGCCAGGATGGGGGCTGCTCGCGGGGCGGCTGCCCCCCGTGCTCCCGGGACAGCCCGTGCCGGTGGATCCGTACGCGCTGATGCTCCAGGACGCACTCGCTTCGGGGGCGCGCTTCGCGGACGCGGCGGCGGCCTTCGCCAGCCCGGACTCGCAGCGGAGGATGCTCGCGCTGCTGGAGCAATGTGACTTCACGCTCCTGGGCGCGCGCGGCCAGTGGCAGTTGTCCGCCGACAGCCACCGGTGGTTCGCCGCGAACCACGCGAGGAGCGTGTCCCCGGAGTCCCCCGCCGTCGAGCTGTGGCGCCGTACCCCACCGCGGCCCGGCGCCGCGACCGGGTCGCCTCCGTAGCGTCCAGGTCCCACCGCCTCTCGGAGCACGCCCCGCACCACGGCCCATGCCCTTCCGTGTAGGCCGTGCCTGGGAACCCACCGTGCGCAGGACCAGCTCCGTCGAAGGACCGTCCGGGCCGTGCACGCTCGCCTTCCTTGACGCCCTGTCCGAATCAGGAGAGGACCCGAGCCCATGCCCTACACCCCCATCGTCGCCACGCTGGGCTACGTGATGTCGCCGGATGGCCAGCAGGTGCTCCTCATCCACCGGAACACGCGCCCGGACGACGCGCACTACGGCAAATACAACGGCCTGGGCGGCAAGATGGACCGCGACGAGGACATCGCCGCGTGCATGCGCCGGGAGATCCGCGAGGAGGCCGGCATCGAATGCACGCGCATGGCCTTGCGCGGCACCCTGTCCTGGCCCGGCTTCGGCAAGCACGGCGAGGACTGGCTGGGCTTCATCTTCCGCATCGACGCCTTCGAGGGCACCCCGCTGGAGAAGAACCCCGAGGGCTCGCTGTCGTGGGTCCCGGTGGCCTCCATCCTGTCGCTGTCGTTGTGGGACGGGGACCGGCACTTCCTGCCGCTCGTGTTCGACGCGGACCCGCGCCCCTTCCACGGCGTCATGCCCTACGAGGGCGGCCACGCGGTGAGCTGGTCCTTCACGCGGTTGTAAGGCCACCGACGGGGCGTCCCGCGCCCCACGCTCGTGCCAGCCCGCCCACTGTTTTGGGGCGCGCTTCACGCTCCGGCCCGCTACAACAGCCGCCTCCCATCTGGGACCCACGTGAAGGAGCGCGGCATGGACCTCATCGGACAGCTCTCGCAGCAGCTTGGAGTGGATGGCACGCAGGCACAGGGGCTCGCGGGCTCGCTCCTGAAGATGGTGCAGGGCACGGTGCAGGAGAAGGTCGGCCCGGACGCGGCCCAGCAGTTGGAGCACGCCATCCCGGAGCTCCAGGGCTGGAAGCAGGCCGCGGCGGAGCAGGCCCCCGCGGGTGATGGGGGCGCCCTGGGCGCCCTGGGCGGCATGCTCGGCGGTGGCGGTGGGGGCGGCCTCATGGGCGCCCTGGGCGGCGCGGCGGCCCACGCGGGCGAGGTGGCCAGCGTGGTGGCCATCCTCCAGCGATTCAACCTGGACGCGGGCAAGGCCACCCTGGTGGCTCCACTGCTGCTCGACTTCCTCAAGTCTCGGTTGGATCCGGGGCTGGTGACCAAGGTCCTCGCCGTGGTGCCCATGCTCACGGGCGGTGCCGGCGGTGGAAGTGGCTCACAGGGCGGCGGGCTGGGCGGGATGCTCGGCGGGCTCCTGGGCGGCTGAGGTGCCCCGCCCCCCCTGTCAATCCGGGGGGCCTACAGCGCCATCGTCCCGGCGATGATCTCCTTCATCACCTCGGACGTCCCTCCTCCGAGGGTGAGCATGCGCACGTCGCGCCACGCCCGCGCGATGTGTGATTCCTCCACGTAGCCCATGCCGCCCAGGAATTGCTGGCAGTCATACGCCACGCGCTGGGCCAGGTCCGTGGTGAGCAGCTTGGCCATGGCGATCTCCTTCACGGGCTTCTGCTTGCGTTTGCGATTGAAGAGCTGCACCGCCTGATACGTGAGCTGCCGCGCCGCCTCCACCCGCGTGGCGTGGTCCACGAAGGTGTGACGCCAGACCTGGAAGTCCACCAGCCGCTGTCCGAACGCCTTGCGCTCGCGGCCGTAGCGGATGGCTTCACGCAGCAGCCCGTCCATCACCGCCACGGTGTGGAGCGCCGTCACCAGCCGCTCCGCGTGGAAGCTGTTCATGATGTGGAAGAACCCATCGTTCTCCCGGCCCAGCACGTAGCGGGCGGGGATGCGGCAGTCCTCGAAGTAGAGGATGGCCATGTCCGACGAACGGTGGCCCACCTTCTGGAGCTTCTTGGACACCGCGAAGCCCTTCACATCCGTGGGCATCGTCACCAGCGAGATGCCCGGCGCCCCCTCCCCTCCCGTGCGCACCGCCAGCACCAGGAAGTCCGCGCGGGCGCCGCTGGAGATCCACGTCTTCGCGCCCTGGATGACGTAGTCGTCGCCGTCCCGCTTGGCCGTGGTGCGCAGCCGGGCCAGGTCCGAGCCCGCGTCCGGTTCGCTCATCGCCAGCGCCGCGATGCGCTCCCCCGCGAGCGCGGGGGCCAGGAACTCGCGCTTCTGCTCGTCGGTGCCCAGCTCGTTGATGACCGGCGTGGCCATCTGTCCCTGCACCATGAGCGACATCGCCACGCCGCCATTCCAGGCGCGCGCCAGCTCCTCCGCGAAGGCGGCGACGTACCAGTAGTCCAGCCCGCTGCCGCCATACGCGGGATCATGGTTGATGCCGAAGAGGCCCAGCTCACCGCAGCGACGGTACACGTCGCGGGGAAACTCGCCGGCCTGGTCCCACGCGAGCGCATGCGGGGCCAGCTCCTGCTCGACGAACTGGCGCACCGTGCGGCGGAACGCCTCATGCTCGGGGGTGAAGCGCTCATCCATGGCGGGGATGCTGTCAGGGCCATCCCCGCGCTTTCAAGTCGCCTGGCCTGCCGCGTGCGCGGATGAACGCGGGGTGTCCCGCGTCAGGGAGCGCCGCGGGCGTCCCGCGTCTTCAAGCACCGCGCCCGGGCTACAGCGGGAGCACGGCCACCCGGATGCCCGCGGTGAACAGCGCGTGGAAGCCGTCATCCACGTGGGTCAGCCCCACGT
Organism: Corallococcus silvisoli; assembly: GCF_009909145.1. Classification (NCBI taxonomy): domain Bacteria; kingdom Pseudomonadati; phylum Myxococcota; class Myxococcia; order Myxococcales; family Myxococcaceae; genus Corallococcus; species Corallococcus silvisoli. Next base: position 279,946 of record NZ_JAAAPJ010000011.1, read on the forward strand.
CGCGGGTGCCCACGCCGGTGATGTCCAGCGTCTGCGTCCCGGTGCGCACGGTGTACTGGCCCACGGACGCGGTGATGATGGGACCCACCGACAGGCCCCGGGTGATGCGGATATCACCGCCCAGCGTGATTCGGGCGAAGGTGGGGCCCCGGTCCGTGACGTGCGTGTCCAGGTTCGCCGGGAGGACCACCCCCGGCGAGACCTGCACCTGCGTGTTGCCCTGCACGTGGCTCTTGAGGAACTCCATGCCCGCGCCCAGGCCGATCCACGGATCGAACCGCATGTCCGGCGCCACGTGGTAGCGAACCTCCAAGCCGACGCGCCACTGCTCGGTGGAGCAGTCGAAGCCCTCCGGGCACGACAGCGCGTTCGTCTTCGTGAAGACCTTCTCCCAGCTGCCCCACGCGCCCACGTAGAAGCGCGGCGTCGCGCGGAAGCCCACCTCCACGATGACCGGGATGGACACCTTCGCGGAGTCGGTGATCTTCAGGTTCTCCAACGTGCCTGCCGGACTCAGGCCGTTCTTGTAGACGTAGCCCACGCCAAAGCCCGCGTTGCCGCTCGCGGCGAACTCCGGCCCCACGCGCCCATGGCCCCGCACCGGCTTCGTCAGCTCCTCCGTCGTCATCTCCGTCTGCGTCGTCGTGGTCTCCGTCCGCGTCTCCGTGTCCTGGGCACGCGCGGACGTGGTGACTCCCAGCGCGACGGCGAGCGACAGCGTCCAGCGGAACGGCGAGTTCATCGAGATCATCCGGTACATCCTCCGTGTTCGGGATGGAGGCGGACGGAAGCAAGCCCCGGGCGCGGTTAGAAGCAACCAACCTGAGGTGCTCGCCGCCATTCGACAGACGGCCCCCTCGAGCGACCATTCGCGGACACGAACCCCACCCCCTGGGGAGGCAACCTGCCAGGGCGGATGGGAAGGGCGCGAGGCCGGGACTCCGCTGGCTCCAGCGCGACCTCCACATTAGCAAGACGGCCCGAAAAACCAACGGGTTGACCCGCGCGGGACCAGACGTCACCTTGCGCGCGCCACGGGTGCCCGCGGCCCGTCCTCCGGCGTGGCGCCGGACACCCCCGCGCGGCGTGAAAGGAAGAGGTCATGGCCGGACAGGAGCTGTCGCCCGAGGCGCTCGCGCTCATCGCCGAGGAAGAGGCCCTGTTGTCCCGCGTCCAGCAGGCGCTCTCCGAGGCGCGCCGCCAGGCCGCGGAGCGGACGCTGGACACCCAGGGGCTGATGGCGCAGCTGCAGGTGCTGCGCGACGACGCGTCCACCGCGCACGCGGCGGACCTCCCGCACGTCTTCACCCAGATGAACGAGGTGCGCTCCATGCTGGAGCGGCAGGAGACCGTGCCGCTGCCGGACGCGAACGCGCCCTACTTCGCGCACCTGCGCCTGTCCGGCCCCACCGGAGCGCGCGACTACCTGCTCGGCCGCACCAGCTTCGCCAACCTCGCCGCCGGCGTGCGCGTCATCGACTGGCGCTTCGCCCCCGTCGCGCGCGTCTTCTACAACTACGAGGAGGGCGACGCGTTCGAGGAGTACTTCGGCGACCGGCTCTCCGAGGGCGAGGTGGAGGCACGCCGGCTGGTCATCATCGAGAAGGGCGTGCTCACCCGCATCAGCACCGGCCCGCATCGCCTCCATCGCGACGCGCAGGGCCTCTGGCACTCCCGCGGGCGCGACTCCGCCTCCGTGCTCGCCGGGGGCAGCGGCACCGCCGCCCGCCCGGGCTTCCTGGGCGTGGGCCGGGGCGCGACGCACGTGGATGACGCCTTCGGCGTGACGGCGCTCCTGGACGCGGAGCAGTACGCGGCCGTCAGCACCGGCCACGAGCAGCCGCTGCTGGTGCTGGGCAGCGCGGGCAGCGGCAAGACGACGGTGGCCCTGCACCGGCTGGCGAAGGTCGCCTTCGACGACGCGAAGACGTACCCGCAGGCGCGCACCAAGGTCGTCGTCCCCGAGGAGGGCCTGGCCCGGCTGACGCGCCGGCTGCTGGCGCCCCTGGGCCTGGGCAAGGTGTCCGTGGAGACGCTGGACGCCTGGTCCCTGGGCACCGCGCGGTCCGCCTTCAGCGTGCCGGGCATCAAGCTGTCCCCGGAGACGCCCGCGCTCGTCTCCCGCTTCAAGCGCCACCCGGCCCTGCGCCGCGCGCTGGCGTCCCGCCTGCCCGTGTTCAAGGGCAAGCCCCTGCCCCCCACGCTGGACCGGCTGCGCCTGAAGCTGGCGGACGCGTTCATGGACCGCGCCTTCCTGGAGGCCGTGGTGGCGGACGCGAAGGGCGAGCTGCCGCGCACCGTGGTGGAGGAGGTGCTGGAGCACACCCGCCAGCAGACCGCCGTGCCGCTGTCGCGCCAGTTCAAGGGCTACGACGAGGACCGGCTCGTCACGGTGGACGGCCGCGCCATCGAGGCGGACACGCCCGACGCGCTCGCGGGCACCCTGGACCCGGACGACCTGCCCATCCTGATGTTCCTCAAGGCCCAACGGGGCGCGCTGGGCGCGGACCGCCTAGCGCACGTGGTGCTGGACGAGGCGGAGGACTTCTCCCTCTTCGAGCTCTTCGTCGTGGGCCAGCTGCTGGGCGACAGCCGCAGCTGCACGCTCGCCGGCGACGAGGTGCAACAGACGACGGCGGGCTTCGCGGGGTGGACGGCCGCCCTGGACGAGCTGGGCATCCGCGACGCCGCCACCTGCCGGCTCCAGGTGTCCTACCGCTGCCCGCGCCCGGTGGTGGAGCTGGCCCGGCACGTGCTGGGCACGCAGGCCCCGGCGGCCTCCGCGAGGGCCGGCCGCGAGGGCGCGCCGGTGGGCTTCCACCACTTCCCCGACGAGGCCCAGGCGTGGCTGTTCCTGGGAGACGCCCTGCGCGACCTGGTGCTGCGTGAGCCGCACGCGTCGGTGGGCGTCATCGCCAGCAACCGCGAAGCCGCCGAGTCCTTCCACCGCGTCATCCGCGAGATGCCCTGGGCCCGGCTCGTCCTGGAGGGAGACTTCTCCTTCGAGCCCGGCGTGGACGTGACGGACGTGGACAACGTGAAGGGCCTGGAGTTCGACTACGTCGTCCTGCCGGACGTGACGGCCCGCGCCTACCCCGCGGACGACGAGGCCCGCCGCAGGCTGCACGTCGCCGTCACCCGCTCCTCCCACCAGCTGTGGGTGGCCTCCTCCGCCGTGCGCTCCCCGCTCATCCGCACCTTCCCCGGCGCGGAGGAGACGGCTCAGGGCTGACGGCCTCCGCCGCTGGCGCGCCACTCCCGCTGCCGCTGGGCGTGGGCCTCACGGCGCACGAGCGCGTCCGACTCCTGGCGGGGGACCTCCGCCAGCCGCGCGCGGTGCAGGGTCACGCTCAGCTCCAGGAGGCCCTTGTCCTGCGACGGCAGCTTGTCGCCGTAGTCCTGCAGCAGCGTGGTCGCGAAGGCGATGGCGTCCTCGGACACCTTGCGGCGGTGGTCGTAGTACTGGTGCACCTCCTCCTCGGAGGCCTCGTTGGACTGCACCCTGCCGAAGAGGGTGTTCCACTTCGCCTCCACCTCGGCCCGGCGGCGCAGCTCCTCCGGGTCCTTGGTGGGCACGCCGGTCTCCCAGTACAGGTTGTCCGGCAGCTTCGCGCGCACCGCCTCCAGGTCCACCGGGTAGGGGCCGGGCTCCTCCTCCGGCGCCGCCTGCACCTGGGCCGCCGCCGCGGACACCAGGTCCAGCCCCCCATCCTTCGCCCGGGGCACCGCCGGGGTGGACGCGAACGCGGGAGCAGGCGCCACCGGAGCCGGGGCCACCGCGGCCGGGGGCACCCCCGGCGCGCCAACGTCTGGCGTCTGGCCACCCAAGACAAGCCACGCCCCCACCGCCAGGACCAGGACTCCCGCGGTGCCCAGGGGCAGCTTCCATCGCGCGCGCGTGCTCATGAGCAAGGCCATACCGCGCGCCCGGCGCCCGCCGCAACCCACGTCAGGCCATCCGCGCAACGCACCGCGCAATTGATACATTTAAAACATGGCCATTCGCGTCAATTCTCATTCAATAACTGACGCGAAGCGGCAATTTGGATCCTCTCCGCTGGAATGCTGCGCCCGGCATGGAATTCACTATTTTCACCGCAAGCGAACCTTCCCTGGTTACGGCTGATAAACAAAAACGTAACATCCGCGTCCGCAACCCATTCACTCCCCCTAGGAGGAAGCCGCATGAGAAGTCTTCTCTGGATGAGCCTTCTGGCCCTCACCGCTCCCGTGGGCGCCGCGCGCGCCGAGGTGCTGGTGGAAGGCATCGTCGACGTGCTGGTCGACGGCGGAAACAACTACAACTGGCAGAAGGTGACGCTGCCCAACACCAAGTGTGGCAACGGCTCCCAGTACAAGTTCTTCGTGAACAAGACGGGCTCCCCCAACGTGCTGTTCATGATGGAGGGCGGCGGCGCGTGCTGGGACTACGACTCGTGTAGCGGCCGCACGGGCATCCTGGGCGCGGCGAACCCCAACGGCATCGCCGACGACTACATGAAGCAGTTCACGGCGAAGTACGTGTCCCCCATCGTCAACGGGGCGGACCCGGGCCTGCCCTTCCGCGACCGCAAGGACATCGTCACCAAGGGCTGGAACATCGTCTACCTGCCGTACTGCACGGGCGACGTGCACATCGGCAACAACACGAAGGTCTACACGGATACCACGGGCGGCCAGGCGCCGCTCACCTGGTACCACTCCGGCTACACCAACACGCTGGCCGCGGCGAACTACGCCAAGCAGCAGTTCCCCAACGTGCAGAAGCTGCTCGTCACGGGCTACAGCGCGGGCGGCACGTCCACCTCCGCCGGCTACTACTTCATCCGCAAGGCCATCAACCCGGCCCGCGGCTACATGATCAACGACTCCGGCCCCATCTTCATGGCGCCGAACGCGAACTCCCTGTCGCGCCCCCTGCACGACAAGATCCGCTCGTCGTGGAACCTGGACTCGGTGTTCAGCCAGCTGCCGGGCAGCTTCAGCATCAGCGACATGGGCTCCATCAACCGCATGGTGGCCACGGAGTTCCCGAACGATCAGCTCGCGTACACGGGCTACACGATGGACTACAACTACTCGCGCTACTCGTATGAGCGCTTCCGCACGCCCAACGACGAGGCGTCCGTCCACGCCTACTGGAAGACGGACCAGGACGCGTTCGTCACGGAGCTGAACAAGTACAACAACTTCAGCTACTTCATCCCGCACCAGCGCGCCATCAACGCCAGCCACTGCAGCACCATCATCACCTTCGTGGGCTCGCACGCCTGCCAGCGCATGGAGAAGAAGTACTGGTACGAGTACATCAGCAGCCCGTGGCAGTCCTATGCCTGCCACAGCGAGTTCGTGCCGATGGACGTCTTCCTGGACCGCTTCATCAACGGCAACCAGCGCGTCCGCATCTACGAGCCCGCCAACAACTACAACAACGAGGACGCGGGCATGAGCATCCTCGCGCCCCTCATCAACGGCGCGCTCGGCGGGTAGTCCCCACCGTCCCTGAAGCCTCCTGAAACGAAAGCGGGAGCGGGCCAGCCAGGCCCGCTCCCGTTGTCGTTTCCAGGCCCTGGAGGCCCGCTGGGGCGCTACGTGAGGCCGGGCAGCGTGCCCGTGTAGTCCGGGTGGCCGAAGCGGTCCACGTTGACGCCAAAGGCCTGGGCGATGGAGGTGAGCAGCTTGTTGTGCTCCACCGCGCCCGGCAGCGGGCTGCCCGGCCCCGGCCAGTTGGCCAGGGGGTCCTTGTTGTTGGGGCGCAGGGACAGCATGCGGCCCATGCGGAACTTCCCGCCCGCGCCGCCCGCCAGCACCGTGGGGATGGACACGTTCATGTGGCCGGCGGCGTCACCCAGCTCGTTCCCCCAGAGGATGAGGGTGTTGTCCAGCACCGTGCCGCTGCCCTCCGGGATGGCCTTCAGGCTGTCCATCAGGCCGGCCACCTGTTCGGCGTACCACTGCTGCACCCGCACCATCCGCAGGCGGATGTTGGTGCGCTCCGGCTGGGACTGGGTGTCGGTGCGGTGGGCGATGTCGTTGTGGATGTCCTCGTTGATGCCAATCCACGGCATGGACGGCCCGGGGATGGTCATGGTCACCACCCGCGTCAGGTCACACGCGAACGCGCGGGCGATGAGGTCCATGTGCAGCGTGGTGAGGCCGGGCATGTTGTCGATGTCGCCCAGGTCGCTCAGCGCGTCGGACGGCGCCTCCGGCCGCTCGCAGTTGAGCGCGCCCGCGTTGGTCAGCCGCCGCTCGATGTCGCGCAGCGCCGCCAGGTGCGTGTCCAGCTTCGTGCCCTCGGTGGCCGCCAGCCGCTTCTTCAGCCGGTTGGCGTCCTTGATGAGGTAGTCCAGCAGGCTCTTGCGCTTGGCCAGGATGGCCTGCGCCTCCGCGGGAGAGCCGCCCAGGCCCCCGAAGAGGCGCTTGTAGACGTTGGCGGGGTTCAGCTCGAACGGCACGCGCGAGCCGTTCTCCGTGAAGGAGATGCTGTTGTAGACGTGCTGGGCGCCGAACTGCTCGAAGGCGTGCAGCTGGAGCGAGCGGAACTGGGTGGTGCCCCCCACCGTGTTGCCAATCACCTGGTCCAGCGAAGGGCCCGAGGGCAGCTCGTCGCCGCTGGACACCTCCACCTGGCTGCCGGTGAGGAAGGTGACGGGGCCGCCCTCGTGGCCGGTGCGGCCGTGCTCGTAGAGGACGCGGTAGTCCAGGCCGTCCAGCACCAGCAGCTTGTCGCGGTGGCGCTGGAGCGGTTGGAGGACGGAGTTCTCGAAGTCGATGTTGTAGTTGGTGTCGCTGCCCTTGGGCGTCCAGTACTCCGGCAGGTAGCCGTGAGGGGTGAACAGCGCGATGAAGCGCAGGGGGGCGGCTTCGGCGGCCTCGGCCACGGAGCTGGTGAGCAGGTGCGCGAAGGGCGCCGCCATGGCCGTGCCGGACAGGAGCTTCAGGATGCTGCGTCGGGAAAAGTCGCGGGACATGGGGTCTGGGCTCAACGGGTGGGCAGACGCCGCTGGGTGAAGGAATCCGAGCGCACCAGGCTGACCAACGCCTCGGTGATTTTCAGGTGGTCCGTGCGGTACGGGCCGGTGCGCATGGCGGCGAGCATCTGCGCGTCGGAGGCGTGGCCGTCACGCCCCATCGCGTAGCGCACGAGCTGCAGCGGCACGCAGTTGGCCAGCTCCTCGCTCGTCGTCAGGTAGCGCGCCAGCTGCGCGCCGCCGGTGAAGCTGCCGAGGTTGGTGGTGCCGTCCGCCGCCATCACCGCGCCGCTGGCGTCCACGCGGCGGCCGTTCTCCTCCGTGCGGTGCTGGCCCAGGCCGTCGAAGTCCTCCATGCCGAAGCCCATCGGGTCGATGGTCTTGTGGCAGCTGGCGCACGCCGGGTTGTTGGTGTGCGCCGCGAAGCGCTCGCGGGTGGTGGCGTCCTCCGACAGGGCCGGGGGAATGGTGGACACGTTCGCGGGCGGCGCGGGCACCGTGCGGCACAGCAGGCGCGTGAGCACGAACTTGCCGCGCTTGATGGGGGACGACGAGTCGAAGTGGGCGTAGGTGGACATCACGCCCGCCTGGGTGAGGATGCCCAGGCGCTCCGGGGGCAGCGTCACGCGGCCCATCCCGGTGTCGTCCACGTTGGTGCGGCTCAGGTCGCCGTAGTAGCTGGCGAGCGTCTCATCCACGTAGGAGTAGTTCGCCCCCAGGAGCTCCTCCACGGAGCCCGCGTGGTCCTTCACGATGGCGTCGAGGAAGGCGTCGCGCTCCCGGACCATGGAGTCGCGGAAGTCCACGCTGTAGTCCGGGTACACGAGGTTGTTCTTGTTGACCTTGGACAGGCCGCCAATGCCCAGCCACTCAATGAAGAACTGGCGCAGCTTCGCGCGCGCCTCATCCGTCTTGAGCAGGCGGCGCGCCTGGGCCTCGCGCTCGTCGGGCGACGACAGCGAGCCGGCCTTGGCGGCGGCGAGCAGCGTCGCGTCCGGGGGACCGCCGGTCACCATGAAGGACAGCTCGGAGGCGACCTCGTAGGGGGTCAGCTCCACGACCTGACCCTTGCGAGCGGAGTCCGGCCCCAGCTCCGTGCGGTACAGGAACGACGCGGAGGAGAACAGCGCCTGGAGCACCAGCTCCGCGCCCGTCTCCATCGTCCCGCCCTGCTTGCCCTGGTTGAAGAGCGCCAGCAGGTCCGCCGCCTCCTCCGCCGTCACCGGCCGGCGGAAGGCGCGCTCTCCCACGGTCTGGATGAAGGAGCGCGCGCAGTCGTCCGCTGCCTTGCCGGAGGGGCACCGGTAGAGGTCGCGCAGCTCCTCCTTGCCCTGCTCCGCCAGCGTCACGGCCGCGCTGTCGATCTGATCCGCCAGCAGCGACGTCACCTGGAGCCGCTCGTGGGTGGAGAAGCCCAGGATGGTGTCCTCCGCCGCGAAGCCCTGTGCGATGTCCACGGGCGTCCCCAGCACCGCGGAGGCGGACTTGTTGAACTCGTCGCGCGTCAGCCGGCGCACGCGCGCGGGTGCCGCCGAGCTCTCCAGCGCCGCGTCCTGCCCACCGATGTTGCCGGTGCAGCCGGAGGCGGTGAGCACGAGAGCGGAGGACAGATAGAAACGACGCAATGGCATGATGTCTGGCATTCCTCGCACCCGCGCGGCGTAAGGCCCGGCGCACAGGCGCCCGGCAGTCTACTGGCTGAGGCCCTCGCTTTCAGCGGGGATTTCATTTCGAGGCGTTTTCATCTCTCGCGGAGAAAGAGAGAGAGGCGCCCATCCCGGAGCACGAAGTGGGCACGCACCGGCCCGCGGCGCACACGGTGCCGCGCGACTCAGGGAGGAACTTCCTCACCTCGGGCCGTCCACCAGTTCTCGCCATAACTGATGCAGATCTGCTCACCGGGGTGGATGTCCCGCAGTGCGTGATAGCGGAACACATCCCGGTCCACCGCGCGGCTGTAGGACGCGTTGGGTTCGGTGGCGTGGTTGTAGATCATCCCGTACCCCATCACGAGCGCGACCCAGTCGCCCTTGCGGGGCTCTTCGTGGCGGTGCCAACGAATCTCGAAGACGTAGTCGTCCAGCGGTTCGCCGCGGCACTGGCGCTGGGGGACCTTGAGGTAGTGGCACTCCTCGATGAGTTCGCCCGCCGCGATGAACACGTCGGTGAAGACGCCCATCCCCCACTCGCACGGCCGGACCTTCACGCCGGGATGGAGGAACAGCGCCGGGCCCAGGTTCATGGGGGCTTCTCTTTCGCTTCCGGTGTCGTCCACGCGGGCGAACCATCGCGCACTCCGGCCGGGCTCGGGAAGCGGCGGCGCCGCGGGCGCGGGACCTTCCAGGACTTCCCGTGCTGTCAGCCTGTCTGCCCTCCTGTCACGGGACGGTGGCGCAGGATGCGGCGCAACAGGTAGAGGCCGGGCAGCAGGGGCAGCCAGAGGGTGAAGCCGCGCAGGAGCATGGTGCCCGCGAGGGCCGCCTCCACCGGGACTCCGAGGAGGTTGAGCATGCCCACGGACACGGCCTCGTAGGTGCCCACGCCGCCGGGGATGATGGACACCGTCTCCGCCATGGAGGCGACCATGAAGGCGACGATGACGGTGCTCATGGGGACCTCCTGGCCCATCGCGCGCAGCATGGCGCCCAGCGTGGCCGCGTCCAGGGCGTAGACGCCCAGTTGGAGGACGACGCCGCGCACGAGCAGGCCGGGGTCGAGGAGCATCCCGGGCGGCACCTCCGCGATGGCCTTGAGCATGGTGCCCAGGGAGGGGATGCGCTTCGTGAAGCGGCCCGGCGTCCACTCGCGGTGCCGCGTCACCCAGAGGATGGCCAGCGGGATGACCACGGCCAGCGCGCCGAAGCCGGTGACGAGCCAGGGGATCCATTCGTTGAGTTCGGACTCGCGCCAGAGGAAGAAGAGGCTCGCGCCCACGCCCAGCGCCTGCGCGATGTAGAAGCACAGCACCGTCAGGAGCACCGCGCCCGCGGCGGTCCCGGGGCTCGCGCCCTCGCGGCGCAGCCCGCGTCCGACGAGCACCGACCCGCCCACGCCGCCGGTGGGGATGACCTGGTCGAACGCCAGCTTCATCAGGGACAGCCGCGCCAGCGCCCAGAGCGAGACGCGCAGCCGCGCCCGGTGCAGGACCACCCACCAGATGGCCGCCACGCACAGGTAGGTGCCCACCTGGAACGCGACGGCCACCAGCAGCCACGCGGGCCGGGCCTGCCGGAGCAGCTCCAGGAACTGCTTCTCCTCCGCGTGCCGGGAGAACACGAAGGCCAGGAGCGCGACGAGGAGCAGGACGCCGGGGATCCACCAGCCACGCCGGCGCTTCGCTGGGACCTCCAGCGGCTCCTCCAGGGGGGAAACCGGTTCCGCGCGCGTGCCCGCCATGCGTCTCCTTCCTGGGAATGGAATGTCCCGAGGGAAGGATGCGCTTCATCGCCCGCCGGGGCAGGGGGCGGGGCACGGCAGCCCGCCCCCCTTGCATCCAGGGAGGCGGGCCCCGCATGCGTCTATCGCCCCCCGGGACTCAGCGGGCGCAGTCGCCCGTCACCTGGGGAGCCGCGACGCCGTTGACGGTGTTGCCGCTGAAGGTGTTGCCCGCGCCCAGCACCAGCTCGGTGGAGTTGCCGCTCCCCCGGTTGCAGACGATGACGCCGCCCATTCCCGCCTGGTTGCCGGTGAACTGGTTGCCCCGGAGGGTGACGCCCGCGTTGGGGACGTCCTCCAGGTAGATGGCCGCGCCCGGCCCCTTCACGGCGGCGTTGTTCTCGAAGACGTTGTTCTCGATGAGGTCATGGTCGGGCTGGAAGTAATGCAGCGCTCCTCCGCCACCCAGGTCGTAATGCTGGGTGCCGTTGGGCCACGCCTCGTAGGCGCGCGGCTGGAGGACGTTGGCCTGGCTGCCCCGGAAGGCGGACAGCGTGTTGTTGCGGAACGTGTTGCCGCGCACGATGGAGTTGCGCCCGTGGGTGATGCACATCGCGCCGCCGCCAGAGGTGGCGCCGTCGCCCGTGGCGAAGCGGTCGATGTCGCGGGTGCGGTTGTTCTCGAAGACGGTGTCGGTGACGACGGAGCCGTCGGTGAACATCAGGTCCAGCGCGCCGCACTTGCCGGAGGACTCGTTGTCGCGGAAGAGCGAGTGCTGGATGGTCACCGGGCCCGGGTAGTACGCCCAGAGCGCGCCCCGCGTGCGGTCCCGGTCGCCGTTGTATTCGTTCTTGCGCACCTTCTCGAAGACCATGTGCTGGAAGACCGGGTCGCCGTCCCCCTTGGACTGGTCGCCGAAGAAGTTCATGCCCCACCAGCCATGGGGGTTGGTGGAAGTGAACGTCACCGGCGCCCCGGCGGTGCCCTGCACCAGGATGCGCCCGTACACGCGCAGCTCCACGCGTCCGTTGTGGTGGTTCATCACGTCCTGCGCGCCATCGCGCACGTCCGCGTTCGTCACCGCTGGGTTGCCCTTGAAGTCGATGACGACGCCCGGCTCCACCGTCGTCGTCTGCCCCTTGGGGATGGTCACGATGAACTGGGCGTTGCCCACGACGTGGTACGGGGAGCCCGCCCGCGTCAGGCGCGCGGGCATCGTGCCCGTCACCTGCGTGCCCGCGTCCTGCGGGATGGGGGCGCCCCCATCGGTGCCCCCCGCATCCGGAGCGCCCGCGTCGGACGGCCCCGCGTCGGAGGCTCCCGCGTCGGATGGGCCCGCGTCGGGGACTCCCGCGTCACGGTTCTCTGAAGGGCCCGCGTCGCGCGGTGGCACGCCCGCGTCGTCGCGGCCTGGAGTGCCGCTGTCGGGGACGATGCCGGAGGGATGCTCCTCCTGTGGTTCGGCGCCTCCCGAGCACGCCACCACGGCCCCCCACAAGCAGAGGACGGACAGGACAACGTGGACACTGGAAGGGCGGTTCATGGTCTCATTCCCCGGAGGCGGTCTGGTACAAGCCCGCGCATGGCCGATGACATCCTCGTGCTGGCGTACTCCGGATGCGACACCTGCAAGAAGGCGTTGAAGTGGCTGGAGGCGCGCGGCGTCTCCTACCAGACGCGCCCCATTGTCGACCAACCGCCCACCGTGGCGGAGCTGCGCCAGTGGATTCCCAAGAGCGGCGTGTCCGTGCGCAAGTGGCTCAACACCAGTGGACAGAGCTATCGCGCGCTCGGGAAGGAGAAGATCGACGCGGCCTCCGATGAGGAGCTGGTGGAGTGGCTCTCGAAGGATGGGAAGTTGGTGAAGCGTCCCGTGCTGATCAGCAAGGAGGCCGTCACCGTGGGCTTCCGCCCCGAGGCCTACGACGCGCGCTTCCCTCCGCGCGGGTAGCGGGGCGGCCGGGCCCTTGGGACTGGGGCCCCCTCCCTTCGCGCGGCTTCAGGACAGGCAGGCGGACGAGCCCTCGGTCGACCGTCGTCGCGTGCGTGCCGGGTTGCCACGTTGAGTGGGCATGGAAATCGGATCCAGACGCCCATTGGGGGAGATCCTCCTGGAGCTGGGAGTGGTCGACAAGGGCCAGCTCCGGCTGGGGCTCGTGCACCATCACGAGCTCCACGTCCCCCTGGGCCGTGCCCTGGTGAACGAGGGCGTGTGCACGGAGGCGGACGTCCTGCGCGGGCTGGCCCTCCAGTTCGACGTGGACGCCGTGGACCTGGACCGCCACCCGCTCGACCGGTCCCTGACCGCGCTGGTGCCCGCGCGCATCGCCCGGCAGTACGGCGTCGTGCCGCTCCAACTGGAGACGCGCGAGGACCGCGAGGTGCTTCACCTCGCCGTGCCCGCGCCGCTGTCCCTGGACGCGGTGGATGACGTGCGGGCGGTGTCCGGCAAGGCGCGCGTGGAGCCGCACCTGGCCTCCGACAGGGCCCTGGCCCGCGCGCTCGGCGCCCTCTACGGAATCCGGGAGACGGACGAGCCGGTGGCGACGCCCGAGCCGCGCCGTCCGCCCGTGCCCGGTCCGCCGCTCCTGCTCTATGGATGGCCGCCCGTGACCGCGGTGCTCATCTCCCGCACGCTGGCGCGCAACGGCATCACCGCCCGCGTCGCCACGCCGCTGGAGGTCCTGCACACGCGCGCGAACGACGTGGTGCTCGCGCCCCTCCAGGCCATGGAGGGGCTGCTCGCGGGCGAGGTCCGCATCGAGGGCGCCCTCATCGTGCACGGGACGTCCGACGACGAGGGCTTCGACCGGGCCCGCAAGCTGGGGGCGCGGGGCTTCCTCGCCAACCCGCGCGACGAGGAGCTGCTGCTGCGCGCCGTGCGCCGGCTGCGCCCCGACGCCGGCACCGAGCCCTCCTGGTCAGGCCACTCCTGAACGAAGAGGCCGCGCCCTACGGGGCGGCCGGGGCCACCGGCGCCAGGGCCTGGAGCGCCTCCTCCGCGGGCGCGGCGGCGGGGCGCGCGGTGTGCTGCTCGCCGGACTCGAGCCCCAGCACGCCCAGCACCTCCGGGTACACCTTGTTCGCGAAGTAGCGCCCACCCGCCACGGTGAAGTGCACGCCGTCCGTCATGCGCAGGCGCATGGGCTTGCGGAAGCCCTCCACGCGGGCCTGCTTCAGCGCCTTGCCGCGCGCGTCGGTGAAGAAGGGCCGCGTCTCCAGGTGCACGGCGTCCTCGCGGGCGGAGATGACCTCGCGCTGGAGGCCGCGGATCAACGTGAGCTTCTGTTCGAAGCGGTGACGGCTCGTCGCGGGCAGCTCCAGCCAGATGATCTTCCGGCCCGGCGCGGAGATGGCCGTCACGAAGTCCTGGATGCGCTGGCGGTACTCGCCCTCCCAGTCCGGCTTTCCCCAGGCGACGGTGGCGCGCCCCTGCCGGGTGTGCAGGGCCTGACCGTCATTGCCGCCCAGGATGACCACCACCACGTCCGGCTGATGCTGCTGCACCTCCTGCTGGCCCACCTCCAGCCAGTCGAAGAAGTCCGGGCGGGCCAGCCCGGTGGAAGACTTCGCGCGGCGCTCACAGCGGATCCGCGGGTGCGCGGCGAGCTGGTTCTGGAGGTACTCCCCGAACCCCGTGGCGATGAGGCTGTCCCCCAGCAGCAGCACCGTGCGCCGGGGAGCGGGAGCGACGGCCGGAGGGGCGGGAGCGGCGGCGGGCCCGGGTTCGGGGACCGAGGCAGCCGAGGCCACCGTGGACAGGAACGCCAGAAGGAGGAACGCGCGAAGAGGACGGGTCGACATCGGCGGAGGCGAAACTACTTCCCACACGTGCATCCGTACACCCCCCAACGGGAGGGAGGATCCGTTCACCCGGCGGCGCGCGTCACGGCCGGACCGCGTCAGGCCGCGGAGCCCACGTCCACGTCCACGTCCGCCAGCGCCGCGAGCCCCGGGGGCGCGAGCGCATGGAGCCACGGCGTGAGCAGCCGCGCGCAGTCGTCCGGATGCGAGAAATAGGGCACGTGTCCCGCGCCGCGCAGCAGGTGCCGGGGCGTGCCTTCGGGCAGCGACGCGGCCAGGCGCTCCAGCGAGGACGGCGGCACCAGCACGTCGCGGTCGCCCTGGATGCACAGGCACGACACCTTCAACGGCTTGAGGTCCGGCGGCGGCGGCTCCGAGTGGATGGCGAACGCGCGCCGCAGCGTCGACAGCCGCTCCACCGTCGTGGTGGGCACCACGTCCGCCACCTCGCCCGAAGGCACCGGCCGCCACGCCGCCAGCGACGCCGCGGCCCACCCCGGGCGCCCCAGCACCGCGATGGGCCCCATCATCGCGATGAGCCGTCCGCGAGGCCCCACGTGCGCGGTGCGCGTGAAGGAGCCCAGGAACGCCACGCCTCGGGTCGCGCCCCCCGCCGCCAGGTGCGCCGCCACCATGCCGCCAAACGAACTGGCCACCACCGCGTCCACCGCGCCCGCCACCCGCAGCACCTGATCCGCCAGCACCTTCGCGCCGCACGCCGCGTGCTCGCCCTCCGGGTACTCCACCAGCACGGGCCGGGCGACGTCCGTGAGCCGCAGGGCGAGCGAGCGGAAGCCCGCCCCCCGGGCGCCCAGCCCCGGCAGGAGCAGCACGCGCGGCCCCGCGTCACAGCCTCCCATGTCGGTCAGTTCCACCGTGCGACGCATGGCGTCTTCCTCCTGGCGCGCGCCTGTGAACACCGCTCACGCCCTGGGTCTGCCCGCCCCCACCAGGAGGCTCGCAGGACCCACGGGCGGTGGGAAGTCCCCCCGCCGTCTCGCTCTCTGAGACATGGAGTGATACAGCGTCAATCACACCACCCTTTTCCACCGACGCGTCGCACCACGTCCGTGAACCAAGGTTTTTCGTCTCCAGCGTTCTGACAGCGAGGGGGCGAAGGATTAAGAATGGTCACCGTGAATCTGCATGCCTTCGGGGAGTTCGTTCGCAAGCATCGTCCGGCCCTGGAGGTACGGGCCGCGAAGCTCTGCGTGGGAAGTTCGGTCGACTCCACGGAGCTGGTGGGCGAGACGCTGGAGCGTGCCCTGTCCGTCTTCGAGCGGCTTCAGGACGAGGACACCACCGCCGTGATGCAGTGGCTGGATGGCGCCATGGGCCGCTGCTTCGCGCGGATGGGTGGGCAGCTGCCGGACGCGAAGCCCGCGGCGCCGGATCTCCAGCAGACGTTCGACCTGCTGCGTGCGCGCTTCCGTGAGGTGTACGGACAGCCCGCGTTCGGCAAGCGCGTGGGCGTCACCGGCTGGCGGATGTAACGCTGTCTCATGGCCCGTCCCGGGTGCCTGGACTCAGGGCGCCGGACGGTGGCCGGACAGCGCCTCCACGTAGGACGCGGCCACCTGGAGGAAGCGGCCTCCGCGCACGCCGGTGAGGTACTGGCGCTTCATCGCGCGGGTGGCCCCCACGTAGAACATCGCGCGGCGGATGCGTTCGTGTTCGCGCTCGGTGCGCTGGCGGGCCCCCGCCATCCACGCCTCGATGGAGTCCAGGGCCTCCAATCCCGCGAAGAAGACGACGGGGCACTCGTGGCCCTTGCATGAGAACACCGTGGTGGCGCGCACGTGATCCACGCCGCTCACGCGGAAGTCGGCCACGTCCCGCCCGCCCTTGCCGCCATAGGCCTCCGCGGGCACGCCCGCCTTCTGGAGCGCGTCGGTGAAGGACGCGGGCATGACGGGCGCCACCACCAGGATGTCGCCGGGGTGGACGCCTTCCTCGCGCACCAGCCGCGCCACCTCCTTCGCGACCCAGCGGGCCTCGCTGGTGCTGGAGGCGAAGGCCTTCACCTGGGGCAGCACGCCACCGCGCTCGGTGGACTGCACGCGGTAGAGGCCTTCCAGCGTCTCCTCCGGAAGCCACAGCAGGCGCTCGCGGGCCAGCTCTCCCGCCTTCATGTATTCGCGCATGCCAGGGTCGGTGACGCGGTGCTGGCGCAGCGGATCCAGCACCACGTTGAAGGCCACGTCGAGGATGTCGCGGGTGGCGCGGAAGGTCTCCTTGAGCACGCGGGTGCGGCCCCGGAAGGACAGCCCTTCGGGGAGCTGCTCCTTCAGGTGGTCGATGGGCACCTGGCCGTAGACGTTCTGCGAGTCGTCCATGAACAGCTGGAAGCAGCGTGACTCGCGGCCGTCCTCGCCCACGCGAGGGCGCACCAGCGCGTGCAGCGACGCCAGCGCCTTCGCGTCCATGTCCTGCGCCTCGTCCACGAAGACGGCGTCGAAGGCGTAGGGCTCCAGGCGCCGGAGCGCCCCCACGTGCTTCACCGTCACCTGGGCCCGGAGCGGACGCACCTGCTCCGCGCCCGCGCGCACGGTGAGCGCCTCCACCAGGAGCTTGTCCACGAGCGGCGCGAGCGAGCGGTTGTAGAAGGAGACGAGCACCCGGGCGCGGGGGTTCTCCAGGAGGTAGCGCGCGGCCCAGTGCGCCAGCACGTACGTCTTGCCGCTGCCAGCCACGCCGCGCACCAGGTGGTGGCCGTCGTCGAAGCGGCGCTCGAAGAGGGACACCTGCTCCTGGGTGAAGAGGGGCCCGGTGTCCTTGCCACCGGCGATCTCCCCGCCCAGGCCCATGGGCACCAGCGGCGGTGGAGGGGGCGGCGGCGGACGCGGCTGGGACGCGAGCAGCTCCAGCCGGGGCGGCGTGCCCGGGTGCACGCGCACGCGAGGCAGCAGCGACAAGAAGCGCGCGGGCACGGGCGACGCGCGGGCCTCCTGGCGCGAAGCCAGCACCAGCAGATACTCCTTCGCGCGGCTGGCGGCCACGTTGAGGATGGGCACCAGGGTGTGCGGTGGGAAGGGCCGACCTCCGGCCACGGTGTCCACCATCACCACATCGTACTGCGTGCCCTGCTGGCGGTGGATGGTGGAGGCGCTGAACATGTCGTGGCGCAGCCCCGCCGCGTTGCCCAGCTTGCGCAGGAGCGCCGCCTGCGCGCGGTAGGGCGTCACGCACAGCACGGTGAGGCCCAGGCGCACGGCCTGGCGGGCCAGGGTCACGGCGAGCTCCGCGGACAGCTCGCGCTGGTAGCCGGAGCCCGTCTCGCCGCGGCCATGCGTGAGGCGGCGGTTGTCGCGGCTCAGCCCATCCAGCACCAGCCACATCGCGCGGGCCGGGAAGGCGGGCACGGGAGGGGGCTTCTGGGCCCGGTCCTTCACGAGGTCGCCGTCCTCCAGCGCGCCGCCGTAGCAGAAGTCGCTCACCACGCGAGCGATGTCCGGGTGCATGCGGTGCTGGGTGCGCAGGAGCAGCACGTCCGGCCGCTCCGCGTCCTTCACCGCGTCCTCCAGGTGGGACAGGGCGCTGGCGCGGAGCCACGTCTGGGTGCCCCGGCCCGCGCCCTCGGCCGCGCGGCTCACGGGGCCGATCTGCTTGGGGTCGCCCGCGAGCGTCACCTGCCGGGCGAGCGGGGCGAGCAGCGCCGTCGCCGCGCGCGTCACCATGCCCGCCTCGTCCACGACGAGCCGCTGGAAGGTCTCCTCCCCTTCCAGCTCCGACACCAGCCGGAGCGCGCGGTGCACGGTGAGCACCATCAGGGGGCTGTCGCCCTTCTCCGCCTCCTTCAGCGTCGGGTCCTTCACGCGGCCGCGCAGCGTGCGCAGCTCCGCCTGCATCCGGGCCAGCTCCGGCGCGGCGCCGCCCCGGGCGCGCTCCAGCGTGAGCTCGCGCTCGCGCTCCTGGATGGAGGTGAGCAGCTTGCTCGTCTTCGCCTCCTCGAGCGCCACGGTGGGCAGCTTGGCGAGGGCGTCGCTCGCGCCGGTGCCGCCGCGGAAGATGCTGCGGGCCAGCGGGCGCAGCGGGATGGGGTCGCGCTCCAGGAGGGAGCTGACGCGCATCACCAGCTCGTCCGCGGCGCGGTTGGTGGGGGCCACCGCGAGGATGCGCTCGTTCGGGTACGCGCGCAGGGCGCGGGCGATGAGGTCCGCGACCGCCGTCGTCTTGCCGGTGCCGGGAGGACCCCAGATGCTGCCCCACGGCTGGCGCCAGAGCCGGTCCACGGGGAGGAGCTCCGCGTCGCGGGCGGACGGTGGGGACGGGATGAGGTCGCCCCTCGCGCGCTCCAGGGAGGTGGTGAGGGTGGGGACGCGCTCCTCGTAGGCGGAGGCCGCCGCGCACAGGGCCTCCGCGAAGTCATAGGGCCGGTAGCACCAGCGCTCGCAGGAGAGGACGCGGCGGTCCAGGTCCTCACCGGAGTCGGAGGAGGCGAAGACGCGGCCGGATTCGAAGTCCAGGTGGACGATGTCCCCGGCGAACACCAGCTCCTCGCCCAGGAAGCCCAGCAGCGAGCCTCCGGACCAGTCCGGATCCGCGGCGGGCACCGGCACGAGGCCCAGCACGCCGGGGCCGGCGAGGCCCACCTCGCGCGCCTCCTGGAGGCGCTGGGCGCGGTATTGGCTGCGCTCGGCCACCAGCGCGTCGCGGAGGTCTTCGGGGAGGTAGGACGGCGCGACCCACTGTTCCCTGCGGCGCCCGGACGACACGGCGGCCTGCATGGCCTGCCGCTCGGCGGGGGTGACATCGCCGGAGGTGGACACGTCGCGGGCCGGGGCTTCCTCTGGGGGCCGGACGTCGGCCGGGTCGTCCACGCGGAGCAGGTTTGGGGCAGGCACCTTCGGCGCGCGGGCCGTGAAGGACGCGAGGGTTGACGGGGACGCCGCGTCAGCGCCCGTCCCGGCGGGCCCCAACAGAGGGGCTTCGCCCGCCCGCGAGTCCTCCATGGATGGGGCCACCCCAGCAGCCAGCGCGTCCGGTGCCCGCGGGCTCACGGGCTCGCGAACCCGCGCGGGCAAACCTTCCGGAGCTGGCGTCGCCGAGGCAGTGCGCGCGTCCGCCGCTTCCGTCGCGGCCACCGCGCGGCTCACGCGATGGGAGGCCGGCATGGACGCCAGCGCGGCGGAGTCCAGCTCCCGGAAGGTCAACGTCTTCGCCTTCGCGGCCCCCCTCCCCTTCGCCCCCGAGGAGTCCGCCCGCTTCGGCGGTTCCGTCAGCACCGGTGGCGGGGCATCGGAATCCGGTGGAGGCCAGGAGGACTGGACGCGGAGGATGGGCGCGGCCTGTCCAGCCTCGACATCCGTGTCGTACTCCACGCGGAGCACGGGCACGAGGCCGTCTGGCGCACGCTCGTCCCGTGGCGCCTCCCCCTGACCCGACTCCTCGTCCGTCCTGCGCATCATACCGGGTGCTCGCGGCGCGGCCCTTCCTCACCCTCGGAAGGTGGCGGCGCCGGGAAGCCGGCCAAGCTAGGGGAGGCATCGATCTGCGTCAACGCACGCGCGGGCTCCCTCGGACGCCTGCACCGCCGGTGAATCCACCCCTCCACGCGCGACAGCCCGGCCCCGCGCACCCACGCGGACCCGGGCCGTCACCTGCCCACCTGGAAACCCCAGAGCGGACTACAGCAGCGAGCAGAGCAACCCGCTGCCCGTGTTCGCCGGGCAGTTCGTGCCCTGGCAGTACGCCGGCCCCAGGCCGATGGAGAGGATGCCCTGGAGGCTGGGCACCTTCACCTTGCACGTGCCCGTGGTCGCGTTGCCGGACGCGTCCTTCACCTCGTACACCATCGTGTAGACGCGACCGTTGCCCAGCAGGCTGGACTCCGCGCGCAGCTCCGCGGACTTGCGGTCCGCGCTCAGCTTGATGTCCTTGCACTTGAACAGGTTGAGGCTGAAGAGCGCGTCCTCCGACTCATCCGACTCAACCCGGATGATGGAGCCAGACGCCTGGAGGTCCAGCGTCCCGCCGCAGTTGTCCACCGGCGCCTGCGCGCAGTCCGCCAGCGTCACCGTCTTGTAGTCCGCGGTCAGCGAGCGCGGGAGCACCAGGTTCTTGCTCGCCCCGGCCACCGGCGCGGTCGCGTCCACCACCGTCACCGTGGCGGCGCACGTGGCCGTGTCCATCCCGTCCGACAGCGTGAGCGTCACCGGCGTCACACCGGGGGCGTACGGGCCCGCCGGGCTCTGCTCGCGGCTCAGCGGCTGCGGGAAGAGGTCCGAGTCATAGGAGCCATTGTCGATGGACGCCGGCGCCGCGCACGACGCGCCCGCCACCACCGTCACGTTCTTGCAGAGCGCCACCGGCGGCTGGTTCACGACACACCCGCCACCCGCGGCCAGCGTCACCGACGCGATGTTGTTCAGCTCGTCGTCCTCCGGGAAGAAGTCGAAGGCATCCGCGACCACGAACAGCCGCTGCGTCCCCTCCGGCACCTGCACCACCTTCTCGAAGGGATAGCGCTCCTTGCCCACCAGCCACGGCACGTCCACCGTCGCCAGCAGCGTGCCGCCCTGCGCCGGGTCCCCCGCGTAGATCCCCGCGACCGACGGGTCGATGCCCGTGGGCGCCTCGTTGCGGATGGCCCCCGTCACCGTCAACACATCGCCGTCACAGGTGACGCCCAGCTCGGAGACAGACAGGTCCAGGTCCGTCAGCGCCGCCTTGGCCTGACGCGGGGCCGTGCCCTCATCGTACGACTCGGCGCCACAGGCGCTCAGCAGCAACAGGGATGCAACGAGGGAAAACGGACGGCGCGAGGACATAGCTGTCTCCAGGGTGTGGCAGTGCCAGGTGGAAACGGGACCGGCGCCAGACAATGACAGCCAGGGCCCGTGAACATTGTTTGCCACGAACATATTTTTCTAGCAATACCGGCAAATCAATTTATCTCCAGGTATATATAGACACCCAGTTGGAGCACAAATGACACCGTGTCTGCCTTTGCGAAAACTTGAGAAACCCCCGCACGCGGTGTCCGGGGTTGACGGACCTGGAGGCAGGGTCGCCGCCCAGGGGGGCGGGCGGGGGGATGGGCGTCACAGTGGACAGCGCCCGCCCTGATGGGGTTGGTTCGGCCCGCCCCGCTGTTGAGGGGAGGACCCATGGCCTCTGTCACTCCGCGCTACGCCCACCCGTTCCTACCCGTGACCCGTGCCGACATGCAGGCTCGGGGGTGGGAGCAGTGCGACATCATCATCGTGAGCGGCGACGCCTACGTGGACCACCCGGCGTTCGGCCCGGTGCTCATCGCCCGCTTCCTGGAGGGACGGGGCTTCAAGGTGGGCATCATCCCCCAGCCGGACTGGCACTCGGCGGAGCCCTTCAAGGCGCTGGGCAAGCCCCGGCTCTTCTTCGGGGTGGCCGCGGGCAACCTGGACTCGATGCTCAACCGGCTGACGGCCCAGAAGAAGAACCGCTCGGAGGACCAGTACAGCCCGGGCGGGCGCACCAACTGCCGGCCGGACCGGGCCTCCATCGTCTACGCGCAGCGCTGCCGCGAGGCCTTCCCGGAGGCGCCGGTCGTGCTGGGAGGCATCGAGGCCAGCCTGCGCCGCATCGCGCACTTCGACTACTGGAGCGAGAAGGTGCGCCGCTCCATCCTCTTCGACGCCAAGGCGGACCTGCTGGTGTTCGGCATGGGCGAGCGGCCCATCTGGGAGATCGCCGACCGGCTGAACCGGGGCGAGCGCATCGAGGACCTGAAGGACATCCGGGGCACCGCGCACCTCATCAACGACGCGGCGATGAAGGCGATTGAAGCGGACCCGGCGAAGCGCGCGGCGGACCGCGACAAGGTGGTGGTGCTGCCCTCCTACGAGGAGGTGGTGGCGGACACGCGCGCCTTCGCGGTGATGAGCCGGGACTTCCAACTGGAGACCAACCCCGGCAACGCGCGCGCCATCGCGCAGCGCCACGGCAACCGGGCCATCTACATGAACCCGCCCGCCCGGCCGCTGGAGGATGGCGCGGGACAGAAGCCCGGCGACACGGCCACGGTGGCGATGGACGAGCTGTACGACCTGAAGCTCAACCGCGTGCCGCACCCGATGTACACCGAGCGCATCCCGGCCTACGAGACGGTGAAGCACTCGGTGGTCTTGATGCGCGGGTGTTTTGGCGGCTGCACCTTCTGCTCCATCACGGAGCACGAGGGGCGCGTCATCCAGAGCCGCTCCGCGCAGAGCGTGCTGCGCGAGGTGCGCGAGGTGCGGCGCATGGGGGACTTCCGGGGGACCATCACGGACCTGGGGGGCCCCACGGCGAACATGTACAAGCTCAAGTGCAAGAGCGAGGACATCGAGAGCCGCTGCCGCAAGCTGTCGTGCGTCCACCCGGGCGTGTGCGAGAACCTCCAGACGGACCACGGCCCGCTCATCTCGCTGATGCGCCAGGTGCGCGAGGAGCCGGGCATCAAGCACGTCTTCATCGCGAGCGGCGTGCGGTATGACCTGGCCGAGCGCTCGCCGGAGTACGTGAAGGAGCTGGCGGCGCACCACGTGGGCGGCCAGCTGTCCGTGGCGCCGGAGCATGTCTCGCCGCGCGTGCTGGAGAAGATGAAGAAGCCCGGCATCGAGAGCTTCGAGCGCTTCCAGAACATGTTCGCGTGCGCCAGCGAGGACGCGGGCAAGGAGCAGTACGACATCGCCTACTTCATCAGCGGCCACCCCGGCTCCACGCTGGAGGACATGGTGATGCTGGCCCAGTGGCTGAAGGAGAAGGGCAAGCGGCCCCGGCAGGTGCAGGACTTCATCCCCACGCCCATGTCGGTGGCGACGGCCATGTATTACACGGGGCTGGATCCGCTGAAGATGGAGCCCGTGTACACGGCGAAGGGCCTGCGCGAGAAGCGGCTGCAGAAGGCGCTGCTGCTCTACTGGAACCCGGAGCACTGGCCGCTGGCGCGTGAAGCGCTGCGGCTCGCCGGGCGCGAGGACCTCATCGGCCGGGGGCCGAACGCGCTGGTGCCGCCGGAGTCCGCCGCGGAGGCCGCGCGCCTGCGCCGGACAGCGGGGGGCGACGCCGAGGAGGGGCTGGCGACCAACGCGTGGCCCCGGCCGGTGCAGCCTCGGCCGTCGGGACCGCGCGGAGGCCGCACGCCGCGTCCGGGCTCGCGCGGACGTGCGTGAGGCGAGGCCCCCGGCTTTCTCTCCGGGGGTGGGCTCGGGTATAGGGTGCGCCGCCTCTATTTGAGCGGCCACACCGCCGGAGCCAGACACCCATGCCCAGGACTTCCCAGGAGCAGTCGCAGGAGCGCCACGCGTTCCTGCTCGACCTCTTCCGCAACCAGCCCGACCTGAGCCGCCAGGACGCCCTGGACAGCTTCAAGGACCGCTTCAACGCGACCATCAACCTGCGCACGTTCAACGAGCTGCGCGAGCAGGCGAAGAAGGAGCTGGCCTCTGGCGCTCACGCGCCGGTCGCCGTCAAGGAGGAGCCGGAGGTGGAGGCCCAGGACGAGCGCTCCGAGGTGATGTCCGAGGACGTGGGGGCCCTGCTCAAGGCGGCGGCGACGCCGGAGCCGCACACGGGCGCGGCGCCCGCGAAGAAGCCGAAGGCCAAGGGCCCGGGCTCGCGCAACGTCTTCGTGGACGCGTCGCAGGAGCAGCTCCAGTTCCTGGAGCGCGTGGTGATGCAGCTCCAGGAGGCGGGTGCGGCCAATGTGCGCATCGACCACGCCACCGACCGGTGGATGGTGCTCGTGGTGGACTCCAAGTAGTCCCCGCCGTCCGACAGTCCGCGCCTGACCGGAAGGTCCGCCTCCCCCACCGGGAGCGCGGACCTTGTCGTTCCGGCACGCCGCCCGCGCGGGTTGGACTCACCCCGTCGGGCGTTCATCGCCAGACGCGGGCCTCGCTCCGTCTGTTCGGGAGCACGAGCCCCGCCGCTTTCGGGCGGGCAATCCGGGCGCGGGCCGGGTGAGATGGGGCCATGACGCGTGCCCCTCCCCTCCTCCTCGCCCTCGCGCTGTCCACGGGTTGTGCCGGCAGACAGGCCCCCGCTCCCTCCGAGGTGAGGACCTGGACCGCGACGCTGTACCAGGACCACCCGCTGGTCGGGCGCATCTGGGACGTGGCGGGAGGCCGCTTCGTGGACGAGAGCGCCCTGCGCGCGGCGGTGATCCCCGCGCGGTTCGTGCTCTTGGGGGAGCGGCATGACCAGCCGGACCACCACCGGCTCCAGGCGGAGTTGGTGCGCGCGAAGACGGACGCGGGACAGCACCCGGCCCTCGCCTTCGAGATGCTGGACGTCACGCAGCAGCCCGCCGTGGACGCGGCGCTGAGGGAACATCCGGAGGACGTGGCGGGTCTGGCGAAGGCGGTGGACTGGGACCACGGAGGCTGGCCCGCGTTCAGCCTCTACCAGCCCGTGTTCAGCGCGGGGCTCCAGGCCCACCTGCCCATCATCGCCGCCAACCTCCCCCGCGCGCAGGTGCGCGAGCTGGTGATGAAGGGACCGGAGGCACTCCCCGCCGACCTGCGCGCCCGCCTGGAGTTGGATGCCCCCGTTCCGGAAGCGGAGGCGAAGGCCGTCCGTGAGGAGTTGGACCGCTCCCACTGTGGCCAGCTCCCTGCACGGATGCTGGAGCCCATGGCGCTAGCGCAGCGAGCGCGCGACGCGATGATGGCCGACCGGCTGCTGGAGACCGTGCCCGCCGACGGCGCGGTGCTCATCACCGGCAATGGGCACGTCCGCGAGGACCGGGCCGTCCCCGCCCACCTGGAGCGCCGCGCGAAGGACGTCACGGTGCTGAGCGTCGCGCTGCTGGAGGTGTCACCTGAAGCCCTGACGCCTCAGGACTACGCGGCCCTCGCCGGTGCCTCTTCCCTGCCCTACGACTACGTGTGGTTCACCCCCGCGTTGCCAGAAGACGACCCGTGCAAGGAGTTGCGGCAGCGCAACGCGAAGCCAAAGGAGTAGGCCCTCCTCGCGTCGGCCGAAGTGACAGTGTCACCAGGGGCGGCATCCCGGAGCGGGCCGCGAGCCCCTATGGTGGCGTCCATGCTCTGTCCCGCCTGTACCGAGTTCCGCGCCGCCGACCCGGGCCCCGTGTGCCCGGTGTGCGGTGCCACCCTCGTGCCCGCCGCTGGCCAGCACCTGGATGACTTCGTGCGGGCCTTGATGCTCCGACAGGTCGAGCGCTGGCACTTCGACGGGCTGCTGGACCCCGCGACCGCGAACCGCCTGGAGGCGTCCCTCCTCGACATCCCGGAGCGCGCCGTCGCCGAGCCTGAACCGCTCGCGCCCCCTGCCGTGCCAGCCGTGGAGGACTCCCCGGTCGACCCGGCGGCGCGCGTGGAGGCCTGGGCGGATGGCGTCGCCACGTCGCTGCGTCGCACGGGCGGGTGGCGGCTGGGGTGGCTTGGCACGCTCGCGCGCTCGCTGGACGAAACCGCGCGGCTGGAGCGTGAGCAGGAGGCGCGGCGGCGAGCGGCGGCGCGGAAGGCCCTCGACGACCGCGACGCCTCCCGTGCTGACCAGGAGGCCCAGCGGACCGCTTCGAGAGCGACCTCGGAGGATGACGAGGACTCCTCCAGCGAGGAGGACCTGGGCTCCGCGCTGGGGTCGGGGCAGGCGATGTTCGCGCGGGGGCACCTGGACTCGCTGGGCGGCAGCGGCCTGGAGGCGGTGATCGCCCTGGATGAAGGCGACAGCGCGCCCCGCGTCAATGAATACATCTGGTGGTTCCTCGGCGCGGTGCTGGTGTTGGGCGGCTCGCTCATGGGGGTCCGCGAGGCGTGGCGGGCGCTCGGAGGCGTGCCCCGGCAGTTGATCGTCTCGGGCGCGCTGCTGGGCTACCACGCGGCCTTCATCGGACTGGGGACGTTCCTGGCGCGGCGCTCGCTGTCGGCCGGGCGCATCCTCGCGAGCATCGGGCTCGCGTTGCTGCCCGTGGTGTTCGTCGCGCTGTCCGCGCTGGTGGGGCTGACGCCTCGGGTGGGCGTCCCCGTCGCGCTCGGGGTCGCCGCGGTCGCGCTGCTTCCGTTGAGGGCCGCGGGGCGGCTGTTGCATGGGACGAGCGCCGTGTCCCTCGCGGTGGCGCTGTTTCCCTCGCTCCTGGCGGGGCTCCTGTTGATGCGCGGCGACGACGCGCCCTGGCTTCGCGTGCTGTGCGCGTTCGCGGGCGTGTTCGCGCTGGCGGCCACGGAGTGGCGAGCGCGGGCGGTGGCGCCTGGCATGGCGACCCTGGTGAACATGGGCGCCGCGCTCTATGGCGCACTCTGGCTCGCGGTCTTCTGCGTGGCGAGCGGGCCTTCGGGGTTCGACGCGCTGGAGCCGGGCAGCCCCCTGTTCGCGGGCCTCACCCTCTGGGCGGTGGCGCTGGGCGCGGTGGTGGCCGGGGCCGCGTCCTCCTCCGCCGTTCGCGCCGCCTTTCCACGCGCGGGTCCCGTGTTCGAGACGCTGGCGCACGCGGTGGTCGCCAGTGGCGCGCTCGCGGGGGCACTCGGCGCGCTCTCAGGTGTCCCGGGCGATGACCGCTCGGTGGACGTCACTTCCGTCTGCGCGCCCGTGATGGCCGCGCTCGTCTTCTTCATCCTGGAGCCCCGTCGCCGGGCCCTCGTGCACCCGGGCGTCCTGGCGTCGCTGCTCTCCGGGGCGCTGCTCGCGCGGACGCTGGCTCCCGATGAGCCGGCGTGGGCGTGCTTCGGCGTCGCGGCGGTGGCGGCCGGGCTGATGCTGCTGGCGCGAGTGACGTCCGCCAGCGGCCCGCGCATGCGGCTGCTCGCGTGGGGCGTCGTGGTCTCGCTCGCGGCGATGCCCG
Source organism: Corallococcus silvisoli (assembly GCF_009909145.1). Classification (NCBI taxonomy): domain Bacteria; kingdom Pseudomonadati; phylum Myxococcota; class Myxococcia; order Myxococcales; family Myxococcaceae; genus Corallococcus; species Corallococcus silvisoli. The sequence goes on from NZ_JAAAPJ010000011.1 coordinate 306,868, forward strand.
CCTTCACCGCGCTGGACTGGCGCTGGGGCGTGGGCAGCCCCTGGCCCAGGGCGCTCGCGGGAGGGCTCATCGCGATCTCGGCCCACCTCGCGGGGGGATGGCGGTGGAGGGGCCTCCACACCCTGGGCGGCGGCGCCCTGCTCTTCGGCGCGCTCGCGGCCGTCGCGGGGACACCGTCGCTCGCCTCCAGCGCGGCGAGCCTCGCCGTCCTCGCGCTCGCCGCGGCGCTCTATGGCCTCGGTGGCCGCATGCAGTCCGCGTGGCACGGCGGCACCGACTCGTTCCAGCCCTTGAAGGACCTGTCGCTGGTCATCGCCGCGCTCGGGGTGGTGCGGGCCCTGGGCGTCCTGCCCGCGTTGCCAGACATGCTCCTGCCGTTCGCGGGGCCCCATGCCGCGGTGCTCGCCTGCGCGCCCACCGCGCTGATCACGGCGGTGTTGCTGCTCCGCGTGAGGAGCGACGGAAGCCGGCTCGTGAGTTTCCTCGCGGCCTCTGGACTCATGGTCACGGTGGCGCAGGTCACGGGCACGGTCTCCGACTTCACCTCGGCGAGGGCCGCCCTCGTGGCCGCGGCCCTGGGGTTGGCCTTCGCGGTCCTCGTGATGGCGCGTGGCTCCCCCTCCGAGGACGCGCCCAAGGCGCAGGGCCGGCGGTTGCTGGGCATCCTCCCCCTGCCGTTTGGCGCACGGGGCCGGCCTCTCTTCACGGATGGCTTCGCGGGCGCGGCGCTCGTGCAGGCCGTCTTCGCGACCCTCGTGCTGTTCCAGTGGATCCCCACGCCCGTCGCCGCCGAGCGGCCGGCGTTCCTCCTCGCCGGAGGACTGCTCACGGCGGGCGCGCTGGTGGCGTTCGTGTCGCGCGGCTTCGTGGCGTTCCGCCTGCGAGGGTCGGTGGGGACGCTCGCCGTGGGTGGAGGCTTCATCGCGCTCACCGCGATCATCAACCGCGCGGGCCGCCCCCTTCCGCCCGACGTCAGCGCGTGGCGACTGCCCCTCATCGGCGTCGCGCTCTGGGCCGTGGCGCTGGCGACGCGACGCGCGGGGCCGTGGGTCGGCCGGCTCCTGGAGAACCCCCGGCACGGGCCGCTCTACCACGCGGTGCCCCACCTGGGCGTGGCCGCGCTCGCCGGGGTCCTCCTGCGCTCCGCCATCCAGGTCGGCCTTCCGGATCCCTCGCGTGCGCTGGGCGTGGTGCCGCCGCTGCTGGCGCTGGGCCCCGCGCTGCTGGTGCTGCTGCTCGCGGCCTCGTTCCGCTCACGTGCCCTGGCTCACGCGGGCCTCCTGCTGGGGCTTCCCGGTGCCGCGCTCTGGGCCGCGCAGCAGTCGCCCTTCGGCGCTTCGCTGGTGGCGCTGCTGCCGCCCGACGGACAATGGGCCCGCGCCACGGCGGTCCAGCTCCTGGGCCCTTCGCTGGAATGGCTCCATCCAGAGGCGTGGCTCCCACCGGGGAGCACGCGCTTCCTCGTGTGGCAGCGGGCCTTCGCGGGCATCGCCGCCGCAGGGCTCGTCTATGCCGCGAGCGCGGGCGCGGTGGCTCGCATGGGCTCGTGGCGGGCCTTCTTCCGCCGCATCCTCGGACTGGGCACCGACGACCTCCACGCCCCCTTCCTCCGAGCCCTGCACCGGGCGGCCCTCACGGCGGTGACGCTGGTGGTGGCCGCGGCGCTCTTGCAGCCTGGACTCCACGCCGCGGGGCTCGTCCTCGCCACGGGAGCGGCGCTGTTCCTCGGAGGCGCGCGCGGCCCGGGGCGCGGCGTCCTGGGCGTCGGACTGCTGCTGCTCGTCCATGCGCAGGCGCACCTGGTGCCGAGCCTCGCGGCGTGGCCGGGCCCCACACTCGCGCTGATGGGGCTCGCGGTGGTGAGCCTCGCGCCCTGGATCGCCCGGCGGCGAGGAGCCGACCCAGGCAGGACCCGGCTGCGCTCCCAGCTGGCCGCGCTGCCCTGCTTCCTGGCGGCGACCGTGTACACGCTGGCCGTGACCGGGGACACCTCCTCGACGATGGCGGTCCCCGTCCTCGTGTGGCGCATGGCGCAGGGCCTGGATGGGACGTGGATGGTGTCCTTCGCGTTCCCCATGACGCTCGCGCTCGTCGCCGCGACGCTCCTCGTCGCGGCGTTCCAGTGGAAGGGAGCGCTCTCCGGGTTCATCGCCGGAATCGCCACGATGGCGGCGGGAGGCGCGGTCGTCTCCGCGCGCATGGCGTCGCTCGTGACCAGCCCGAGCCCCACGGCGTACCGGGACCTCTTCACCCTGTCCGGCGCCGCGCTGGCCCTGGTCGCGGCAGGGAGCGCGCTGGCCCTCCACATCGCCCGCCGTTCGACGTCGCGGCGACGGAGCGATGTCGCGGGCGGGATGGGCTGGGGGCGCGACGTGTGGCTGGTGGCGACCGGCGTGCTGCTCGCGGCTGTCGCCCTGGGAGGCCGCGCGACGGAGGAGGCGCTGCCCCTGGCACTCGCGGCCATCGGGCTCGCGGTCGGCGTGTCCCTGCACGCCGCGTGGCGCGAGCACACGGGACGACACGTGTACTTCGTGCAGGTCTCGGTGGTGGGCATCTACGCGCTGGTGCGCGGCCTGTACGCCCAGGGCCTGCGCCCCGAGCATGACGCGCTCTTCGCCCTGTCCCTGGGCTTCGCGCTGGTGGGCGTGACGGTGCTGGCGCGCAGGGCGGGCGTGCAGCCCGTGGAGCGCGCGACCCGGCGCTTCGCGGCGCTCCTGCCCATCGCGATGGCGTGGCTCCTCCCAGGCGACGCGACGGGCGAGGCCGCCCTGCTCGCGGGAGGCTCGGGCCTGTTGTACGCGGCGCTCGGCGCGGTGGAGCGCAGCCGGATGTTCGGCGCGTTCGCGGCGGCGGCCTGCAACCTGGCGCTGCTCATCGCCGCGCTCACCTTCGGCCTGGAGGGCCTGGAGGTGTACCTGTCGCCGCTCGGCCTGCTGCTCCTGATGCTGGGACAGTTGTTCACGTCGAGCCTGCCGCACGCGGCCCGCAACACGGTGCGCATCCTCGGCGGCCTGCTGCTGTACGTCCCCGCGGCGGCGAAGCTGGCGACCCGGCTGGGCGCGTCAACGGATGGGACCTACGCGCTCGTCTTCGGCGCCGTGTGTCTGTTGGGGGTCGCGGTGGGAATGGCCCTGCGGATCCGCGCCTATCTGGCGCTGGGGACGCTCTTCCTCATCCTGGATGTCATCGCCAACCTGCTGGACGCAGGCTTGAGGGACCACCGCGTCGGCTTCCTGGTGATGACCCTCACCGGCCTCTCCATCGTGGGCGGCCGCGTGATGGCGACCCTCAAACGTCAGGAGTGGGAGCGCCTGCTGCGGCGGGTGCGCGTCCAACTCCGCGGCTGGGATTGAAAGACATCTGGCCTTGCACAGTATCAACGAGGCCTGACAGTCCGCCAAGGATGCGGCGGGTCGGCAGACCGGGCCCTGCCGACCCAAGACTCACATCCCGAGACTTTTCCATGGCAAACCGTCCCAGAAATGACACCCAATCCCATCCGCGACACAGCGTCGATTTGGATTGAGTTTCATGGAAACTTTCGCGTAATCAATGCCCATCCGGAATTCCGGATTGGCTGTTACCCAAACAGCCCTGTCCTACAACTTGAGAGGATGACATGTCGATCCATGCGTGGCGCTGGAGCGCCGTGGTGCTGATGGCGTTGACGGGCTGTGCCGTGGAGCCGCAAGAGGCGGCGCCCGGGCAGGAGGAGCTGCAGGTCCTGGAGCAGCAGACGCAGAAACTCTCCCCACCCACCGGGTGTACCGAGATCACGATGGGCGCCCTGTCCAATGGCATCCAGCTGACGCCCGTGATGTACGGGGCCCAGCCGACCTATCAGGGTGCCTTTGGCTCGTTCGGGGACCCGGCGGTGGTGGACACGGCGAACATCCGGCTGGACGTGAACACGGCGCCGGGCCTGCACAATCTGGCCACGGGCGGCGGCAACCTCTTCAACTGCGAGCAATGCGTCTTCGGCTATCAGGACGAGGGGGCCTCGAGCGAGAAGCTGTTCGTCGCGGACTCCGGCTCGCTGCTCCTGGCGCTCAAGGTGTCGCCGCAGGAGACGGTGGGCGCGATCTACAACGTGACGCTGCGCGAGGCCGCGTACGCGCCGCCGTACTACGCGCCCTACTGGGGCAGCGCCGTGGTGCCCGGTGGGGAGTGCAAGTGGATCCGCTTCGCCACCTGGAACACGGTGCGGACGGACGGCTGCGATCCCCGCCAGGGCTCGCTGACGGCGAACCTGCCGGGTCACACCTGCGTGGCCGCGAACTACCTGGCGGATGACGGCACGCTGGAGAAGTCGCAGGGCACCAAGGTCCAGGGCGCGGCGTGCACCTCCACGCCGCCGACGACGACCCCGGGGCTGGCGACGACGGACTGCGCGCAGGGCTACGCGTGCTCGGACCTGTTCACGGACGACCGGCAGTGCCTGAAGACGTGCGACCCGATGGCGGCGGTCCCCGGCTGCCCCAGCGGCACCGTCTGCGGCGTCTACGGCCTGTGCATCGAGCAGTCCGTGCTGGAGCCCATCGGCTTCGCCTTCGACCCCGCCCTCATCGGTGAGACGTGCACCCTGGGCTTCGCCGAGTTCTGCGGCGTCGAGGGCGCGCGTGGCGCCTGCGTCGACCTGGGCCGTACGGGCCACGGCACCTGCCTGCGCTATGCGCGCGCCCGCTCCGAGTGCGGCGCGGGCGAGGAGCTGGGCTACATCGGGTACCCGCTCTCCGGCGGCGGCTACGACCGCACCACCGGTTGGTGCTACCCCGACGGTTTGTGAGCCGGGCGCGTACCCTGGGGGAGGTCCAGCCCCCAGGGCACGCGGCGTCGCTGTCCGTTGGGCGCGGGCTGGGATTTCATGCATCGTTTTCCGGCCCGTGGGCTCTCCGGAAGCGTGAACATGTCCCCCAGCGTCCTGCCTGTCTGGTTCCTGCTGCTGCTGCCCGCGACGGTGGGGGCCGCGCCGCCTGTTTCCTCGAAGCCCGCGCCCATCCGGGCCGCGAGCGTGGAGTCAGACGTGGAGCGCTACGCGCGGCGGTGCCAATCCCAGACAGCCCACCGCATCGCGAGGCCCCAGGGCACCATGCTGTGGGGCACCAAGCGCTCCTGGGACCCCGACAAGCCGACCGACGAGCGCACCAGCGTGCTCGTCTCCGTGGCGCTGGCGTCCCCACGACAGGCGGAGGCCGGAGTGAAGGCCCTGCGCTTCGATGGAGGGCGCCTGTGGGCGGTTCCTCCACCCGAGGCCGGGGCGACGGCGAGCGACGTCGTCGGCACCGTGCTCCAGGGCACCGCCAGCGACGGCAAGCCCGTGGAGGTGGCCATCTGCGGCGCCGAGCCCGCTCCCGAAGAGCCGGGGCGGGTCTTCTACCGCATCGAGGCGTGGAACGCGGTGGCGCGGGAGTGGGAGAACCCCTGCGTCGCGCTGGACCGGGTGCCCGCGCCCCGGGCCCTCGCGGTCGGCGGCGTCTGGGATTCCAGCGGCGCGCACGTCGACGCGGCGGACCAGATCACCTTCGCCTGTGAGAACGGCGCCATCACCAAGTGCATCGTCTGGGGTTACGCGCCCTGGGCCTCGCGCAACGGGCAGTCGCTGGCCGGGCTCCACCAGGCGTGCACCCGGCTGGCGCGCGCGGACTATTGCGGCAACGGCCGCAGCCACACGCACCAGGACACCACCATCGACATCTATGACCGGCTCGGCGTGCTCGAGCAGGCGACGGAGGCGACCCGGGAATGGGACCCGTCGAAGGCCTCCTTCGAGGCGGCGTGGGCCCCGGACGGGGCGACCTGTCTGGCCCGCACGCGCGACGGCCGCGCTTTGGAGACGCTGCTCCAGGAGTGCCCCGACCGCTTCCGGGCCGACCCCGGCGACGCTCCGGAAGCGGTGGAGCGCTGCACCGTGCGCCGCGTGGGCGTGAAGTCCGGGGCCGAGCTGCTGCGCAACCTGTCCTACGGGCCGCCGAAGCCCGCCGCGCCGCCAGCCCGGGAGCCGTAGCGTCAGCCCTCCGGCGGAGGCGGCTCGCGCTTCTCCCCCAAGAGCTGGCTGAGGGTCAGGTCCAGCTGGCTGTCCACGAAGGCGAGGAAGCTCTGGAAGCCTTCGGTGGTGAGGCCCAGCTGCTCCTGCAGGCGCCGGCGCGTCTCGTCGTGGACCTGCTGCTGCGCCCGCTTCAACCAGCGGGAGATGGTGGACTGGTTGACGCGGAAGAGCGGGGCCATCTCATACGTCGAGAGCCTGTCCGCGAAGTGGAGGCGGAGCAGATGGCGGTCCTCGTCCGAGAGCGTGGCGGCGGCCTCGCGCACGGCCTGGAGGAAGGCCGCGTGGTGGCGGCGCTTCATCACGTCCAGCTCCGGGTCCAGGCCCTGCCCCGGCAAGACCTTGAAGAGCTCCTCCGCGTCGTCATCCGGCGCGGGCTTCTCCTGGGCGCGCAGCTTGTTCGCGATGCGCCCCGCGATGACGACCACCCAGCTCATCAGCCCGCCGCGCCCCGTGTAGTCGCCGATGCTGGGCGTGGTGCCCGCGGCGGCGACGAGGAGCTTCACGCGCACGCGCTGGCGGACCTCGTCAATCACCGCGTCGGATTGCTTGAGGCTGCGCAGCCGCTCCGGCAGCCGGGACAGGTAGTGCCGCTCGAACGCCTCGTGCGCGGAGGCAAGGCCCAGGAGGCACGCGCACGCCAGGTACAGCTCCTGGAGCGACAGGCCCTCGACGAGCGGCGCGACGGGGCTCGTGGGGCTCGCCGCGGGCAGGTGCTCGGCCAGGTGGCTCACGAATCGGGTGGCGGGGAGTTCGACGCCCGGCCAGCGCGCGCGCGCGTCCTCCCAGGCGCGCAGGAGCAGGGCATCGAGCGCCGCGAGGTCCTCCGGCGAGGGAGGCACGAAGCGCGTCTTCGTGTGCGCGAGGAGGTTCGCGGCCAGTCCGGCGGGCACCTGAGCCATGCGAAGGGCCATACCACGCACCCGGGCTGGCCCCCAACGCGCGCCCGGCCCGTGGACCGTGCCATTGAAGCATGGCCGCCGCATGGCTAGCGTGAAGGCCCCGACTCCGTGAGCGCGCCCCCTTCCAGTTGCCTGACCGACGAGGTCCTGGTCGAGCTTCTTGAAAACCTGCTGCCGGATGACGCGCTGGCGCGGGTGCACCGACATGCCGCCGGGTGCACCGCGTGCCGCACCCTCATCGCCACGCTGACGCCCGGCATCCAGCGCTCGGAGGTGGAGGACTCGGGGCCCGGGCCCGCTGACAGCGCCCCCGAGGCGGCGGGGAGCTGGACGCCGCCGGAGTCCTTCGACGCGTTCCGGCTCGAGCGGCTGATTGGCCGGGGCGGGATGGGCATCGTCTACCTCGCGCACGACACCTCGCTGGACCGGCGCGTGGCGGTGAAGTTCATGGCCCCGGGCCAGCCTGATGCCCGGTTCCGCGAGCTCTTCACGACCGAGGCCCGGGCGCTCGCGCGGACGCAGCACGCCAACATCGTCAGCGTGTTCAGCGTCGGAGAGGTGGACGGCCATCCGTACATCGTCTCCGAGTACGTCGTCGGGGAGACGCTCGCGGAGCTGCCGCTGCCCGTGCCCTGGCGCCGGGTCCTGTCGCTGGGCGTGGGACTGGCGCGGGGGCTCGCGGCGGCGCACCGCCAGGGCGTCCTCCACCGGGACCTCAAACCCTCCAACGCGCTCGTCACCCCCGAGGGGGAGGTGAAGCTGCTCGACTTCGGTCTGGCCGAGCGCTTCGACGTGAGCGGGGAGCAGGCGTCGGGCTCACCGCAGCTCGTGGGCACCCTGCCCTATCTGGCGCCGGAGGTCCTGGCGGGAGGTCCAGCGACCGCGCGCAGCGACCTGTACGCCCTGGGCCTCGTCCTCCACGAGCTGTGCACGGGGCAGGTGCCGCTGCGCGCCTCTCGCCTTCCCGGGGAGACGCCGCCCCGCGCCGCGCCGGGCCCGGACGTGGATCCGGACTTCGCCGCGCTCATCCTGCGCTGCCTCGCGGTGGATCCGCTCGAGCGCTTCGGGTCGGTGGAGGCGCTGGGCGAGGCGCTGGAGCAGCTGGAGCGGGCCCTCGCGCCCGTGCCCATGGCGGCCGGCAATCCCTACCGGGGCCTCGCGCCCTTCGCGGCGGAGCACCGGGCGCTCTTCTTCGGACGCGAGGGCGACATCCGCGCCGTGCTGGAGCGCCTTCGCACGCGCACGCTCGTCCTCGTCGCCGGGGAGTCGGGGACGGGCAAGTCCTCGCTGTGCCGCGCGGGCGTGCTGCCCCGGGTGGCGGCGGGAGCGTTGGACGACGGACAGGGGTCGCGCATCGTCACGCTGTGGCCCGGACACCGTCCGCTCGAGGCGCTGGCCGCCGCGCTCGCGCCGGTGCTGGGCCGAGGGGAGGCCGAGGTCGCCACCGTCCTCACGCAGACTCCGGCCTCGCTCGGGCGCGCGCTGCGGGAGACGCATGCCCGGGGGCGGGGCCTGCTGCTCTTCGTGGATCAGCTCGAGGAGTTGCTGACGCTCTCCGACCCCGGACAGGCGGCGCACTTCGCGCGGCTGATGGCGGAGCTGGCGCTGCCGTCGGCCGGGGTGCACGTGCTGCTGGCGGTGCGGGGGGACTTCCTCACGCGCCTGTGCGCGCTTCCAGGCCTGGGCGACGAGGCCGAACGGGCGCTCTACGTGCTCAGGCCGCTGTCGTCCGAAGGGGTGCGCGAAGCCATCGTCGGGCCGGCCCGCGCCCGGGGCGTGGCCTTCGAGTCCCCGGAGCTGGTCCAGGCGCTCGTCGCGTCCACCGCGCAAGGCGTGGGCAGCCTCCCGCTGCTCCAGTTCGCGCTCGCCGAGCTGTGGGAGCGCAGGGACCCGGCCCGGGGCCGCATCACGCGCGCCGCGCTCGATGCCATGGGAGGGGTGGCGGGAGCGCTGTCCCGGCACGCCGATGGGGTGCTCGCGCGCATGAGGCCCGCGGAGCACGCGGCGGCCCGGCGCTTGTTGCTCCAGCTGGTGACGGCGGAAGGCACGCGCATCGAGCGCGGAATCGAGGACCTGACCGACGCGGGTGACGAGTCCTCACGCGCGGCCCTGCGCATGCTTGTCGAGGGCCGGCTCTTGCACACGCGCACCGCGAACGGGCTGCCGCGGTGGGAGATCGCCCACGAGTCGCTGATCGAGAGCTGGGGCACGCTGCGCGACTGGCTGGATGACGACATCGGGCACCGCGTGCTGCGCAAGCGCGTGGAAGCGGCCAGCACCGAGTGGGAGCGCCTGCACCGCACCCACGAGGCCCTGTGGGGGCAGCGGCAGCTGGATGAGGTGCGGCTGCTCGACGCCTCCACGCTGGGGGGCCGGGACCAGGCGTTCCTGCGCGCGTCCCACCGCGCCGTGAGGAGAGCCCGCTGGCGGCGGGGCCTCACCGTGTTCTTCCTCGCGCTCGCCGTCCTCGCGACCCATGGGGGCCTCCGGCTCCAGGCGTACCTGGAGGACGCGGGCTTCATCGCCGCGGAGCTCGACACGGCGCGAGAGGCGCTTGCTTCGGGACGCGGCCTCGCGAGCCGGGCCCTCGCGAGCCGCGAGGAGTCCCTGGCGATGTTCGACGGCAAGGCGCCCTCCTCCCTGGGCCCCGAGACCGCCACGGGGCCCGCGGGCCTCAGAAGCGCCGCGGAGAAGCGCTGGACCGAGACGCTGGCCCTGAGGGATCAGGCGGAGGCGGCCCTCACGCGTGCCAGCCGGAGCCTGGAGCGGGGGCTCGATCGCGACCGCCACCACCTCGCCACGCGGCAGCTCATCGCGGAGGTCCTGGCCGAGCGGGTCCAGCTCGCGGAGGCCTTCCACCAGCGCCGCGAACGCGACGAGTGGTTGCGCCGGTTGGAGCAGGAGGTGGACGCCTCCAAGCAAGGCGGGGAGTTGCTGGAGCGGCTGCGGGCACCGGCGGAGGTGGAGTTCACGAGCACGCCTCCGGGCGCGCAGGTGGCCGTCGAGCGGTACATCCCAGGCGAAGGGCCGCTGCACCGCGAGCCCGTCACGGCGCGAGGCCCTCGGCTGGTCCTCCCGGAGGGCTCCTACCTGCTCCATGTCACGCAGCCGGGGCGCGTGCCGGTGACGCTGCCTGTGTCCCTGATGCATGGAGCCCGCGAAGCCCTGCGCCTCACGCTGCCCACGCAGGTGCCCGAGGGCGCGGTCTACATCCCACCGGGGTGCTTCCTGTTGGGCAGCGCCGAACCGGAGGCGGTGCGCAGGTTCTCCTTCAGCCCGCCCATGCACCGCTATTGCCTCGCGGAGGGGTATCTGATTGGCCGGACCGAGGTGACCTTCGGTGACTGGCTGACCTACCTGGAGGACCTGCCGCCCAGCGCGCCCGCGCGGCGGATCCTCGAGCAGCCGCACTTTGGCGACGGTGGGGCCATCACCTTGCGGTGGCACCCGGGCACGGGCTGGGTCTTCACCTTCTACCGGACCCGGGAGGAGTTCCGCGCGGCGAAGGAAGAGGAGCCGCTGGTCTACGCGGAGCGGACACGGCGAGGCAGCGTCGACTGGAAGCGGCTGCCCCTGTCCGGCGTCTCCGCCCAGGACCTGGAGGGCTATCTCTACTGGCTCCACCGGACGAAGCGGCTGCCGGGGGCGCGGCTCTGCGGCCAGCATGAATGGGAGTACGCGGCCCGGGGCGCGGATGGGCGGCGCTACCCGCATGGTGACTCACTCCAGTCCGACGACGCCAACATCGACGCGACGTATGACCGGCGACCCCGGGCCTTCGGCCCCGACGCGGTGGGAGAGCACCCCGCGTCGGTGAGCCCCTTCGGGCTGGAGGACATGGCAGGCAATGCCTATGAGCTCACGCGCTCGGTGACGCCGGAGTTCGGCAGCGTCGTCCTGAGGGGAGGCTCCTGGTATTACGACTCCTTCGTCGCGGCCAGCGCCGACCTCTCCCCCGGTGACGCGACCGCGAGGGATGTCAGGATTGGCGTGCGCGTCTGTGCTTCATTCGAACCGCATTGAGGGGACGGGGGCTCAGCCCGTCACGAACAAGCGGCTCGGGCAGCCGTCGTAGTCGATGGTGCGGTCGAGCCGCATCCCAAGCCGCTCCACCACGCGCAGGGACGCCGTGTTGTCCGGGTGGATGATGGCCACCAGGGGGACGTCCGGGAGGTGCTTCGCGGCCAGCGCCAGGGCGAAGCGGGAGACCTCGGTTGCATAGCCGGCGCCCCAGGTCTGGGGAGCGAAGCGGTAGGCGAGGTTCAGCACCCGCTGCCCCTCGAGCTCCTTGTGGCGCACACCGCCGAGTCCGACGACGACGCCGGGCGCATCCAGCCGCTCCACCAGCCAGTAGCCGACGCCCTCGCGCGCCCAGTCCTCCAGCCACAGCCCCAAGGTCTTCCGCGCGTCGTCCAGCGTGCGCATGTATCCGGCGCGGCTGAACCGGTTCGTCGCCGGGTCCGAGTGGAGCGCGAACACCGCCTCCAGGTCATTTGCGCTCACCGCGCGGAGCAGCAGCCGTTCGGTCGTCGCGCGCTCGAAGTCCTGAATCATGGCCGGCAGCTTGCGCGAAGCCGTCGTCCCAGGCGAGCACACACGCCACGTACGGCAGGTGAAGCCCCCGATTCATCTCACCGAGGAGATGCGAACCAGTCCCAGTCCTCCGCGGCGAGGGGCAGCTCCTGGCTCCAGCGGCGCCACGCCAGCACCTCCGCGCGCCATGCATCCACTCCACCCCGGAGCGGCCAGGCGCGTGAGACAGCTCCCTGGGCGGACCGCGTGAAGTTGAGCAGCAGCATGCGGTTGACGCGCTCGACGACCGCCGGCGTCGCTCCGGCGCGCAGTTGGAAGTCCGCGCTGAACAGGGCGCCCTCCTCCCGGACGGAGCTCTCCGGGCGCGCTGCGGGGATGAACGGCCACAACCCCAGCAGAGGGGGCTCCACGCCCTCCAGCAGCGCCGCGTGCACCCGGTCGTGTCCGTCCAGCACCAGCCACTTCGCCAGGATGTCCACGTAGAGCAGGAGCGTGGGCGGCAACGTCCCGTCCTTCGCGCGCTTGCGCCAGCTCTTCACCCGGCCGTCATCGCTGGCCGACGGCGCACGGAGCGCGAGCACGGCCCCCGGTCGCTGCGCCGGCAGCGTCTCCCACCAGTCCTCGTTCCAGGCCCCGCTGAAGCGCGGCACGGCGTCCAGGGAGTGCGGCGGCTGTAGCGGCTGACCGAACCTCCACTCCATGGGCGAGACGGGGTGGCGCTCCGCCTTGTCGGCGGAGATGGCGCGCACGGGGCTCAGACACCAGCGTCCCGCGTGGAGCACCGGCGAAGGCGCCTCCACGAGCGTGCGCGCCAGCCGCCATCCCCAGGCTTCCCACCAACCCTCGGAACCCGGGGCCTGCGTCACGGCGCGGACGTCGGGCGCGGTCAGCGGAGGAAGGCTCCAAGGCGCGTGCGTCTTCCCACGAAGGAAGACGGCTCGGTCCCACCACGTGTCGATGCGGGCCCAGAGCAGCGGCTGTCCCCCGCTCATCAAGCGGAGCCGGTAGTCCGAAGCCGCTTCCAGGTGCAGGGCAGGCCGCGCTCGCCAGGGCCCCGTCGCGGGCACTTCCAACAACAGCCCAGGGCCAGGAGTCTCCAGCCCCCAGCTCCGGAAGTCATCGACCCCGATGGAGACACCTGGATGCACGCGCCACCCTCCTCGCTGCCGCCTGGACTGCACAAGGCATCCAGAGCGTAGTGCTTTCGACCGCACGCCGGGCGAGCGTCCATGCACGTCCGCCCGCCCCCCTCTGCCACCCAGCGGGACCCAGCCCCACCTTTGGTCAGGAGGTGAACCCGTCATGGCGGACAGGCTTGTCGACAAGCAGCACCAGCACGAGCGGCAGCAGGAGCGCGACCGGCTGAGGGAGGAGGAGCAGAAGGACCTGGCCGTGGAATCCCACCGTGGGTCACGCCCCCTGGAGGGCTACGCGGGGGGCCACACCACCTGGACGGCCGACCAGGACGACAAGGCCGCGGCCCGCGTGCATGCGGGAGACGCCGAGGCCTCCCAGGAGGCCACGGAGCGGCAGGCCCGGCTGGAACCCGAGCCCCCATCCTTCGACGAGGGCGACGAGGAGCCCGGGCCCCGACGCGAATAGTCGGCGGTCTCAGGGCGCGCAGTAACGCAGCGCCCGGAGAGTGTAGGGCTCCGGAGGATTGCCGGTCGCGGTCATGAGCAGCGCGCCCATCCACTGACCCGGCAGTTCCTGCATCATCACCCAGTCCGATTGTCGGTGCATCGGCATCGAGACGCCGCCTGGAGTCCAGTCCGTCACGACACCCGACGGACTCAGCCCCCAGAGCCGGCCCTCACAGTTGAAGTACGAGTCCAGACCCGCCACGGGCAGAAAGCGCATGGAGATCCAGGCCACCTGGAGTCCCCGCGATGTCATCGTGGCCCAAACCGCTGGCGAGTCACCAGGAGTCGTGGTGGTCACGGTCTCGGGGACACCCCCATCGAAGAGGTCTTGGATCTGCTGGATCCGGAAGTTGGGGCCCGGAATCTCTCGCAGGAGCACCATCGGTTCACCCGAGTCCGCCCCGCCCGCCGCGGGCGCCATCACCAGTTGGGCGGCAATGTAATGCCCCACCGTCAGCATGCGCTCCTCCCCCACGGGCAACAGGTTCCGGTCGTAGCGCCGCAGCCGGATGCGCGATTCGGAGCCCCCAAGCCCGAACTCCACCGCCATCGCAAGAAAGCCTCCATCTTTCAGACCCAGGGCGCGCGGCGAGAACGACAACAAGGTGCCGTACGCCTCATCCTTCCGAAAGAGGACCTGCGGTTCGGTCAGGGCCTGACCGTCCGCGTCCACGAGGCGGGTCAGGAGATCTATAGAATTGAGGCCAAAGTTGGCATTCGAGCTCCAGATCACCATTCCCCGGTCCCGATCCACCGACGCGGCCACCTGGGCATTGATGTAGGACGCGGGTTGATCGAAGACAGTCACCCCCGGAGGCTGAGTGGTGGGCTCCCCCTGCTCATTGAGTGGAAGCAGGCGCCCCTGAGAGGACCATAGGGTCGAGTCCATCACGACGTAGAACAGAGCCGGCCCGCGCGACGTACGCACCAACCGGGCCACACTGGCAGTCGTGCTGCTGCCCGTCTCGAACTGGATAATCGTCGTCCGTGCCACTGCCAGGGCTGTGTCGAGCCGCAGCACCTGGAGCTGTCCCGGACGGTCGGACACGACCACCAGGAAGCCCCCCTCCACGGGAAGGCTGTCCACCATGTTCTCGTCGGAACTCCACGCCATCGGCGTGACCTCCGTCCAAGTCGCCGGGTCCGTCACCCCGTCACAGTCGTTGTCCAATCCGTCGCAGCGCGTCTCCGTCGCCTCGTAGTCCGCGCCATACGAGCGCGCCGTGCACACCGGCGCATACTCGCCAGCCACCATCGCCCGCCGTGCCCCGGCGCATACGCCCAGGGTCCGCTCACACGGTGCGGCCTCCGCCACGCCGCTGTCCGCTGTCCCCGCGTCCTCCACCACGCCGCTATCCGGTGGCCCTCCATCCTGCGTCACGCCCGCATCCGCCCCTGCATCCGCTACGGGCTCCACCGGCTTCGTCGAGGAACCACACCCCACCAACAGCAGGGCCAACACCCAGGATCTCATCCGCGATCGCATGTTCCCCTCTCCGCCACGCGGCACCCGCTGTTCGCCATCGCCTGCAATACCAAACGACTCATCATGATTCTCGAGCGGTTCAGAGGAAAGGCAAGCACGGGCGGTGGAAGGAAGGGGCAGGAGCTCGCGTGAGACCCTTCGAGAATTGCGATTGGTCATTCAGGCGCACGCGCACCCGGGTTTGGGCGTTGGAGCAAAACCCTGGGCTGGATTCAGCGGACCGAGCCCCTCTGTGAGGCGACATCTTCCCGGACACAGGGGGCTCTTCGCACTCCGACCTGCCCGGTGGCTGCCAGGGCTTGCGGCGGGTCCTGGCCACTCCGGCCGGGTTCGGGCGAGGCGTGCTCCTGCGACCGTTTCTCCGGAGCCCTGGCGCTTGTTATCGTACGGCTGAATATGCGCAAGTCGCGACCCTCCATTGGAGACTACCGTGCGGTGTCGCAGTTCGTTGGCGCGCTCGGCGAGATCTCCAGCGCCGACCACCGACCCGACGCTTCCCTCCGTCACCTGACGGAGTCCACGGGCGCGCTCATCGGTGCGGGAGCGCTGTGGTGGAGTATCGTGGGCGAGCCGCCGCCTCCGTCGAGTAATAACGCCGCCATCATCACCCACTCGTACGTCCACGGAGTCGACGAGATCACGCTCCTCCGCTGGCAAAAGGCCTACCTCGTCGAATCCGGGTATCGCCAGCACCCGATGTGGGGCCCCTTCGCCCGGGGCGCCGGTCGATTGCGGAGCGCGTGCCGCGAGGAGCTGGTCTCCGACCAGGAGTGGTACTCTCACCCGCACGTCGCGGAATGGGGGCGTGGGCTGGGCTACGACGACACCCTCGTGAGCGCCGTACCGCTCGGCGCCGGAGCCGCGGCCTACCTCGTGGCGGTGCGACATTGGGGCGAGAGGCGCTTCGGCCAGCGCGAGCGCGAGCTGCTCGAGTTGCTCTTCCGGAGCGCGTCGTGGTGCTACCGGAGCTGGCTGGAGCCGGAGCACGATGCACAGGGGTGCCTGCTCCTGGGCGGTGTCCGAAGCCGCTTGCCGCCGCGCCACCGCGCCATCCTCGAACAGCTCCTCACCGGGCGCGGCGAGAAGCAGATCGCCGCGTCCACCGGCTTGAGCCTGCGCACGACGCACAAGTACATCGAGCACGTCTATCGCGCCTTCGCGGTGTCGAGCCGCGCCGAGCTGATGGCACTCTGGATCAGGTAGGTTCAGCGCCACCCGATTCCACCTGAGCGGGGCAGGTTTCCGCCCGGTCAGCTCTTCTACCAGGTCAAATCAGCGAGCTTCGCGTCCGTACGGACGCCGTGTCGGCTCGCGTGGTTGTAGTAACCCTCCATCACCATGTCTCTGACTGAAGGGGGGAACTCGCCGATCACACCGAATTCTTGAAGTGCGGCCTGTCCGATACGCTGCACGTAGGGATAGCAATTGTCCGAACCGACGTGACATATCTTGTCGTCCAGGATCCAGAACTTGGCGTGATTGTCTTTTTTTGCCCCGTCGCGCCACGCTTCCCGGCCGCCGCTGAAGGCGATGGTCTTGAGGAAGACGCGCTCGTTCAGAATCTTCAGGGCGTGGTTCTTGGACGTTTGGAACTGGGCGTTCATCCGCTGCGACAGCAGGTTCAAGATCGTCTGCAGCTTGACGCCGTGACCATAGCTGTGGGCGCCATCAGTCGGCGCCGACAAGATGATCTCCAAAGTAGCGCTGGCATTTTTATGCAGGAATTCCGCGAAATTGTCGATGAGGGGCAGGATGAACCAGGAGCCGCCACATCCAATCAGATCGAAAGGATAATCCCTCGGCCTCCAGGTCTTGAAATCGACGGCGCTCATGTGAGGCGAGCCGAGGTCCTGCAGCGACATCTTGCAGCTTTGCTTCGCCTGCTTCAGGCCCTCGACGAGGGCGATCATCATGGCGCCTTCGAGGACCCGGGGAGCGGTGTAAACCCCCCATCCGGGGCTCGCCACCCAGAGTGCCGGGAAACGGTTGGAGGCATCGGCCGCGGGCGAGGCATCCGCCGCGACGGCATCAAATGACTCGCTGCGAGGTGGCGGCGCGCTTTCATCGATCTTCAAGTCCGGGTTGAGGTAGTTGGAGTAGGTCGCGCCGCCCGGGGGGCGCCGATTGTTGGCGCGGACGAAGTTCCACAGGGCGTCAGCAAACCGGTGGCCACCCCTCGCGATGCTCCCGTCAAAGCGCATGGAGATGTCGAAGACGGGATTCTTTGCGAGATAGTGGCCGTCCCACATGTTGTGGCCGCCGGTGATAAGCACGCTGCCGTCGATGGCGATGAGCTTGGCGTGGTTCCAGGACGCCGACTCCCAGCGGAATTGCGCCAGGTATACGTTCAGCCGCGAAGCTCGTGGCTTCGCCTGACGGATTCGGTCCGCCAGTTGCTTGAGCATCATCCACGTGTGCAGATTAGGGCCGCCGGCCTGGCGCCCGATGAGGAACCGAATGGTCACGGGACGCCCTGACACGGCGAGGGCGATCAAACCGTCCTCGACGTCCTTCCGGAAGTCCCCTGTCGGTTCGTCCATCGTGACGATGTCGACGGAGTGCGTCGCCTTCTCGATGCAGGCCTTCATGGCCCGGGCCGGCTGAGACGAGTGTCCTCGGTCGGGAAACTCGTGATTGGACGTGGTCCACCAACCGTGTGGCGTGTCGAAAAGGTATTCTTCCCAACCGCCGACAAAGGTGTCACCGGCTTGGCCGAATAAACGATCACTGAATTGCGGCAGGCGAGACGTCAAGGTCGCATGAAGGTGGGCGACGGTAAGCGACATGGCTCCACTCCTTTATTTCTGGCCAGGGTGCTGAGTTGCGGCGCTCGATTCAGAGCAGCGCGAGGATCCCTCTCCGGTGGAGCATCGGACAGGTAGCGGATCGGCTACTTGCGCACGACCTTGCGCAGAGAGAGGATCAAGCGGACAGCCAGGCAGCGTGCGGCGAGACGCACGGCACCCCGTGCTGGTGCGCCACCGCGTCCTGCGTCTTCTGGTGTTACCGCGCACGCCTGCTGTATTCCGCGAAGCCTTCGGACTTGTCTGATTCAGATGAGGGGATGCCTCAGTCCTCATCGGGCGCGAAGAACCTCCTCCTTCATCTGGACGAGCCGCCGCTGGATGCGCCACACGACGCCAACGCACAGCGCGGTGGCGAGCAGAAACATTCCCGTGAGGGTTTGAAGAGGTTCACGCCTGGAATGAACCAGGACAGGATGGCCCTACGGGGCGAGGTCCGGCTGACCTCGAGCTGTTTCGCGATACGAACCGCCCGGTACTGCCACATCAGGAAGCCGACCACGCTGCGCACCACCGCCACGGTCTTGGCCGCGCTCATGACGAAGAGGAGAAATCCATAGATGCCGATGGCATCGGTCTGCGTGTAGCCCATCGTGAGGAGAGGATTGAAGACCCAGAGCCTCACGGCGACGTGGCCGAAGTCAGCGACCGACTGGAGGATGAAGGCACAGGTCGCTACGACCGCCCAGGGGCGAGCGGAGGACAGCGGCCGTTGCAGCAGCCTCGCGTGGCAGGGGGCGCACGCCCGGGCGTCACGCCCCTTGCACTGCTCGCAGCAGAAGCTCCCGCAACGGGTGCATGTTCCCGTGAAGGGTTGGTCCGGATGATGATTGGAGCTTGCTGTGCCAATGCGGCCCCCGACACAGAGCCCTCGGGACACGCATCGAGCAATCCCGCAGGGCGGAATCACCCCCCAGACGGAGCGAATGCCCGCCGGCCTCATGGAGAGCGGCAGACTCCACTTCGCCTTCTCGATGTCTCCGAGGGCAAGGTGAGCCACGAGTTCGAGATGGAGTACAACGAGGGTGGCTCGCGAGTCGACTTCTCGCCCGATGGGCGGTGGCTGGCCATCGCCGGCTCCGGCTTTTCATCGCTCCAGCGTACCGTTCGACCCTGGTGCGCTCCCTGAACCCCGAGGACCCCATCCCCATGCCTGGCACATTCACCCAGAAACACTCATTCCGTCGCGGCTGCCTCGGCAAGGATGGCCGGCTGCTGCTCCTCCTGGTCAACGACGAGTTGGCGCGGGGCAACGCCGCCCACACCAGCATCGTCCTCTGGGACAACGGTCGCTTTCGCTCGCTCACGACCACGGCGTGGACCGCCGCCGCGGTGGTCCTCGTCGATTGGCCGGATGCCGAGTTCGCCGTCGTCGGTGAGCAGGGGCAACTGCTCAAGGTGCGCAGCGACGGTGGCATGACCGAGGAGCATGTCTTCGCGACCCCTCCGAAGGAGCCCGGCGGCTTCAAGGGCGCGGCGTGCGTGGACGGCCGGCTCATCGCAGCCGGTACCGGATTCTGGTGCGCGGTCGTCGCCCCCGATGGGACCCGGCGGGACACCTCGCCACGACAGCTTGGAACGGCGACCGAAGGCCATGGAGCGGGCTTCGAATCGGTGGGCGGAGCATCCCTGGGCGACCTGGTGGCGGTCGGCTGGGACGGCGCGATCTGGCATTTCGACGGGGATCGGTGGGAACCCCAGAGCAGCCCTGTCAACCGGATCCTGTCCCATGTGATCTGTCGGGCCGACGGCGAGTTCTGGGCGTGCGGTCAATCGGGCACCCTGGTCCGTGGGCGACGCGGACAGTGGCGCGCGCTTCAGACGCGTCTGCGGGAGAACCTGTGGTCGCTGGCCGCCTTCTGCGGTGGCATCGTGGCCGCGTCGACAGGGGGACTGTTCCGCTTCGAGCTCGACAACGACTCGCCCCAGGCGATCGGCCTCGACAGCGACCCCTCGTCGTTCTACTGGCTCGATGCCAAGCGCGACGAGGTCCTGCTGTCGACGGGGAACAAGAACGTCGTGCTCGTCTTGCCCGATCGCGAGATCGTCATCGACTGACGTGCGGGGGGGCCATCGCCTCCCGAGCGCGAACAGAAGAGCTCCTACCCAAAATTCGGTCGCTGCGTCGTTGTGCCGTCAGGACACCGGCCCGGTGGCGCCACACGGCGCGGCAGTAGGTCTGTCAACCCTCCTCCACCAACGGCATCGGTCCGACAAGTCTTAGCGCCCGGACGCCTCGCGAAGCAGCCAGCCGCGAAACGCCACCAGCTTCGGAAGCGTGGCGCACTCGGGCCGGTAGACGACGTAGCAGGCAAGTGCCGAGGGAAACTCGACCTCCGGGAACAGGCGCGCCAGTCGTCCAGCGGCGAGGTCATCGCGAGCCATGATGCTGCGAGCCAATGCAACTCCCTGCCCATCAATGGCCGCCTGTAACACCGCGGCGGAGTTGTTGATGCGCAGGCCTCGCTTCGTGTCGACGCCGTCCGCGCCTGCCTTCTCGAGCCAGGCGTCCCACGTGGGGAAGCCCGAGCGCGCGTCCACGGAGCGGTCGTGGATGGGCCGCAGGCCTCCCAGGTCCGACGGGCGACGGGGACGGGGGCCCTGCCTCAAGAGCGAAGGCGAGCAGACCGGGTAGACCTCCTCGTCGAAGAGCTTCTCGGCGGTCGACCAAGCTTGCCGTCATGGTCAGCGACACTTTGCACTTCAAGGCCGCCCTCATGACCGCCGAAGAGATGCAGGTGCCACGCAACGCCTACCAATTCGAGATTGTCGCGGCCGGGGCGCTAGCGAAGTCGCTCGCCGAGGACAGCTCCTTGGCGGACGACATCAACAAGAGCGAGAGGCTGGGAGTCAGAATCGTGGTGTGCGAGAACGCTCTGGCCTCCTTCCACGTCCCCAAGGACAAGCTGGATCGACGTTTGCGGACGGAAAGGAAGGCCTGGATCTACATGTGGGATTTCCAGGATGAGTGCTTCAGCATCCTGACCGGTTGATGGGTTGCTCGCGGTGCGGGTCCCATGTCCGCGCGACATGTCTCAGCGGCGGACAGGGCAAGCCCCATGTTTGGCCCGGCCCCTCGGCGGTCTCAGAGCGCGCAGTAACGCAGCGCCCGGAGAGTGTAGGACTCCGTCGGCTTGCCGGTCGCGCTCATCATCAGCGCGCCCATCCACTGGCCCGGCAGTTCCTACATCATGATCCAGTCCGCTTGCCGGTGCATCGGTAGCGGGACGCCGCCTGGAGTCCAGTCCGTCACGACGCCCGACGGACTCAGCCCCCGTGGAAGGAAGGGGCAGGAGCTCGCGTGAGACCCTTCGAGAATCGCGATTGGTCGTTCAGGCGCACGCGCACCCGGGTCTGGGCGTTGGAGCAAGCTCCTGGGCTGGATTCAGCGACCTGAGGGCGGAACCAAAGGGAGCGGCGTGCAGCGACGAACTGGGCCGTTCCGTGCGTTATCAGGCAAGCACCACATCTCCCGGATCGACCATCAGGATATGGCGATGTCCGCCGAAGAGAGGCACGGCGACCGGGGACACATTCAATACCAGCACACCATCGCGCTCGATCTCTTCGATTGGAAAGACATCCCCAAGGCACGCCCTGAACACCTCCTTCGACTCCTCCGGCAACTGACCAAACCAGCTGGGGAGAGAGGCAATGCGGACTCGCTGCCCAACGTCAAAGAGCGTTTTCATTGGGTCATTGCCACAGCGACACGAGAAGTGCCGAGTCCGGCTGCCTCGTTGGGGAGAACCGCGGGTGGCGGCTTCAGCAGCAGCCCAGACTTGAGCTCGATTCTTTCCGGTCGCTGTCGCCGTCGTCCCATCCGGATATGAGATGCCAAAGTCATCCTTCGCCGCTACCCGCGCAGCAACGCCACCCCTCGGAGGAAGTCCTCCGGCGGCGGGCATTCCACCTGGACCACCTTCCCCGTCGCGGACGACGGCACCTCCAGGCGCCACGCGTGCAAGGCCTGCCGTCCCACCGCGAGCGAGGCCGCGTGCTTGCGCGCCGCCTCCGTGCCGTAGAGCGAATCCCCCAGCACCGGGAAGCCCGCCTCGGAGAGCTGCACGCGAATCTGATGCGTGCGCCCCGTGTCCAGGTCGATGTCCAGCAGCGCGCCCTCCCGGAACCGCTCCCGCACCGTGAAGGTCAGGGCCGCCCTGCGCGCGGAAGGGACTCGGGTGGTGAAGCGGCGCGGGTCCTTCGGGTCCCTCGCGTATGGCCCCTCCAGCCGGCCTGTGTCCGGGGGCTGTCCCAGCACCAGCGTCTGGTAGCGCTTGTCCACCCGCTTCTCCTGGAACGCCTTCAGGAGCGCGGCCACCGCGTCATCCGTCCGCGCCAATGCCAGACACCCGCTCGTCTCCCGATCCAACCGGTGCACCACGCCCGGCTGCGCCACGCCCTCCACGTCGAATGGCGGGCACCGCGCCGCGACGAGGCCCACCACCGACGCCGCGCGCCCCTCCGGCTCCACCACCAGCCCCGGCGGCTTCGCCACGATGACGAGCGCCGCGTCGTCGTACAGCACCGGCAGCTCCGGCCCCTCCGTGGAAGCATGCGGCGACGGCCGGGCCTCTGGGGTCTCCAGCGTCAGCTCCTCGCCCCCCCACAGCTTGCGCGTCGCCTGCGCCTTCTTCCCCCGGATGCGCACGCCTCCAGCCTCCAAGAGCGCCCGGGCCCGCTCCGGAGTAAGGCCCGGGACATGCTTGGTGAGGAAACGATCCAGCCGCTCGCCCGCGACCTCTCGGGGGACCACGAAAACCTTGTGCCGCGTCATGCCTCCCCCGTCTCTCATGGCAGGCAGGGAGTCAACGCCTCTCCCGCCGTCCCGCCCGTGTAGGCGTGCGCCCACCGAGCACACGTCCGTCCCGCGCTGTACAACCGTGCCCTCCGTGCCCTCATCCCTGCTCTCGCGTTCTCCCTCGCTCCGGGCGCTGTCCCACCGCGACTTCGCCTTCCTCTGGATGGGCACGCTCGTGTCCAACATCGGAACGTGGATGGAGTCCGTCGCGCTGGGGGTCTACGTCACGGAGGTGACGGGCCAGGCCGGCTGGACGGGGGGCGTGGCCGCGCTCGCCCACGTGCCGTCGCTCATCCTCGCCCCGCTGGGCGGCGCGCTCGCGGACCGCTTCGACCGGCGCGCCTTCATGTCCGTGTGCGTGTGCCTGCAAGGGCTGCTCGCGGCGCTGCTCACGGTGCTCGCCGCCACGGATCAGCTCACGGTGCCGTGGGTGGCGGTCATCTCCCTGCTCAACGGCGCGCTCAACACGCTCGTCATCCCCTGCGCCACCGCGCTCACCGTGGCCGTGGTGCCTTCGGAGGACCTGCACAACGCGCTCAGCCTGGACTCGGCGCAGTTCAACCTGGGCCGCATCATCGGCCCCGTCCTCGCCGCGCTCGTGCTGACGAAGGCCGGCATCGAGGGCGCGCTCTTCGTCAACGCCCTCTCCTTCCTCGCGGTGCTCCTGGCCCTGTCGCGAATGCGCGGCACGGTGCACGCCGTGGCGCCGAAGGTGGAGGCGCTGTGGGCCGGCATCCTCCGGGGCATGCGGCTGGCGTGGGCGGACCCGGGCATCGCGCTGGCGCTGGGGTCCGCGGGGCTCGTGGGGCTGCTCATCTCTCCCTTCGTGGGCCTGGTGCCGGTGTTCGCCCTCCAGGTGCTGGGCGGCGACGCCACCACCACGTCGCTGCTGCTCACCGCGCAAGGCACGGGCGCGGTCATCGCGGCGCTCGGCTCCGGCGCCATCGTCGCGCGGGTGGGCCGGCGGGCCTTCCTGGAGACGGGCCTGCTGCTCGTGGGGCTGTCCTCCGCCGCCTACTGGCTGTCCCCCACGCTGCCCGTGGCCCTGGGCGCGCTGTTCATCCTGGGCGCCGTGTACCTCGTCGTCTTCACCGGGCTGAAGACGGTGTGCCAGGCCCGCACGCCTCCGGAGCTCCAGGCGCGCGTGAGCAGTCTGTTCCTGCTGCTGGTGAACGCGGGCTACATGCTGGGCGTCTGGGGACAGGGCGTGCTGTCGGACCACGTGGGCGTGCGGCCCATCACCGCCGGGGCCGCGCTGCTCTTCTTCGGCATCGTGGTGCTGACGCGCGCCCTGCGTCCCCGGGGCCTGGCCGCGCTGGGCACCTGAGCGTCAGGCGTCCCCGGAGGGCTTCGCCGGCAGCAGCGCCAGCACGCGCGCCAGCACCGCGACGCCTTCCTCGTACTCCGGCAGGTCGATGTGTTCGTCCGGCGTGTGGTCCAGCGCCGCGTCGCCGGGGCCGTACGCCACCGTGGGCACGCTCCACGCGGAGGCCACGGTGTTCCAGTCGGACGTGCCCGTCTTCAGGCGCAGCGTGGGCTTCACGCCCCGCTCGCGGATGGCCTGCTTGAAGACGCGGGAGAGCGCGTCGTTGCCATTGGTGGAGACGGCGTGCTTCCGGGCCACCACGCGCACCGTCACCGTGCTCACCGTGGCCAGCGCCGCGAGCAGCGCCTCCGTGTCCGTGGACGGGCCGGTGCGGATGCTCACCGCGGCGGTGGCCCACTCCTCCGTCTCCGTGGCGCCGGTGTGGAAGGCGTTGAGGGACGGCAGGTTCTGCTCGAAGAGGGACGGACGCTCGCGGTTCCAGTCGTCGCATGCGCGCTTGAGCGCGTTCCATGCGTCGATGACGTGCTCGGCCGCGGCGCGGTAGTCGCGGCTCGCGGTGTGGCGGCGGCTGGCGCGGTGCTCCAGGTCCAGGCGCAGCAGCCCCTTGTAGCCCAGCGTCACCGCGTGCGCGCCGCTGGGCTCGCCGTTGATGACGAAGTCCGGCGTGTACTGCTCGCGCACGTGCAGGGCACCGCGCGTGACGGCCACCTCCTCCTCCACGCAGCCCAGCAGCAGGAACTGCTTGCCGGCGCGCTCGGCGTCGTCCAGCAGCTCCACCGCCTCGATGAACGCGCACAGCGGGCCCTTCGCGTCCACAGCGCCACGGCCGTAGAGCTTCTGCCCATCCAGCCGCACCGGCACCTGTCCGGGCACGGTGTCGATGTGGCCCAGGAACGCGATGACGGTCTCCCCTTCCCCGTAGCGGGCGACGGCGTTGCCCACCTCATCGGTGTGCGCGCGCCAGCCGCGCGTGCCCAGCCGCTCCACCAGCGCGCTGGCGAAGGACGCCTCCTGGTGGCTGGGGCTGTACTGCTCCACCATCCACCGCAACAAGTCGACGCCCGGCTCACGCGCCCGCATCCGCCCCACCTCTCGCCCGAAGGGTGAACTTCGTGCCGCCCGCCTCCTCCAGCGCGGAGAACACCGGCCGCGCCACGCGCGACGCGCTCACGTACGCCGTCGGCACCCCGCCCTCCAGCGCCCGGCGCACGGCCTCCAGCTTGTAGCGCATGCGGCCGCCCGCCAGCGGCATGCAGCCGTGCACGTCATCGCTCGCGCGCACCAGCGTCGCGGGGTCCTCCGGGTTGGAGAGCAGCCCCGGCACGTTGGAGAGGATGACCAGCGCCTTCGCGCCCAGCGCCGCCGCGATGGAGGACGCCACATGGTCCGCGTCCACGTTCACCAGGACGCCGTCCTCCGTCACCGCCGGGGGGCACACGACGGGCACGTAGCCTCCCTCCAGGAGCGTGCCCAGGAGCGCCGCGTTCACCGACGCGACCTCGCCGGCCAGGTGCTCCCGGTCGATGCGCATCCGTCCATCCGCCTCCTGGAGCTTGAGCGGCGGTCGCCGACGCGCGGTGAGCACGCGTCCGTCCGCGCCGCACAACCCCAGCGCGGTGACACCCCGCGCCAGCAACGCCAGCACCACGGCCTTGTTGACCTCGCCCACCCACGCCATGGTGAGCGCGCGCAGCGTGGGTGCGTAGGTGAGGCGCACCACGTTGCCATTCGCGGTCATCGCCTCCGGACGCGCCAGCCCCAGCGAGCCCAGAAGCCGCTCCCCCGCCTCCGAACCTCCGTTGACGACGACGACGCGCTCGCCCTGGCGGACGAGCCGCACCACGTCCGCGCAGACGTTCTCCAGGTCCACGCCCGCCGCGCCGCCAATCTTCACGACGAGGGGGCGCGCGGATGGAGCGGCGGCGGCGCTCATCCGATGACGCTCGCGCCACCGTCCACGAGCTGCACCGTGCCGGTGATGAACGACGCCCGCTCACTGGCGAGGAACACCGCCGCGGCGGCGAACTCCTCCGGCAGCCCCACGCGCTTGAGCGGGATGTGCGCGCCCATGGCGCGAAGCCCGGCCTCCACATCACCCGCGCCGCCCGCGCTGCGCTCCACGGGGGGCGTGCGCATGTAGCCCGGCGCCAGCACATTGACGGTGATGCCGGCGTCGCCCAGCTCCTGCACCAGCGCGGCGGAGAAGCCGAGGATGCCCATGCGCGAGAAGCCGGACAGCGCGAAGCGGGCCACCGGCCGGTGCACGGTCTCCGAGGTGATGAACAACAGCCGCCCCCACCCGGCCTTCTTCAAGTGCGGCAGCGCCGCGAGCGCCAGGGAGATGGGGGGCAGCAACACCGCGTCCGCCGCGCTCCGGTACGCCTCCAGGCCGAAGGTGGAGGCAGGGCCAGGAGGTGGCCCTCCGCTGTTGGTGACGACGACGTGCAGCGCGCCCAGCTTCGCCACCACGTCCTCCACCCAGCGGCGCACGTCCGCGTCGTCCTTCACGTCCACGCGGGTCGCCAGCACACGGCCGCCCCGGGCCACGGCCTTCAGCCGCGCCTCCGCCTGAGCGAGCCGGTCCGAATCCCGGGCGCCGATGGCCACGTGCGCGCCCTCCTTCGCCAGCTCCTCCGCGACAGCGAGCCCCAGCCCGCTGGAGCCTCCCGCGACGAGCGCGACCTTGTTGGCGAGTCCCAGTTCCATCGGCATCCCTCCTGAAGTCCGCGCGGAGCGCGGCGCATGCCCGTGAAGTCCCCATGGGAGAGTCCCGTCCCCCCACGCCCTGCCTGAAGTCCGAGTCAGATACTCCGCGCCGCCAGGGTTGCTACCGCCGGGCCCCCGAGCCGGAAGCCGCTCCCCCCTCCGAGGAGCGCCGCGCGCCGCTGAAGTAGCCGTACTTCGCCATCAAGGGCCACGCGAGCGCCACGGTGAGCGCCTTCGCGCCCGACGCCAGCTCCCCCTTCCACGCGTCGTCCTCGCCGCGCAGGAGCGTGGGCCCGCTGCGGAAGCGGTCCGGGTTGCCGGTCACGGTGTGGTTCTTCCCCAGCACCACCGTGCGGCCCTTCACCGGGTTCTGTTCACGCGGCACGCCCACCCGGTCCAGCACCGCGTCCACGGCGCGGTCCGGCGCGGCGATGAAGTCCTCGTAGCGCAGGAAGAGCGACTGGCCGGGGAACCTGCGCGTCACCTCCTCCGACGCGGCGTTGAAGCCCAGCCAGTAGGCGGTGCTGCGCGCGGCGGACATGGGGACGACGTACTGCTTCGTCTTCGTCCACGAGTGCGTCACCGCGCGAGGGTCGCGCACCAGGTGAAGGTACAGCGGCCGGATGCCCTCCACGCGCGGCAGCAGCGCCGCCTCCGAGGGGAACTTCCCACTGTCCACCAGCACCGTGCTCGCCGTGGCCCGGGCGATGGCGCGGTAGGTGCGCGCGAGGAAGTCCGCGTGCGCCTGGAGCGCCTGTGAATCCCCCGACGCGTCCAGCACGCGCAGCGTGTGGCGCGTGCGCACCGCCGCCTGCTGCCGGCGCACCACCGCGTCCGCGTGCGTCCGCGGCGTCAGCCCCGCTGGCACATCGGACGTCAGCACCGTGCTCCAGATGCCGCACTCCAGCAGCGCCTTGCCGCAGCCACACAGCGTGTTGGAGCCGTTCCCATAGGCGTTCTTCCACAGGAAGCTCAGCTCCCCCACGTGGAAGAAGCCCGGCACCTCGTTGAGCACGTTGCCCAGGATGGTGCTCCCGCTGCGGCACCAGCCGGTGATGTAGAGGACCGTGAGCGGCGCGCCCCCGCCCTTCGCCCCTTCCGAACCCGGGGCGCCCATCAGGTCAGCGACGCCACGAAGAAGTGGGTGGGCAGGTGCACCGCGAGCGTCGTGTAGACCTCGCCGTACGCCGCCAGGCCCTCGCGCGGGAAGATGCCCGGCGGCGGCTCCGCGAAGCGGATGACGGACCGCTGGCTGTCATAGAGCGTGGCCGCGGCCGTGAAGTCCCCCACGATGACGGTGCCCGGGTTCACCATGCGCGTACGGCACAGCCGGATGCCCATGGAGGTGAGGTCCGTCAGGAGCGTGCCCTGCCCCACCAGGTGCTCGTAGAAGTCCAACGAGTTGATGACGATGCCGTCCGCGGAACCGCCCATCTGCTCCACCTGCGCGCAGGCGTTGAGCAGCGAGGCGACCGCGTTCTTCTTCGCCGGCAGCCGCACGATGCCCGGCGTGTGCAACAGGCCTCGCACGCCGTCCCCACCCTGGCCCATGCACAGAGCCTGGTTCTCCGCCGTGTTCAGGCGCACCAGCAGCCGGAAGTCGATGAACTGCGCCAGCGCCTGCGCGTCCTCCAGCAGGTTGCGCGGCACCTGGATCCACGCGCGCGTGGGCTTCAGCGCCTGCGCGTCCTGATGGAACTCGAAGCCCGCCTCCGGACGCAGCTCCACGTCCTGCACCGGCCCGGTGGCCTTCGTCTGGGGGTGCGTCTCGTACCAGAAGGGCACCAGGTCGCGCTCCGCCTTCGCGGTCTTGAACATGCCGCGCACCGCGATGCGCGGGCGGCGCTTGAAGCCGGGGAACGCGTCGACGATGGACGTGTCGTAGTTCACGTGGGCCTGCGGGCCCTGCTTCTGGACCGCGGCCGCGAAGGCCGCCCCGGGAGACAGGGACGCGTCCGCCTTCGATTTCGTGCTCAGGATGCTCATGGCGTGAAGCTCCTCGGGTTCACTGCTGTCTAGAGCGGATGCAGTCCGCGGAAGCCCAGGCCTTCCGCCTCCGGGCGGCCCAGCATCAGGTTCAGCACATGCACCGCCGTGCCGGCGGCGCCCTTCACCAGGTTGTCGATGGCGGCGTTCACCACGATGCGGCCCCGCTCCGCGTCCACGTCCACCGCCAGGTCGCAGTGGTTCGTTCCCAGGAGCGGCCCCGGCTCCGGGAACGGAGACAGGGACGCGCTCGGGCGCAAGAGCCGCACGAAGGGCTTCTCTCGGTAGCGCGTCGCGATGGCGCGCACCACCTCCGCCTCATCCACCGGCCGCGCCGCGAACGCGTGCACCGTCGCCAGGATGCCGCGCACGCCCGCCACCGCCGTGGCGCTGAAGTGGATGGTGGGCCGCTGGCCGGTGACGCGCTCGGCGATGCCTTCCAGCTCCCCCGTGTGCCGGTGGCCCACCGGCTTGTAGCAGCGCAGCGCGTTCGCGCGCTCCGGGTGGTGCGAGGCCCGGTCCAGCGCCGAGCCGCCTCCGGAGGACCCCGTCTTCGCGTCCACCACCAGCAGGTCCGGGCGCGCGAGCCCCGCGTGCAAGAGCGGCAGCAGCGCCAGCAGGCCCGCGTGCGCCATGCAGCCGGGGATGGCGACATGGCGAGCCCCCGGCAGGGCCTCGCCCATCCACTCCGGCAGCCCGTAGACGAACGCGGGCACGTCCTCCGGGCGCGGGTGCTTGCCGTACCAGCGCGCGTGCCCCTCCGCGTCCAGGCGGAAGTCCGCGCTCAGGTCCACCACCCGCTCCGCCAGCCGGCACACCTTCGGCCAGCGCTGAAGCAGCTCCCCCTGCGGCAGGCAGCTCACCAGCACGTCACAGGTCGCCAGCGCGTCGTGCGGCGTGTAGCGCAGCGTCCCCATCCCGCGCAGGTGCGGGTGCGAGAAGTCCAGCCGCTTGCCGGCGAACTGACCGGAGGTGGCCTGCACCACCTCCAGGGCCGGGTGCGGGAGCAACAAGCGCAGGACCTCGCCGCCCGTGTAGCCCGCCGCGCCCAGCACCGCCACGCGCACGCTCATCCGCGGCCTCCCCCCGCTCCGGTGACGACGTAGTCCGCGATGAGGTCCGGCAGGGGCACGCCCGTCGCCTCGATGCTGCGCGCGAACTCCACGCAGTGGTTGATTTCGTTGACGTAGAGGTCGCCGCCGCGCGTCTCCAGCAGGTCCACCGCCACCATGTCCCCGCCCACCGCCTCCGCCGCGGCCTCCGCCAGCTTCGCGTGCACCACGGGCACCTCGTAGCGCTCCGGGACGGCGCCGCGCGCGGTGTTGGTGACCCAGTGCTCGGAGCGCCGGCGCAGCCCTCCCACCGCGCGGCCAATGACGTACACGCGCAGGTCGTAGCCCGGCTTGTCCACGTACTCCTGCACCAGGGCCACGTGGTCCTGGGCTCCGCCCGTGCCGAAGCGCATGGCCAGCACCCCCTCGGCCGCGCTGCGCGAGTCCAGCCGGGCCACCATCCGCCCCCAGCTCCCCAGCACGGGCTTCGTCACCACCGGGTAGCCCTTCGTCTCAATCGCGTCCAGGCACGCGTCCTCGTCGAAGGCCACGAACGCCCACGGCATGGGCACGCCCTTCGCGGCCAGCGCGGCGCACGTGAGGGCCTTGTCCCCGCACAGGGAGATGGTCCGCGCGCTGTTGAGCACGCGCGCGCCCTTCAGCTCCAGGAACGTGGCCAGGTAGCGCGCGCGCGTGAAGGACATGCTGCGCATCAGCACGGTGTCGGCGTCGGAGACGCGCTGTCGGTCCACCGACAGCACCTGCCCCGAATCCGCCACCATGTTGACGGCGCAGTCGCGCCTGCGCAGCGCCTCCAGGAGCAGCTTCTCCTCGGTGCGCACGCGCGTATAGACGAGGTCGACCTTGCGCATGGCCGGGGCTACTCCCCCCAGTCTTCCTCGACCTCTGGCGCTTCCTCCAGCCGCAGGGGGTTGAGCCCCACGACCTCCAGTTCCGCGGAACAGCCGTCACAGGAGAGCACCTCACCCACCATGCGGTTTGCGCCCGGCACCTGCTGCGCGCACAGCGGGCACTGGTTCGGGGTCACGGACTCCGTCGTCGGGTTCTGGACCTGCATGTCAGTCCCTCCTCGTTTCGGATCCCACGGCGAACACCGGGGTTCTTGGGAGCACTCCCAGGATGCGCTCGGCCACCTGCCCGCCCTCCAGCCCATGGCCCTTGAGCAACGCTTCATGCGACCCGGCTCGCGAGTCGTACCGGTCCTGCAACCCCACGCGCAGCACGCGCCGCGGGAGTTCCAGCGCGCAGACCGACTCGCACACCGCGCTGCCCAGCCCGCCCAGCACGTTGTGCTCTTCCACCGTCACGAGCAGCCGCGTGCGCGACGCCGTCTCGCGCACCGCCTCCTCGTCCAGCGGCTTGAGGGTGTGCACGTTGAGCACGCGCGCGGACACCTCTCGCGCCTCCAGCAGCCGCGCGGCCTCCAGCGCCACGGACACGCCCACCTCGCCATGCGCGAGCAGGCCCACGTCATGGCCCTCGCGCAGCAGCGCGGCGCGGCCCAGCTCGAAGGGCGGGCGCGGCAGGTCCAGGCGGGTGACGCGGTTGCGGCCCAGGCGCAGGTACACCGGCCCGTCGTGCGCGAGCATCGCGCGGGTGGCGTGCACCGTCTCCAGCCCGTCCGCGGGCGACACCACCGTGAGGTTGGGCATCGCGCGCAGCACCGCCAGGTCCTCGATGGCGTGGTGCGTGGGGCCGAAGAACGCCCCCGCCACGCCACCGTAGTCGCACACCAGCTTCACGTTGGCGCGCGCGTAGGCCATGTTCAGCCGCACCTGTTCGCACGCGCGCAGCACGCCGAACGCCGCGAAGCTGTGCGCGATGACGGTGTGCCCTCCGTGCGCGAGGCCACACGCCATGTCCAGCATGGTGGCCTCGCAGATGCCCAGGTTGAAGTAGCGCTGGGGGTGACGCGCCTCGAAGGGGTCGCCCCCGCCGCCCAGGTCCGCCTCCAGGAAGACGATGCGCGCGTCCTCCTGCGCGAACCGCGCCGCCGCGTGCCGGAAGACGAGCCGCGAGGACAGCTCCGGGTGGGCCTCCAGCCACGCCTCCGGCATCCGGTCCAGGTCCAGCTCCAACGGGGGGGCGAGCGACGCGCTCACTGGCCCTCCTCCCCCATCGACGCGAGCGCGCGGCGCAGGTGCTCCGGAGAGAACACCGCGTAGTGCGGCCCCTTGCCCTTGAGCATCGGCACGCCCGCGCCCTTGCGCGTCCGGGCCACGAGGGCGCGCGGACGTCCGCCCACCACGGGCGCCTCCAGCGCCGCGCAGAGGGCCGGCAGGTCGTGCCCGTCCACCTCCAGCGCCTGGAAACCGAACGCGTCCAGCCGCCGCACCAGCGCCTCCTGCGACAGGATGGCTTCGGTGGGCCCGTCGTTCTGCCCCCCGTTGCGGTCGACAATCAGCGTCAGCGCGGTGAGCCCGCGGTGCGACGCCACCTGGAGCGCTTCCCAGTTGGAGCCCTCGCCCATCTCCCCGTCGCCGCAGACCACGAAGGTGCGGTTGGGCTCGCCGCGGAGCGCATGGGCCAGCGTCAGCCCCACGCCCAGCCCCAGCCCGTGGCCCAGGCTGCCGGTGGCGAACTCCACGCCCGGCACCGCCGCGTTCACGTGGCCGGTGAAGATGCTGCCGTCCGCGTTGTAGTCGCGCACCAGCGTCTCCGCGTCCACGAAGCCGAACTCCGCCAGCGCCGCGTAGAGGCCCGCCGCCGCGTGGCCCTTGGACAGGATGAGGTGGTCGCGCTCGGGCGCCCGGGGCGCCCGGGGATCCACGCGCATCACCCGCCCCAGCAGCGCCACCAGGATCTCCACCATGGACAGCGAACCGCCCAGGTGACAGCCGGACGGCGTCGCCGCCAGCCGCACGATGGTCTGACGGACCCGCCGCGCCCGCCGGGGCAGCAGCGCCAGACCCGCGTCCGACGCGCCCCCCGTGGGGCCGTCCCCCGCGCGGGCAGGCGCCACCGGACCGCTGGCGGCCGTGGGTTCATCAGGCGTCCGCGCGTCGCGCGACGGCCCGGGGATGGTGGGATTCGCCGAGAAAGTCATGCCCGTTGCTTTGCTGGCGCCAGCCCAGGATTCCGGCTGTTGTTAGGAACCCTAGGAAATCGCATCATGCGACGTCAACGCGGATTTTCTCAACATCTAGATGTACGAGAAAAAACCGCCTTGCCCGGCAATCTCGCGGTGTTACACGCGCATCACGCTCGGCAGTCCCCGCTTTCACGACAGCGGGAGGAGACCTTCCATGGGGCAGCGCTTCCATAACGCAGCGGCGTTGGAGAAGGGTCTGGAGTACCGGCGGAAGGGTTGGTGGCGTGACACCACGGTGGTGGACGACCTGCGCCGCTGTGTCCAGACGCACCCGGACAAGACCGCGATCATCGCCGCACGGTACTTTTCCAAGGACATCACGCGGCTGACGTACGCGGAGCTGGCGCGGCGGATGGACCGGTTCGCGCTGGCGCTGCGCGCGCTGGGCGTGGGGCGCGAGGACATCGTCGCGGTGCAGTTGCCCAACGGGTGGCACTTCACGGTATTGGCGTTGGCGTGCGCGCGGCTGGGGGCGGTCATCGCGCCCATCCCGCCGGACTACCGGCGGCGGGAGGTGGAGTTCATCCTGGGTCGCACGGAGGCCTCCGTGTACGTGGGGCCCACGTCATGGACAGGGCATTCGCACCGGGACATGGCGCGCGACATCGCGGCGGTGTTGCCGTCGTTGCGCCACCGGGTGCTCCTGGGCGGCGCCGCGGACCTCCAGCCGGGTGAGCGGGACTTCGACCGGCACTTCGTCGAGCGCGCGTGGGAGGAGGAGGCGTCGCTGGAGGGCGTGGCCCCGGCGGGCGCGGATGACGTGTGCAACATCCTCTACACGTCCGGCACGACGGGTGAACCCAAGGGCGTGGTGCATTCGCACAACACCAACTACGGCATCACGCGCGCGCTGTGCGACACGCTGTCCATCGACGGGACGGACGTGGTGGCGCTGCCGTCGCTGCTGACGGCGTCCACGGGCTTCACGTACTCGTACCTGATGCCCATGCTGCTGGGGGCCACGGCCATCTACATGGACGTGGGCGACCCGGAGCTGACGCTCAAGCTCTTCGAGGAGCACGGCGTCACCTTCACGTACGGCATCCCCACGTACCTGATGAACCTCATCGCGACGCAGAAGAAGCGGCAGCGGAACACCTCCTCGCTGCGGCAGCTGGCGACGGGCTCCATCCCGGTGCCACCCCACCTCATCGCGGCGGTGCGCGAGGTGTTCGGCGTGCGGCTGCACACGCTGTGGGGGATGACGGAGAATGGCGCCGTCACGATTACGCGGCACGACGACGCGCCGGACTGGCCCAGCCAGAGCGACGGGCGGGCGGTGGCGTGGATGGAGACGCGGATCGTCCCCGCGCTCGCGGAGGACGGGACGCCGTACCCGGACGGGACGGGGCGGCTGCTGGTGCGGGGCGCCAGCCAGTGCCTGACCTACTTCAAGCGCGACGACGTGTACCGGGCCGCGGTGGACGCGGAGGGCTGGTTCGACACGGGCGACCTGGCGCGCGACGACGGACGGGGCGGCATCCGCATCGTGGGCCGGCTGAAGGACGTCATCTTCCGGTACGGCTACAAGATCCCCGTGGTGGAGGTGGAGTCCGCGCTGTACTCGCATCCGAAGGTGAAGGAGGTGGCCGTCGTCGCGCACTCGGATGACTCGATTGGCGGCGAGCGGGTGTGCGCGGTGGTGGTGGTGCGGGAAGGAGAAGCCCCGCCCACGCTCAACGAGCTGCGCGACCACCTCAAGCAGCAGGGCATGTCCAACCAGTACTGGCCAGACCGGTTGGAGCTCATCGATGAGATGCCCAAGACCGCCACCGGCAAGGTGCGCAAGTACCTGCTGCGCGAGCGCCTGAAGTCCGCCTGAGCGAAGTGGGAGGCACACGGATGAGCCAGGACTTCAATGAAGCCTCTCTCACGGACGCGGAGCGGCGACTCGCCGGATGGTGGAGGGAGCTGCTGGGCGTGGAGGTCGTGCGCCCGGATGACCACTTCCTGGAGATTGGCGGCAACTCCCTGATGGCCACGGTCCTGTCCAACCGCATCGAGAGCGAGCTGGGCGTGGAGGTGTCCATGGTGGACCTGTTCAACACGCTCCGCGACGTGGCGGCGCTGTGCGAAGCGCTGCGCCAGGAGCAGAGCGCTTGAGCCAGGGCCGCTCCGGACGGCGGCCCATCCCCCTTGTCCCGAGCAAGCCATGACGACCGAGCATCCCGGCCCCCCTTCCGCCTCCGCGCCGAAGTCCCCGGCGAGGCCCCGTCGCCGGGCGCCCCCCGTGGTGCCCGCTCCCCGCGACGCGGACCTGCCGCTGTCGTTCGGACAGCAGCGGCTGTGGTTCATCGAACAGCTCACGCCCGGAGGCTGCTCCTATAACGTCCCGTACTTCGCGCGGCTCACCGGCGCGCTGGATGTGCCCGCGCTGGAGCGCGCGCTGGCTGTGGTGGTGGAGCGGCACGAAGCGCTGCGCACCACCTTCGCCGTGGTGGACGGCCAGCCGGTGCAGCGCATCGCGCCAGCCCCTCCGCTGCCGCTGCGGGTGGAGTCCCTGGAGGCGCTTCCCGCCTCGGAGCGCGAGCACGCCTTGCGGCGGGTGGCGGAGGCGGAGGCGCGCGTGCCCTTCGACCTGGGCGCGGGCCCCCTGGTGCGCGTGCGGCTCTTGCGGTTGGGCGACGCCGAGCACGCGCTGCTCCTGATGCTGCACCACATCAGCTGCGACGGCTGGTCGCTCACGGTGATGGAGCGGGAGCTTCAGGCGCTGTACGCGGCCTTCCGAGCGGGCTCGGAGCCCGTGCTGCCCGCGTTGCCGGTGCAGTACGCGGACCACGCGGTGTGGCAGCGGCGGTGGCTCCAGGATGGCTTCCTCCAGCAGCAGCTGGACTGGTGGCGGGGACAGTTGGCGGGGGCCCCCGCCGCGCTGGAGCTGCCCACGGACCGGCCCCGCACTGGAGCCCGGTCCACGCGGGGCGCGGTGTACCGCCACGCGCTCCCCCGGGAGTTGGGGACGGCGCTGGAGGCGCTGTGCCGAAAGCAGGGGGTGACGCTGTTCATGGCGCTCCTGGGCGGCATGCACCTGCTGCTCGCGCGGCACAGCGGGCAGGACGACCTCGTCATCGGCTCGCCCATCTCCGGCCGCACGCGCCAGGAGGTGGAACCCCTCATTGGCTTCTTCATCAACACGCTGCCCCTGCGAGTTCGCGGCGAGGGGTCGCTCGGCTTCGGTGAGCTGCTGCACCGCGTGCGCAGGACGTGCCTGGATGCGTACGCGCACCAGGAGGTGCCCTTCGAGCAGTTGGTGGACGCGCTCCAGCCCGAGCGCGACCTGAGCCGCCCGCCGCTCTTCCAGGTGTTCTTCACGCTCCAGCATTCGGCCATGCCCGCGCTGGAGCTGGAGGGGCTGAAGACCACCGAGCTGGACTTCGAGCCGGGCGTGTCGCGCTTCGACCTCACGGTCTTCCTGCGCGAAACCCCCGACGGGCTCGTGGGCCTCTGGGAGTACGACACCGACCTCTTCGACGAAGCCACGGTGGCGCGCTTCGCGACGCACTACCTGCGCCTGCTGGACGCCGCGGTCGCGGAGCCGGAGCGCCCCGTGGCCACGCTGCCCCTGCTCTCCGCCCCGGAGCGGCGGCGGATGCTGGAGCTGGGCACGGGAGCCCGGGTCCCCTTCCCGCGCGACGCGTCCTTGCCCACCCTGTTCGCGGAGCAGGCCGCGCGCGCGCCCGATGCCGTGGCCCTGGAGGCCGGGGGCGTGCGCCTCACCTACGCGGAGCTGGAGGCGAGGGCGAACCAGCTCGCGCACCACCTTCGTGGACAGGGCGTGAGGCTGGGAACGCCCGTGGGCCTGTGCGCGGGTCGCTCGCGGGAGATGGTCGTGGCCACGCTCGCCATCCTCAAGGCGGGGGGCGCGTACGTCCCGCTGGATCCAAGCTATCCCCCCGAGCGCCTGGAGTTCATGGCGCGCGACGCCCGCATCCCCCTGCTCCTGGTGGAGCCGGGGCGCGAGGCGGGGCTGACTGGGTTGGCGGCGCGAGTGGTGGTGCTCGACCCTTCATGGCGGACCTTCTCGGACGAGCCGACGGACGCCCCCCGCGTGGACATTCCCGCCGAGGCGCTCGCGTACGTCATGTTCACGTCTGGGAGCACCGGGTGGCCCAAGGGCGTGGGGGTTCCGCACCGGAGCGTGGCGCGGCTGGTGAAGGGCGTGTCCTTCTTCCATGCCGGCCCCGGCGACACCGTCCTCCAGTTGGCGCCCACGTCGTTCGACGCCGCGACGCTGGAGCTCTGGGGGGCCCTGCTCCACGGCGCGAGGCTGTTCCTCTACCCACCGGACATGCTCTCGCTGGAGGAGCTGGAGGCGACGCTGGAGCGCGAGCGCATCAGCGTGTTGTTCCTGACCACCTCCCTCCTTGAACAGATGGCCCTGACGCGGCCCGAGGCGCTCGCGCGCGTGGGGCAGGTCCTCACGGGTGGCGACGTCCTGTCCCCGGTGGCGGCGCGCAAGCTGCTGGACGCGGGGGGTACGGTCGTCAACGGCTATGGCCCCACGGAGAACACCACCTTCTCCACCACGCATCGGGTGAAGCAGGACCAGGACGCGCGGAGGCCCGTGCCCATTGGCCGCGCTCTGGAGAACTCCCAGGCGCTGGTGTTGGACGCGCACCTGGAGCCGGTGCCCCCAGGCGTCGTGGGCGACGTGTACGTGGGAGGTGACGGTCTGGCGTGGGGCTACGTCGGCCGGCCGGACCTCACCGCCGAGCGCTTCGTGCCCCACCCCTTCAGCGACGTCCCAGGTGCCCGGCTGTACCGCACGGGGGACCGCGCGCGGTGGCTGCCGGACGGGGAGCTGGCCTTCATGGGCCGCTCGGACACCCAGGTGAAGCTGCGCGGCGTCCGCATCGAGCTGGGTGAAGTCGAGACGGCCCTGCGGCACCTGCCCGGCGTGGACGACGCGGTGGCCGAGGTGCGTGAGTACGCCCCCGGCGACAAGCGGTTGGTGGCGTATGTCGTCGGCACGGAGGTGGACGCGACGGCGCTGCGCGCGGGCCTCGCCGCGAGGCTGCCGGCCCCGCTGGTCCCCGCCGCCTTCGTGAAGCTGGACCGGCTGCCCCTGACGCCCGTGGGCAAGGTGGACCGCAAGGCGCTCGTCACGCCCGTCGGGAACGCGCTCGCCGGGGAGGAGTACGTGGCGCCGCGCACCGCGACGGAGACGGCGGTGGCCGAGGTATGGGCCCCTCTATTGGGACGCACGCGCGTGGGGACGCAGGACTCCTTCTTCGAGCTGGGCGGACACTCGCTCCTCGCCACGCAGGTCATCTCCCGTCTGCGCGAGACCTTCCAGGTGGACCTGTCCGTGCGGGCGCTGTTCGAGGCCCCCACCATCGCCAGCCTGTCCGCGCGCATCGACGCACTGGGGCAGGGGGGCCGCTGGCTCCGGTCCCTCCCGCTCGAACCCGGCCCGAGGGATGGGTGGCGTCCACAGTCGTTCGCGCAGCAGCGGCTGTGGTTCATCTCGCGGCTCGACACGCTGGGGTTCTCCTACAACGTGCCGCTGGTCACGCGGCTGCGCGGACCGCTGGATGCTCGCGCGCTGGAGCGGAGCCTCGCGGAGATCATCCAGCGCCACGCCGTGCTGCGCTCCACGTTCGATGAGGTGGATGGGCAGCCGGTGCAGCGCATCGGCCCGGCGTGGGACTTCGCGCTGAAGCCGGTGGAGGTGGACGTCGCCGTGCTCCCGGTGCGACTGGAGGAAGAGGCGCGCCGTCCGTTCGACCTTCGCCAGGGTCCGCTGGTGCGAGGCCGGCTCTTGCGCGTCGCGGACGACGACCATGTGTGGATGCTCGTCATCCACCACATCGCCTTCGATGGGTGGTCCATCGACGTACTCCAGCGCGAGCTGGACGTGCTCTATCCCGCGCATGCGCGAGGCACCGGCTCCACCCTCCCGCCGCTGTCCCTCCAGTACGTGGACCACGCCCTGTGGCAGCGGGAGTCATTCCAGGGCGAGGCGCTGGAGGAGCAGCTTACGTGGTGGCGCCGAGAGCTGGCGGGGACACCGCCCGTGCTGGACCTGCCCACCGACAAGCCACGCCCGCCCGTGCAGACCTTCCAGGGCGCGAACTTCGAGGTGCCCCTGCCCCAAGCCCTCCACCGCGCCCTCCAGCTGTTGGGGCAACGGGAGGGCGCCACGCTGTTCATGACGCTGCTGGCGGGCTTCCAGGTCCTGCTTGCCCGCTACAGCGGCCAGGAGGACATCGTCGTCGGCTCGCCCATCTCCGGCCGCAACCGCCGCGAGGTGGAAGGCCTCATCGGCTTCTTCGTCAACACGCTCGTCCTTCGCGCGGAGGTCCCGGCGGAGGGCTCCTTCCGCCAGCTCCTGCGCCGGGTACGTGAGAGCTGCCTGGGAGCCTTCGCCCACCAGG
The DNA here is from genome assembly GCF_009909145.1 of Corallococcus silvisoli. Classification (NCBI taxonomy): domain Bacteria; kingdom Pseudomonadati; phylum Myxococcota; class Myxococcia; order Myxococcales; family Myxococcaceae; genus Corallococcus; species Corallococcus silvisoli. Next base: position 345,637 of record NZ_JAAAPJ010000011.1, read on the forward strand.
ACCTCCCGTTTGAACAGCTCGTGGACGCGCTCAAGCCTCCGCGCGACTTGAGCCGTACGCCGCTGGTGCAGACGATGTTCGTCCTTCAGCGAGCAGCCGCGCCGCTGTCGCTGCCCGGCCTGATTGTGGAGGAGGTTCCGTTCCAGACAGGCGTCTCCCGCTTCGACCTCATGCTGTTCATGCGGCAGACGTCTCAGGGACTCGTCGCCTATTGGGAGTACAACACCGCGCTCTTCGAGGCGGCGACCCTTGCCCGGATGGCCACGCACTACGTGCGACTGCTCGAAGGCGTCGTCGCGAATCCCGAACAGCCCCTCGCGACTCTGACGCTCCTCTCGGGAGCGGAGCGTCAGCGGCTGCTGCTCGACTGGAACAGCCGGGAGGAGCGACTTCCAGCACCGGGACTCATCCATGCGTGGGTGGAGGCCCAGGTCGCGCGGACACCGGATGCGGTCGCCGTCACGAATGGAGTCGACTCCCTCACCTACGCCCAGCTCGAAGCACGCGCCAATCAGCTCGCGCACCACCTCCTCTCCCTGGGCGTCACGCCCGGTGGCTCCGTTGGCCTGTGTCTGGAGCGCTCCAGCCTCGACATGCCCGTCGCCGTCCTCGCCTCCCTCAAGGCCGGCGCCGCCTACGTCCCC